>NZ_JPXX01000014.1 GCF_000771875.1 Gallibacterium genomosp. 1 | reverse complement strand
AATTTTGTCTACTATGCCGATTTTTTGTAATTAGAACTTTCAAACAAACAAGTAGCTGATAACGATATTTCATACTAAACGAACTAATAATCAAGTTACAAGTTATACAAACCATTCAATAAATAGTAATTCTATTATCTAAATTGCTATTTAGTTGGGTAATTTTTCCAAATCTTTACTAATAATTTGAATAAGTTCAGTTAAAAAAGTATGATTTTCTATATCTTTATCGTCTATTAACAACATTGGTTTTGTCCCTTGATAAGGATAGTCTTGTTTAATATGCATTGTTAATAAAGTAGCACTAGGGGTGGATTTCAATAATAATCGGTTGTCATAAATTCCACCAATGACTTTACCTTGATAATACAGAAGATATTCCCTCATCATTTTTTTATAAGTTATTGTTTTTAAATCCTTTAGTTGATCAAGAACAAAATATAAATAACTTTCAGTTGAAGCCATTATTTTCCCTTTAGTAATACTTCTTGAATTTTTTCCTCAATACCTTCTGCATCTAATTTTAATAAGTGATAAATTTCTTGTTGTGTACCTTGAGGAATAAAATAATCGGGTAAACCTAATTGCAATACCTGCGGCATATATCCTCCTAATTCAGCCAAGACTTCCAGAACAGCAGAACCAGCACCACCCTGTATCGCATTTTCTTCCAAAGTCACAATTAATGTATATTGATCTTTGATTTTAGCTAAACATTCTTTATCGATAGGTTTAACAAAACGCATATCAATCACGGCATAATGATATTTTTCAGCAACTTGTAATGCCTCCGGCAATAATGTACCGAAATTCAAAATGGCTACTTTTTCACCACTTCTGACTTGATTAGCTTTACCTATTTCTAAAGCGTGTAGCGGTTGTAATTCTGCACCAGTTCCATTGCCACGCGGATAGCGCACAGCGGCAGGTTGTCCACAATGGTATCCGGTGTAGAGCATTTGGCGACATTCATTTTCATCGCTTGGCGTCATTACAATTAAATTTGGAATGCAACGTAAATAGCTTAAATCAAATGCACCTTGATGGGTTTGCCCATCTGCACCGACAATTCCGGCACGGTCGATAGCAAATAAAACAGGTAAATTTTGAATAGCTACATCGTGGATGACTTGGTCATAAGCTCGTTGCAAGAAAGTGGAATAAATTGCTACTACTGGTTTATATCCACCGATAGCTAAACCGGCGGCAAAGGTAACAGCGTGTTGTTCGGCAATAGCCACGTCAAAATATTGATCCGGAAAACGTTGCGAAAATTGCACCATACCTGATCCTTCACGCATTGCCGGTGTAATGCCAATTAATTTCGGATCATTCTCTGCCATTTCACATAACCACTGACCAAAAATGGAAGAGTAGGTTGGATGAGTAGACTTATTTTTAGGTAGCTCGCCGCTAAGTGGATCAAATTTAGGGACGCCGTGAAAACCAATAGGATCTTTTTCTGCCGGAGCATATCCTTTTCCTTTTTTGGTAATAACGTGTAAAAATTGTGGCCCTTTTAAGGTTCTCATATTTTTCAACGTTGAAATCAATTCATCAACATTATGTCCATCAATTGGGCCAATATAATTAAAACCAAGCTCTTCAAATAATGTACCCCCCGGGGAAACAAATCCTTTTACGTGTTCTTCTGTTTTTTTCACAAATTCTTTAATTGGCGGTAAGCTAGAAAGGATTTTTTTGCCACCTTCGCGTAATGAAGAATAAAAAGAGCCAGAGAGTAGGCGAGCAAGATGGTTATTTAATGCGCCAACATTTTCAGAAATAGACATATCGTTATCATTTAAAATCACCAACATATCGGTATGCAAAGCTCCGGCGTGATTCATCGCTTCAAAAGCCATTCCAGCAGTAATTGCTCCATCACCAATCACACAAATCGTTTTTCTTTCTGCATTTTCTCGTTGTGCGGAAATGGCAATCCCTAAACCGGCACTGATTGAAGTGGAAGAATGACCAACACTTAATACATCAAAAGGGCTTTCACTACGCCAAGGAAAAGGGTGCAACCCATCTTTTTGGCGGATAGTTTTCATTTGGTCTCTGCGTCCAGTCAAGATTTTATGTGGGTATGCTTGATGACCAACATCCCAAATTAATTGATCAAATGGTGTATTGAAAACATAATGTAATGCCACTGTAAGTTCTACAGTGCCTAAACCAGATGCGAGATGCCCACTACTTTGGCTGACACTGTCTAAAAGATAAAGGCGAAGTTGCTCACAGAGTTCAGGCAACCGCTCTTTGGGTAATAGTCGTAAATCATCTGGGGAGTTGATTTGTGATAAAAGTGGATAACTTGACATATTATATTAATCCATAAAAATTAGTTTCGCCGTTTTACAATGAACTCTGCCAATGCCATTAGCGCTGAGGTATCAAACTCTAATTCAGATAAAATTGATTTCGCAGAGTCATAAAGTGAATAGGCTTTTTCTTTCGCTTGATCTAAACCAAGCAATAGGGGATAAGTGCTTTTATGTGCCTTCAAATCTGAACCAGCATTTTTTCCAAGCTCTTCATTACTGGAAGTAATATCTAAGATATCATCCTGTACTTGGAATGCTAAACCAATCGCAGTAGAAAATGAAATAAGTTTTTGTTTAATTTGTTCATTTTGATAATAGGGAGAGGCATAAAATCCTAGTAAAACGGCAGCAGTAATTAATGCACCCGTTTTATTTTTATGAATTCGCTCTAACTCTATTAGATCAATCTGTTTATTTTCTGAGATTAAATCTAAACTTTGTCCTAAACACATCCCCTCTGCTCCTGATGCATTGGCTAATAACCGAAATTGTAAAATTTTTTGTCGGTCTGGTATAGGAGATTCTGCTAACAGCTCAAAAGCATAACTTTGTAATGCATCACCTGAAAGAATTGCTGTTGCCTCATCAAATGCAATATGACAAGTTGGTTTGTTACGACGTAACGAGTCATTATCCATTGCGGGTAGGTCATCGTGAATAAGAGAGTAGCAGTGAATACATTCGATTGCACCAGCAATATGATCTAACTTTGTTAAATCAACACCTAGCATTCTTCCGGTGGCATAAACAAGAAAAGGACGGATTCGTTTGCCACCTAGCAATAAACTATAACGCATTGCATCTGCTAAAGGTGCTGGGGAACTTTCCAGTCGTGCTAAATGTTCTTGTAGGAATTGATTATTGCGTTGTTGTAAGGCAATTAAATCCTCAGAAAATTGATACATAAAAGATCCATCCTAATAAGATTTTTTTCAAAAGTTTTCCTCATCATCATCTTTTTTAATCTCTTCAGAAGGTGATGATACTGAGAAATTGGTTAATGGAGCAGAGCTGTTTTTTTCCAATAAAATTTGTATTCGTTGTTCAGCATTTGACAACTTTTCTTGGGCCTGTTTCGCTAACTTAATACCTTGTTCAAATTGGGATAGAGCTTCTTCTAAGGGTAAATCACCCTGTTCCAAACAATGGACAACATTTTCCAACTCTATCATAGTATTTTCAAAATTTAATGATTGTGCTTTTTTTGCCATAACAATAATAGTACCTAATCTATTCAAACGGTTGTTATTGTACCTAATTTCCTTATAAATGAGGTGTATTTTTTACGCTTATTCGATTTTTCGTGTAGAATATGCGCTTATTTTTATAATCCAATGAAACAATATGAAATTTATTATTAAACTTTTTCCGGAAATCATGATTAAAAGTGATTCCGTACGTAAGCGCTTTATAAAAATTTTAACAGGAAATATCCGTAATGTTCTGAATAAATATGATGATCAGGTTGCTGTAATTAAGCATTGGGATTATATAGAAGTTAGAACAAAGGATAATTCTAAATATCCTCTATTGGCAGAGTTGCTACAACGAATTCCGGGAATTCATCATTTTTTACAAGTTGAAGAGAAGCCATTCTCTACATTGCAAGATATTTTTCAGATTGTGTATGAAGATATCGGGAATAAATTGGAAAACAAAACTTTTTGTGTTCGTGTGAAACGCAAAGGAAAACACGAATTTACTTCTTTAGATGCAGAGCATTATATCGGGGGAGGTCTGAATCAACATATTGCATCTGCAAAAGTACAGCTTATACATCCGGACGTAACGGTGAGAATTGAAATTGATAATGATCACGTTATGTTGATCAAAGGGCGTATAGAAGGAATTGGAGGTTATCCGATAGGAACACAAGAAGATGTCTTATCATTGATTTCAGGCGGTTTTGATTCCGGTGTTTCTAGTTATATGTTATTACGACGTGGTTGTCGTGTACATTACTGTTTTTTTAATTTAGGTGGTGCGGCTCACGAAATCGGTGTAAAACAGATGGCATATCATATTTGGAATCGTTACGGTAGTTCGCATAAAGTCCGTTTTGTTGCGATTAATTTTGAAAAAGTTGTGGCTGAAATCTTAGAAAAAATTGATAACGGTCAGATGGGCGTAGTACTGAAAAGGATGATGGTTAGAGCAGCAAGTAAAGTTGCAAACCGTTTTCAAATTCAGGCAATTGTGACCGGAGAAGCATTAGGTCAGGTTTCTAGTCAGACTTTGACTAATTTGCGATTAATTGATGAAGCGGCAGATTGTTTGGTGCTGCGTCCTTTAATTTCTAGCGATAAAGAACAAATCATTGAAATGGCAAAACAAATCGGTACGGATGATATTGCGAAATCTATGCCGGAATTTTGTGGCGTAATTTCTAAAAATCCTACTGTAAAAGCAATTAAAGAAAAAATTGAACTCGAAGAAGCTAATTTTGACTTCTCTTTGTTGGAAGATGCTGTGTGGAACGCACAATATTTGGATATTAGACAGATCGCCGAACAAACAGAAAGGGAAGTTCCCGAGGTTGAAATGGTATCTGTGTTACAGGGTAATGACGTCATTATTGATATTAGAAGTCCGGAAGAACACGAGGAGTATCCATTACAGCTGAATAACCAAACCATTCTTCATATTCCATTTTATAAATTGTCAACTCAATTTCCATCATTAGATCAAAATAAGCAATATTTTCTATATTGTGAACGAGGTGTAATGAGTCGTCTTCAAGCGTTATATTTAAAAGAGCAGGGATTTAAAAATATTAGCGTATTTAGAAAACCACAATAAAAAATGATTTTTTGTCAGAAATAAAAAAATGATTATTTGCACCCTAAGTCGGACTTATCATCTAACTTAGGGTGCAAATTTTTTACGGTCAAATATAGCCAAATCTTCAAACAACGAGCCGTTGTTTTCTATTTTTACAAAATATTGAGATATAAAATTATGGTAATTATACTTATTAAATTAAAGAAATTTCAATAATTTAACATAAAATACGTTATTTTTAAACCTTGTCTCTTTATAAATATAATGTATATTATGTTAAATAATAAATATTGTTTGTCACAGTCTATTTTGTTACAGCGTTTCTGATTTCCTCTCTTATTTTCTATTTATAGTGATGACATTTCTCAAAAATTTAAAACATACAATCGTTATCACGCTCTATCAATTTTTTAATTTTCTTAAAAGGCGCTTGCAAATCAAATTTTGTAGTTGTACTATTTTGCTAGTACAAAATAATATCGGAGAGGATGCTATCGTGGCTTTTTTAGACGTTATCCAACAAACTATTCCCTATCAAGCGGACACAACTTCTCTTTTTGCCCGTCTTTGTGAGAATAAACCAAACACACTTTTATTAGATTCTGCTGAAATTGGCAGTAAAAACAGCCTAAAAAGTTTGTTAATTGCTCAAACCGCAGTAAAAGTGGTATGTAGAAAACAAACTGTAGAATTTATTGCTTTAACTGAGAACGGAACGGATGTTTTAGCCCAACTTCAACAACATTTTTCTATTAATACAACATTGCAAACCCAACACTCAACACATCAGTTAAGCGTTATTTTTCCCTTATTAAATAATGAGTTGGATGAAGACAGTAAATTAAAAACCATTACCATATTTGATGGATTGCGAACTTTATTACAGCAATATCAACCCTACTCTCAACCAATTTTACTAGGGGGTCTTTTTGCTTATGATTTAGTGGCTAATTTCATTCCAATGCAAGACATTTATTTAGAAGATGATGGTTTGACTTCTCCGGATTATAGCTTTTACTTAGCTGAACAATTAATTGTGATCGATCATCAAAGTGAACAGGCAACACTTTATACTTACGCTTTTTCTGAACAACATAGAACAAAATTACAGCAACAAGCAGAACAGATAGTTTCGGCTTTATCTAATAATAATATTGTATTATCGCGTCGAAACGCTTCTACTGAAGTCAAAGTCAATATCGAAGATGAGGCTTTTAAAACTATTATTGAACGCCTAAAACATCACATTAATATCGGTGATGTTTTCCAAATTGTACCTTCTCGTCGCTTTTCGCTTGACTGCCCTAGCCCATTAGCAGCCTATCATCAATTAAAGCATAATAATCCAAGCCCTTATATGTTTTTTATGCAAGATGAAGAATTTACCCTGTTCGGTGCTTCACCTGAAAGCGCATTAAAATATACTGAAGCTACCCGTCAATTGGAGATTTATCCGATTGCCGGTTCTCGTCCAAGAGGCTTTGACGCGCAAGGTAATATCGATCCTGAATTGGATGCTCGTTTGGAACTGGAAATGCGCTTGGATCATAAAGAACAATCTGAACATCTTATGTTAGTTGATTTGGCTAGAAATGATATTGCTCGCGTATGTGAAAGCGGAACACGCCGCGTTGCAGAACTTATGCAAGTTGATCGTTATTCTCACATTATGCATTTAGTATCGAGAGTTGTCGGTAAACTTAAACCTGAATTGGATGCGCTACACGCTTATCAAGCCTGTATGAATATGGGAACATTAACCGGTGCGCCTAAAATCAAAGCAATGCAACTGATTTATCAAGTGGAAAAACAACGCCGCCATAGTTATGGTGGTGCGGTTGGTTACCTCTCCTCGGAAGGTGATCTAGATACCTGCATTGTGATTCGCTCTGCTTTTGTGCAAAACGGAACAGCTTATATTCAAGCTGGTTGCGGCGAAGTATTGGATTCCGACCCACAAATGGAAGCCGATGAAACCAGACATAAAGCGGCTGCCGTGATTAAGGCAATTAAACAGACAAATTGCCAATAGTAAGGATTTTGTTATGGCTAATATTCTTTTTTTAGATAATTTTGACTCTTTTACCTACAATCTTGTCGATCAATTCCGTGTGCTTGGACATAACGTGACAGTGTATCGTAACGATTGCGAATTGGATACGTTGATTAAAGCAGCAACAGCGCAACCTGATACTATTTTGGCACTTTCTCCCGGTCCCGGAAATCCTCAGCAGGCAGGTAATATGTTGCCGTTAATCAATGCATTGAAACATCAGTGTCCAATTATTGGCATTTGTTTAGGGCATCAAGCCATTATTGAAGCATTCGGTGGGGAAATTGTCCACGCTGGTGAAGTGATGCACGGAAAAGTATCGAAAATTACGCACGATAATCAAGCAATGTTTGCCGGATTGCCTAATCCTCTCTCCGTTGCTCGTTACCACTCTTTAATGGGTAGCAATTTGCCATCTGAATTGATTGTTAACGCAGAATATAATCATATTGTGATGGCGGTTCGTCATCAATCCTTGCCGATTTGTGGCTTCCAATTTCACCCAGAATCTATTTTAACCGTACAAGGTGGACAACTTTTAAAACAGACCATTGATTGGTTATTAGCTCATTAAGCCAACTATAGAAACAACAAAAATTAAATAAACTTGAGGACAAGAATAATGGAAACACAACAAATATTAGAACAATTATTTAGTGGCACTTCCCTTTCTCGTGAACAAAGCAATCAGCTTTTTAGTGCGATCGTACAAGGTGAATTATCTAATGAACAATTAGCCGGTGCATTAATAGCTCTGAAACTCAAAGGAGAAACAGTAGATGAAATCAGTGGTGCGGTAACCGCATTACAAGCAGCTGCTGAACCTTTCCCTACACCAAATTATGTCTTTGCCGATATTGTCGGTACCGGCGGTGACGGTGCAAATACCATCAACCTCTCTACTGCCAGCGCCATTATTGCCGCCAGTATGGGCACAAAAGTCGCCAAACACGGTAATAGAAGCGTTTCCAGTAAAACCGGATCAAGCGATGTATTGGCAGCATTAGGTGCTCGTTTAGATTTAGATGCGACCACCGCGCGTAAAGCACTGGATGAAATCGGTATCTGTTTTTTATTTGCCCCTCAATACCATCGTGGTTTTAAACACGCAGTGCCGGTACGTCAGGCGTTAAAAACCAGAACCATTTTCAACATTCTTGGACCATTGATTAACCCGGCAAAACCAAAACATCAATTATTAGGCGTTTATGATGAAAAATTACTACAACCTTATGCTGAAACCGCATTAACGTTGGGGCATCAACATAGTATTGTCGTTCACGGCGCCGGCTTGGATGAAGTAGCATTACACGCAGAAACACAAGTAGCTGAAATTTATCAAGGTAAAATCGAACGCTATACATTAACCGCAGAAGATTTCGGATTAAAACCGCAACCACTTGATGCAATTCGCGGTGGTGAACCGGAACAAAATGCACAATATATTCGCGCATTATTACAAGGAAAAGGCGAACCGGCCCACGTTAATGCAGTCGCTGCGAATACTGCTCTGCTTTTAAGACTTTTCGGTTATCAAGATCTAAAACAAACGACACAGCAAGTATTGGAACAGATTGCCAGTGGCAACGCCTATAAAACATTAGAAAAACTTTCACAATATTAATGAGATAACAATGATTACACAAAATTTTTCACAAACATTGCAACATAAAGCAACCGTATTGCAAAAAATTGTGGCGGATAAATTAATTTGGGTACAACAAAAGCAGCAGCAATTGCCTTTGGCAGCGTTTCAGGCAAAAGTGACAAAAAGTGATCGTGATTTTTATCAAGCGTTAGCCAAAGGGACTCACCAGCAACCGGCATTTATTTTAGAATGTAAGAAAGCTTCTCCATCAAAAGGATTAATTCGGGAAATATTTGATTTAGAAGGAATTGCTGATGTTTACCGCCATTATGCCGCAGCGGTTTCAGTCTTAACGGATGAGAAATATTTCCAAGGAGATTTTGCCTATTTGCCACGTGTTCGCCAACGTATTTCTCAACCTGTTCTTTGCAAAGATTTTATGATTAGTGAATATCAGGTTTATTTGGCACGTTATCATCAAGCTGATGCCATTTTATTGATGTTGTCGGTAGTAAATGATGATACTTATCGTATATTGTCGGATCTTGCTCACTCTTTGGGAATGGGAGTGCTGACAGAAACCTCTAATCAGGAAGAGTTGGAACGTGCAATCAAACTAGGCGCAAAAGTCATTGGCATTAATAACCGTAATCTGCACGATCTCTCCGTTGATTTGCAACGTACGTTAGATCTTGCTTCACAAATTCCGCAAGACCGTATTGTTATCAGCGAATCGGGTATCTATACTCATCAACAAGTGCAACAATTAAAGCCAGTCGCTAATGCCTTTTTAATCGGCAGCAGTTTAATGGGCAGTGATGATCTTAACGCTGCCGTTAGAGCCATTATTTATGGCGAAAATAAGGTTTGTGGTTTAACTCGCCCGCAAGATGCTAAACAGGCATATCAAGAAGGGGCATTATATGGCGGCTTTATTTTTGCCGAACACTCTCCTCGCTGTGTCAGTTTAAGACAAGCCCAAGAGATTAGTACCGCTGCACCGCTGCACTATGTCGGCGTTTTTCAGAATCAAGAGATTGATCTGATTGTGAAATTGAGTCAGCAATTATCATTATTTGCTGTTCAGTTACACGGTCACGAAGATAGCAGCTTTATTCAGCAATTACGCCAACAATTACCGCCGAAATGTCAAATTTGGAAGGCAATCAGCGTTGACGTAGAAAATTCGCATTTTCAATTTAATCCTGACGAAAATATTGACCGTTATGTCTTTGATGCACAAGTGAAATTACAAAAAGGAGGCACCGGTAAAATTTTTGATTGGACGCTGTTACCATCGCAATGGAAACAGAAAATTATGCTTGCCGGCGGCCTCAATAGCGATAATGTGGAAGCAGCAATGTCTCAATCTTGCTTAGGTTTAGATATCAATTCCGGCGCGGAGAGCAAGCCCGGTATAAAAGATGCGGATAAATTACATACCATTTTCCAACAAATTATCAATTATTAGGATGAAACTATGAGTGATACATTATTAAACCCTTATTTCGGCGAGTTCGGCGGAATGTATGTGCCGGAGATTCTTGTTCCGGTGTTGCAACAGCTGGAGAAAGCCTTTGTTGAGGCGCGTCAAGATCCGGAATTTCAAAAACAATTTAACGATTTGCTACAAAATTATGCCGGTCGTCCGACTGCATTAACTTTATGCCGTAACTTAACAAAAGGAACTAAAACCAAACTTTATTTAAAACGTGAAGATCTTTTGCACGGCGGTGCGCACAAAACCAATCAGGTGCTAGGTCAGGCACTTTTGGCAATGCGAATGGGTAAAAGCGAGATTATTGCTGAAACCGGTGCCGGTCAGCACGGTGTCGCCACTGCTCTAGCCTGTGCGATGCTCGGATTAAAATGTCGTATCTATATGGGCGCAAAAGATGTTGAACGTCAATCACCAAATGTTTTCAGAATGCGCCTTATGGGAGCAGAAGTGATTTCTGTTAATAAAGGTTCCTGTTCATTAAAAGATGCTTGCTGCGAAGCAATGCGCGATTGGTCAGCCAATTATGATAAAGCACACTATTTATTAGGTACCGCAGCTGGTCCACACCCATTCCCGACCATTGTACGTGAATTCCAAAAAATGATCGGGGAAGAAACTAAACGTCAAGTTTTTGAGCGTGAAGGACGCTTACCGGACGCAGTGATTGCGTGTGTCGGTGGTGGTTCAAACTCAATCGGAATGTTTGCTGATTTTATTAAAGAAGAATCCGTAAAACTCATCGGTGTTGAGCCGGCAGGTAAAGGCATTGAGACCGGACAACACGGTGCGCCGCTTGGACACGGTTCTGTCGGTATTTATTTCGGGATGAAATCACCATTAATGCAAACCAAAGATGGGCAGATCGAAGAATCTTACTCCATTTCCGCCGGATTGGACTTCCCTTCTGTTGGGCCGCAACACGCTTATTTGAACAGTATCGGTCGTGCGCAATATGTTTCCATCACTGATGATGAAGCTCTAGATGCATTCCAACAATTGGCACAACACGAAGGTATTATTCCTGCATTGGAATCCTCTCACGCCTTAGCTTATGCTTTAAAATTGATAAAACAGCATCCGGAACAAGAACAGCTTTTGGTGGTGAATCTGTCCGGACGTGGTGATAAAGATATTTTCACAGTGGATAAAATCCTCAAGGCAAAAGGAGCAAAATAATGAGCCGTTTTGATCAACTTTTTGAAAAATTAAATCAACAGAAACGAGGTGCATTCGTTCCTTTCGTGACACTTTGCGATCCAACATTAGATCGCTCTTTTGAGATTATTTGTACTTTAGTGGATAACGGTGCCGATGCTTTAGAATTAGGCTTTCCTTTCTCTGACCCTTTATTAGACGGGCCGGTCATTCAAGCGGCAAATAACAGAGCTTTATCTGCCGGTTTCAGCACCGATGCCTGTTTTGAATTGTTAGAAAAAGTGCGCCAAAAATATCCGCAAATTCCAGTTAGCCTATTACTTTGTGCCAATTTAATTTATGCCAAAACATTGGATGGATTTTATCAACGTTGCCAACAAGTTGGCGTTGATGCGGTACTGGTTGCCGATGCGCCTTTGCTTGCTGCTGAACCTTATGTTACCACAGCGAAAAAATATGGTATCCAACCGGTCTTTATCTGCCCACCGAATGCCAGCGAAAAAACGATTGAGGGGGTAGCGAAAAACAGTGAAGGATATACTTATCTTGTATCTCGTGCCGGCGTGACCAGTGCTGAAAATCAAGCGCACGCAAGCAATTTGGACGATCTGATTTCTCGCTTAAAATCACATAATGCACCGCCTATTTTGCAAGGTTTTGGTATTGCTAAGCCGGAACAAGTTCAGGAAGCAATTACTTCTGGTACGGACGGAGCAATTTCAGGGTCTGCAGTGGTTAGAATTATCGAACGGAACCTTAATAACCATCCTCAATGCCTTGTCGAATTAGCTGAATTTGTGCGAAATATGAAAGCTGCAACTGAATTGGTATAAAATCAAATCGGGGCGTTTTCACATTATTCGCCCCGTTTTTCATAAAATCACTTTTTATTTTCTTAACCTACAATAATGATCCTGCTTTTATCTATAAAAACACAATAATTTCTGTGATCTGATGCACAAAATGGATAAAAAAAGTCACAAATCGTGATTTTATCTTTATAATAGCGCAAATTTTTTGGAGGTAAGAATGGCTACAATTAAAGATGTCGCTAAATTAGCAGGCGTATCAACAACAACGGTTTCTCATGTGATTAACAAAACCAGATTTGTGTCTGAAGATACGTCAAAGTTGGTTCAAGATGCGATTCAGCAGCTAAATTACTCGCCAAGTGCAGTAGCACGCAGTTTAAAGGTGAATACAACTAAATCAATTGGTATGATTATTACCACCAGTGAAACCCCTTATTTCGCAGAAATTGTACATGCTGTGGAAGAATATTGTTATCAACAGGGATATTCTCTGTTTTTATGTAATACACAGAATAATTTCCAAAAAATCAGTAATCATTTAGATATGTTGGTTAAAAAACGGGTTGATGGGATTTTAGTTATGTGTTCTGAGTATACTCAAGATTCAGTGAACTTGTTTGAGAGCTTTTCTACCCTACCATTAGTAGTAATGGATTGGGGACCAAACAATTCAAAAATGGATGTAATTCAAGATAATAGCTTTGAAGGTGGTTATTTAGCAACTAAATATTTAATTGACTGTGGACATAAAAAAATCGGAATTATTGCCGGTGATCTCAATAAAACAACAGCAAAAACACGTTATGATGGCTATGTAAAAGCAATGAATGAAAAGGGATTAAGTATTAATCCGGACTGGGTGCTAGAGGGACATTTTGAACCAGAAGATGGATTTGAGTGTATGAATAAAATTTTAGCTCAAAATAACCTGCCGACTGCTGTTTTTTGTTGCAATGATGTTATGGCTTTAGGTGCAATTTCCGCCATTGGTGAAAAAGGGCTGTCTGTGCCACAAGATATCTCCATTATTGGTTATGATGATATTCACGCTTCCCGCTTTTATGCCCCACCATTGACGACGATTCATCAATCCAAAATGCGTTTGGGCATTATGGCAATGGAGCTGTTAATTGCTCGAATGACTGATAAAAATAAAGAGCCGGCAAAAATTGAAATGCATCCTGAATTAGTCATTCGTAAATCGGTGAGAAAACTAAATTAATCATAGAAAGTGCAGAATCTTCTGCACTTTTTTCGTTATTTTTGTTGGCTTAAATAACGTTCAACCGTATCAACCACTGCTTGTGTTTGAGAATCCAGCTCAATATTAACTAAATCTCCGACCTGTTTTTGCGAGATAATGGTACGTTGTAACGTTTCTGGAATTAAATTAACACAAAATGATTGCTCTTTTACCTCACCAATGGTCAAACTAATGCCATCAATAGCAATATAACCTTTTGTCAGAATATATTTCATTACATCCTGATTCGGTAAAGTAAACCATATTTGGCAGTTGTTCGGTGATTGAATAATTTCTGCGACCGAAGCAGTGCAATAAACGTGCCCTGACAATAGATGTCCACCCACTTCATCACCGATTTTCATCGCTCGTTCAACATTAATTTCATCCCCTACTCTAAGTTGACCAAGATTGGTAACTCGTAACGTTTCTTGCATTAAATCGAAACTAATCAAATCATTTTGAATGTCCGTTACTGTTAAACAAACGCCATTATGTGCAACAGATGCCCCTAATGCTAATCCGGCAAGTAAATCCTGTGGCATTTTTATAACGTGTGTTCTAAAATTGTCGCCTTTACTTTTAATTTCTTGGATTTTTGCTTTTCCTTGAATTATTCCAGTAAACATATTTCCCTCTTATAAAAATGATATTGTTATTCCTATAACGATAGCAACTGAATATCGGGCATTTTATGACAAATTGGCAAAGATATAAAACACAAATTATTGAATTAATTAAATTAGCTACGCCTATTTTGCTTGCACAAATTGCACAAAACTCTATGGGATTGATCGATACTATAATGGCAGGGCGTGTTAGTGCAAAAGATATGGCAGCGATTTCTGTCGGTGCTTCTATTTGGTTTCCTTTGTTATTATTCGGTCAAGGTTTATTATTAGCCTTACCACCAACCATTTCTTATTTAAATGGTTCCGGCAAACGCAATTTGATTGCACATCAGGTTCGGCAGGGCTTTTGGATAGCATTTACTATCAGCATTCCTATTTTTCTGATTGTTTATAATGCTCACTTCATCATTGACTATATGCAAATGGATGAAGAACTGGCACATATCACGACTGGTTATTTAAAAGTAATGTCCTTTGGCGCATTACCCTATTTATTAATGATTACTTTCCGCTGTTTAAATGATGGTATTGCTAAAACAAAACCGGCGATGGTGATTGCCTTTACCTGTTTGGTACTCAATGTACCTCTCAATTATATCTTTATTTACGGGGCATTCGGGATACCTGCATTCGGCGCAATTGGCTGTGGAATTGCGACAATGATTTTGAATTGGGTCAGCTTTATTTTAATCACAATTTATTGTTACAAAGTGCCGAGTCAGCGTGATCTGAAAATTTTTGCACATATTATTGAAAAACCGAATTGGAAAACTTTGAGTAAATTGATTCGATTAGGATTTCCTATTGCGGTAGCAATTTGTTGTGAGGTGTTGCTTTTTTGTATCATTTCATTATTAATTTCGCCATTTGGTGCAGAAATTATAGCTAGCCATCAAATTGCGTTGAATACCAGTTCATTCATTTATATGTTGCCAATGTCTATATCAATGGCAACTACAATCCTCGTTGGGCAAAATTTAGGTAAAGGCAAGCCGGCAGTAGCAAAACAGTTTACTTATTGTGCTCTCTTTTTCGGTTTAACTGTTACTTGTTTTACCGCTTCTCTAACTCTATTATTCAGAGAGTGGGTTGCTTCTATTTTCGTCAATGATATTGAAGTGATTATGATGGCATCTTCACTTTTAATTTTCGCCGCACTCTATCAATTTTCTGATACGGTGCAATCCATCATTGGCGGAGCATTGCGTGGCTATAAAGATACTAAATCAGTATTATGGATTTCACTTTTCGGTTATTGGGTAATTGGAATGCCGGTCGGCTATATTTTAGGAATGACTGATTGGATTGTGCCACATATGACAGCGAAAGGTTTCTGGATTGGCTTTGTTTTTTGTTTAACCACCACAGCAATTTTGCTGTTTTTACGTTTACGTCATATCCAAAATTTACCCGATGAAGTGCTATTGGCTCATTTGGATAAGATTAAATAAAAAAGGAGTATTTTTATGCAATCAGAACAAGTTATTCGTGTCGGTATTGCCGGTTTTGGTATGTCCGCCAACGTCTTTCATTTGCCATTTTTAATGCGTGATCCACGTTTTAAAGTTGTTAAAATTTTTGAGCGTAGAGGCAACAAAGTGGCGGAAAAATTTCCACAAATTGCCACCGTGCGTACTTTTGCAGATTTACTGGCAGATGATGTTGATTTAGTCATTATCACTACACCAAATCTGACACACTACTCTTTCGCCAAACAGGCAATTATGGCAGGGAAACACGTCATTGTTGAAAAACCGCTAAGTACAACTTCAGCGGAAGCAAAAGAGTTAGTAAAATTAGCTCAACAAAAACAAGTAAAACTATCTGTCTATCAAAATCGCCGTTGGGATAATGGCGTGTTAACGGTCAAACAAGTTCTCGAAAATCATCTCATAGGAGATGTTGTCGATTATGAAATTCATTTTGATCGTTATACACAAGCTAAAAACAGTAAACAATGGAAAGAAACCGGTGAGCGTGGAGTTGGTTTAGTTTACGACTTAGGTGTGCATTTAATTGACGGTGTGGTGCATTTATTCGGTTTGCCTAAAGCGCTTTATGCTGATTTACGCCACCAACATCCAGGTTCTCTTGGCGAAGATAATTTTCAGATCTATTTTTATTATGATGATAAAAAAGTGGTGATGTCTTCGAGTAAGTATGTACGTGAAAAAGGGCCGACTATTGCTCTGCACGGCACTTTAGGCTCTTATGTCAAATATGAATTGGACAATCAGGAGCCGCTTCTTATTGCTGGCATTGAACCGAAAGGCAACTGGAATAAAGAAGATAAAATATATTGGGGATTTTTGAACACTGAAATTAACGGTGTCCATATTCGCACTCAGTTAGAAACTGTCAATGGTAATTATCAAGCCTACTATGACAATATTTATGAGGCATTAACTTCTAATGAACCGCTTGCCGTCACTGCTGATCAGGCTGTCATTGTTTTAGAATTGATTGAAAAAGTATACCAAAGTGCAGAAACTGGAGTAAAAATCAATATAAAACAATAAGATAAATAAATTTCAAATATTTTTAAAATTTTTGGAACTTTTTATTTTTATAACGGTCTTAGTAATCGCTAGTGACTGCAAATGCGTAAGCAGATGTTTTTTATTTTATTCATTGAAACCTCCCCCCGTTCTCTCTTGGAACGGGGGTTTTTTCTTTCTGGGTTTAGCTTAAATACTAGCTTAATGAATCTATCAATTCACCACTATAAAGATATTTTTTTACCATTGCATTAGCAACAACTGCATCATTTTGTGAATAGTGACCTGTAATGACATCAACTTGATGCTGATCCAACAGCAAATTATCATTTAACTTCTGTTTTAATCTTTCGACGAACAAAATATGTGAACCGATAATACTCGAATTGACCATTATTTTATCTGATGAAAATATGTTTACTAAATTCATTAATACATAAGAAATATTGTCAGCAACATAGTGGATAATTTCTATTGCTTTTTCATTTTTTTGCTCTGCCTGTTCACATAAATATCGAATTTTTTGCTCATTATCTTCAAGCTGATTCGGTAATAAATTATCAATCAGCTGATAAATTGCAGAGTAAGTGACGTGATGTTGTAATTGCTGACGAGCTTCAGCCGGTAAACGTTCACCAATGATATTCGCTAGTGGACTTAATATTGGAAGACAAACACGATCAATATTCATCCTCTGTTGTTTATCTCCTTGCAACATTTTGCCTTTAATCAAAACACTTATATTAATACTGTCATCAATTTGTAAGAAAATTACATTATCACTACTGATCGCTCCCCCTAACGAAGATTCGGCAAAAACCCAAGAGGAAAAATATTCAGACAAAATAATCGGCAAATGGAAAGTTTGGTGTAAAACAGATTGCAATTCAATATCTATTACGCTACGACCTAAGCGAACAATACCGCTCTGCCAACGGTTAAGCTGTCCGATAATAGTCACTGATATAGCAAAAATCTGTACAATATATCTCTGAAATGTCGTTTGAAAATCGGTCAAATTTCTTATCAACAACTGAGCCAAATCAGAATGTTGACCTACCAAAATTGGATAATGCTTCTCCTGCACTACTTTCCCATTCAGTTCACAGAGAAAGATTTTCATCTCATACTCGCTTAACACAACACAAATAGATTGCCAATGAAAAGGAGATATTGCTAACCCGACTGCAGGACGCCCCCTAACAATAGGCGTTTGTGTAGTACGCTCTATTACCAACTTAAGATCAATCAATTCACGAGTAAAATTGGTAATACTTGCAGGTGCCAAACCGGAAATTTTTGATAAATCAATCCGAGAAATAAGATCGAACTGTTCTATCAAACGATAGATCATACCCAAATGTTGTAATTTTTGCGGTGAATTCAATAACTGCTTTGCCATAATCCTTTAAACAAACAACCAAAACTAAAGGCGTTTGACTCCATAAGATAATAAATTTAGCTTTATACGAATTTTTTTCTCTTATCTCAAGTGGGTTGGATCAAATTTGCGTTAAATATCACATTTTATTTCTCAAATCTTTTTTAATTTTTAAATTTTGTTGATAATTTGTTCCGCTTTGTCGCTTTGTGCATTTATCAGGTGGGGAAAGTATTGTAGAATGACCAACCTAATGAAAAACAAGAAATTGATTAATTCACTGAGGTAACTATGACACAAGTTAAATCTGTTGCTCAAATTTTAAAAGGTGAGGTTGCGATTGGTGAGAGCGCAACTGTACAAGGTTGGGTACGTACCCGTCGTGATTCAAAAGCCGGTGTTTCTTTCCTTGCTGTTTATGATGGCTCCTGCTTTGCTCCAATCCAAGTAGTAATTGAACAAACAATCGAAAATTATCAGTCTGAAATTCTTCGCTTAACCGCCGGCTGTTCCGTAATTGTAACCGGTAAAGTAGTAGCCTCTCCTGCACAAGGACAGGCGGTTGAAATGCAGGCACAAAAAGTAGAGGTTTGTGGTTGGGTTGAAGATCCTGATACTTATCCAATGGCAGCAAAACGCCATTCCGTTGAATATTTACGTGAAGTGGCGCACTTACGTCCACGGACTAATTTAATAGGTGCCGTTGCACGTGTACGTCACTGTTTAGCACAAGCTATTCATCGTTTCTTCAATGAACAAGGCTTTTATTGGGTCGCGACTCCATTAATTACCGCTTCCGATACTGAAGGGGCTGGTGAAATGTTTCGTGTTTCAACTTTAGATCTAACTAATTTGCCAAAAACGGAACAAGGTGAAATTGATTTTAGCCAAGATTTCTTCGGAAAAGAATCTTTCCTTACTGTATCAGGGCAGCTTAACGGTGAAACTTATGCTTGTGCTTTAAGTAAAATCTATACTTTTGGCCCAACATTCCGTGCAGAAAACTCCAACACCACTCGTCATTTGGCTGAATTCTGGATGGTTGAACCTGAAATGGCGTTTGCCACTTTAGCCGATAATGCCAAATTAGCAGAAGATATGTTGAAATATGTATTCAAAGCAGTTTTAGATGAACGTATGGATGATATGGAATTCTTTGCAAAACATATTGATAACACTGTAATTTCTCGTCTACAAGATTTTATTTCGTCTGATTTTGCACAAGTGGATTACACCGATGCTATCGAAATTTTGAAGAAATCCGGTAAGAAATTTGAATTTCCTGTTGAATGGGGAATTGACCTCTCTTCTGAACACGAACGTTATCTTGCAGAAGAACACTTTAAATCACCGGTAGTTGTCAAAAATTATCCTAAAGATATCAAAGCATTCTATATGCGCTTGAATGATGATAGTAAAACTGTTGCCGCAATGGATGTGCTTGCTCCCGGCATCGGAGAAATTATCGGCGGTTCACAACGTGAAGAGCGTTTAGAGGTATTAGATAAACGTATGGATGAAATGGGCCTTAAGAAAGAGGATTATTGGTGGTATCGTGATTTACGCCGTTATGGCACAGTGCCACATTCAGGTTTTGGATTAGGCTTTGAACGCTTAATTGTTTATGTTACCGGCGTACAAAATATTCGTGATGTCATTCCGTTCCCTCGCGCCCCAAGAAATGCCAATTTCTAATAACGAAAATATGATCTGACACCGAAAAGTTGGACTGTTATTTTAAGGACTGAATTCTGTATTGAACAGAACTCAGTCCATTAATTTCACTATCTTTATTTCTAATATTAAGCATTTTACTAAAATTGTTTCTCTATCGTAAAAAAGAGTTCCTGATTCTTTCGGCTATAAAACGCTGGAATATTACTATTTATTCGTTGATAACGAATATGTAATTGAGGCAAAAAGCCTTTCCAAGATAATTTTTGATACCAAATCGTGCCGTTTAATTGATATTCTCTGTCGTGCCGTTTTAAATGCATTAAATAGTGATGATCAGCAAAATGACGATCTATATAACGAACATTGATTTGTGTACCCCATTGTTTTTGATAATAAGCAATGCCAAAACCACTTGCCCATTTCAACGATGATGAAGATTTCTCTTTTAAACGATCGGACACCAATTCTAAATTAAGCCAAGATTGCCAATGTGTATTATCTTGCCAAATTATAGTGGTCGAAACAGTGTTTTCATTACCATTATAACGATCTGCCAAACTAGTATCAGCATAATGTTTTCTCATATTTGCCAAACGATTCTGCCAAAGCCAGTGTTCAGAAAGTTGAATTTGGCTAAACAACTTTACGCCAAATTGATGATTGTAACGATGAACGCCAAACCAATTCTGTTCAACAAAAGGAATAATTTTTCCAATAAACTGAGCATCTCTCCACATATAGCCTAATGAAAAATGTAAAGTTTGTTCGTTATAATATTGATTATCCCAATAGTAAACCCCGTTATATCCTAATGTCGTTTGCCAAAAATGATTGCCTGTTATATTTTTTATTCGTTCAAGTTCAAACGCATACCG
The DNA here is from genome assembly GCF_000771875.1 of Gallibacterium genomosp. 1. Taxonomy (GTDB): domain Bacteria; phylum Pseudomonadota; class Gammaproteobacteria; order Enterobacterales; family Pasteurellaceae; genus Gallibacterium. Next base: position 3,817 of record NZ_JPXX01000014.1, on the reverse strand, counting down.
AACACCTTGTGCTGATTGAGGAAGTGATTCTTCGTCTTTTACAAGCAGTTTACCATTAATAGTTATCTCTCGTTCAGAAGAAGCATTATTCACATTATCTGTTTTCACATATTGAAAATTCACATAGGGCTGCCATTGCTGACGATGTTTAATTTCTTGCAAATAGGCTTCAATCAATGTTTTTAATTTGCCATCTGCTTTAAGCATTAAACGTTCAAATTGTTGCTTGGCTTGTAAATATTGATAATTTTCAAAAAAAATCACTGCCATATCAAAGCGAGGGTAAATGACTTCAGGGTGTAAATCTAATAATGTTTGATAATGCAGAATAGCTTTATCATACTGTAACGTATTGAAATAATAGGCAGCTAACGCATAATGATACAACGCAGGATCATGTTGATATTGCCTTAATAATCTAGGTAATAATGCCCATTGTTGCTGTAAAATCGCAGATTGAATTTGTGAATCAATTGGCAATGTCATAGGAATCATTGGCATTTTTTGATAATTAGCATTGGGTTTTAGCTGTGTAGGTAATGAAATATCACCTTCTTGCGAAAAATCAATTGGATCTTGCCGTAATAAAGATTCAGCATTTAATGAATATGCAAAAATGACAAAACTGGTGATCAATAATTTTTTCATTGCTTTAATACTTAAAAATGCCGCTTAAAATGTATTTAAACGGCATTGCGTTTCTACTGTTGTGATTCTTTTTGAGCTGCTAAACCAAATGCTACGCCTCTATTTTTTGCCTCATATTTTTTTCGTGTGCCTCCGTTAGCAGGAACACTATTGTCTAACGAGCTATCAATATAAAGATCACCAGCAATTTCTTCCCCATTTGGCCCAAAGAAACCTAGCGTATATTTTCCTGTAATTCCGCCTGCCATTGATGCATCAGCTTTAATTTCCTGACCATTAATTGAGCCTTGATGTAAGGTAATATGACCTATATTATTTGAAAAATTAGTGATTTCCCCTTGACCCGTTCGCTGTTCAAAATCAACACGATAAGTTAAATTTCCCATATTGTTCGCATTAAATGCTTTTCCTCGATACGTTGCTGAACCTTCACTTGGGAGAATTGTCGGTTCATCTTCAGATAATAAGTTACCAATGCCATTGACAGAGAAACGCCCTCCTTTTGATAAAATGCCATCAGGCAAAGAAGCTAACCAATTTTTAGCATAAACAACAGAATATTGTTGTTTATAAAGATATCTATCACCAACCAACATCCCTTCACTATCCTCGCCTAAAGGATAAAGAGCCATTACAGGCTGTATATACAATTGGTTTTGAGATAATTGATCGTGGTTAATAGGTTTTTCCATCAGCCATGGGTTATCCAAAGTTGCCCCCATTGACTCTACGGTATCACTCATTTTTTGGTTAATAATTTCAATAAGTTGCTCACGTTCGGTTAATTTTTGATGAGTTTCAGATAGCGCTTGTAATTTAGATTCTAATTGAGCTGTAATGTGCTGATTTTGTATTTGTAATTCTTTAAAAACCCTTTCCTTTTCCTTTAAATCAGATTGAACTTGTTTCAAGCTGTTAAATGCGTCTGTGAGTTGTTTTTCTGTTGTTGCTTGTGAGTTTTTTAGGTGTTCAAATTCAGCAGTTTTTCTCACCAAATTCTCTTCTGTTTTTTTCAAGCTGTTAGAAGTTTCGGTTAATTTATTTTGCGTTTCTGTTTGTGATCTTTTCAATATTTCAAGTTCAGCTTGAGCTTTCTTGAGTTTGTCTTTTTGAGTGGTATCAGTAGAGGTTGAAAGGTTATTTGTTTGATCTTGAGGATGATTAGGAATAATTGGTTCAACATTAGATCTGTCTATATTGTTACTACCCCCCCCACAGGCGGTTAAAGCTAAAACAATCGCATTGGTAATAATTAATTTTTTGAAGGTCATTTTTTCTCCCATTGATTAAAACAATGAGTATTATCCATAAAAAAATAGGGGCTGTAGTAGATTAGCCCTAAATTTCACACCATTTTCGCAATATTTTTAACTGCTCTTTTGGTGTCCCAAAGTTAAACCGAAATTCACATTCCTTCAAGAATAAAGGAAAGTTTTTTCGGTTAATTCCATTATATTTTCGCAGTATCCGCTTCGCCTGATTCCAAAAATTTTCAATGCCATTAATATGATTTTGTTTCACCGCAAATAGCTCGGAATGATTGATTCGTTCGTGGTGAAATTCACTCACATCAAGCGCATCATAACTGCGATAAGTGTCCGTATAAACCCAGCTATCAGGCTTGATTTTTCTTTTAATAACAGGGAGTAATTTTTCACTCTTGGTGTTTTCAACCACAACAGTAAATACCTTTCCTTGTCGTTTTAGTAACCCAAAAACAGCAACTTTTCCAGCCGCTCCTCGTCCTCGTTTTCCCTTTCGATGACCACCAAAATAGCTTTCGTCTAGTTCAATTTCCCCCTCAAAAATCTCGTTAACTTCAAGGGATAAATGATAGCCAATCACAAGCCTGATTTTATGGTAGAACAAAGCGGCTGTATTCGGTTGAATATCTAGCAAATTTGCTGCTGTTCTTGCAGTAACTTCTGCGACAAAAAACTCAAGCAGTTTTTTCTGTATGGATTTCTTTAATTTACAATATGTTATCTTCATTTTTGTAGTATAGCATTGTTGCTAATCTACTACAGCCCAAAAAATATACATATCAACTAATACATACTAAGAATTTTATTTTTTTCCTAAACATAAATAAAAATGTGCCTTTTCTTTTGCAAGATAGGCACATATTATTGTTATTTATTAGAATAAATAGGACAGTTTAATTTCTGCATTTTTTGCTTTTCGTGAATTATTTCCTTTCCCTACACCTAAACGAGAAGAAATCTGCCACTTTTGGTAAAAATTAATATCGATTCCGGTCTCATAATATACACTTTCGCCAAAATCTTGTTTCAAACTGATATTATCAATATTCATTTTATCGTTAAGCTCTCTTTGCGCAAAATTATCATAATGAAGTGATATTAATGGTTTAAACTCTATATCCTCAGTTCTCCACATTTTTGCTATTGTCAATTCAGAATAATAATTTAATAAATTCAAATCCTTAGTATTTATATTAATACCATTAAACTGATAACTTACATTATTATAATGATAATTCCTCATTCCTAATAATGTTTGTAATTCAATGCCGAATAATGAAAAAGATTGACCAAAGCCTAAACCAATACTATACATTTGACGATGAAAATGTTCATTCTGTTTTTTTAATTTCAGTTCATTATGAGAACGCCCATAACTAATATCCATAGTAACAAAACTCTTAGGTGTCAATTGTTGCTTTAAATATAAGGTCACTTGGTTTACTTTTGTCGTACTTGTCGCATTATCAGATAAATAGTTAGTCGCATAAGCATTCGAGAAAATCGCACCAACACTCTGCCCTTTATCATTAATTAAACTTTGGATACCGATTTCATTAATATTTAAATTTTGTTGATAAGCTCGGTAATTATCTGAAAAATGCCTGGTTTTTTGTTGGGCAAAATTAGTCCATATTGTTGTTTTATTATTTTTTGTTGCAAGTTGTTGATTCAATAATCTTGCAAACTGCAAATTAATATTAACTTGTGCGGCAAATTCAGAAAGCATCATATTCGCAGTAGAACTAATGTTTGCTGCTTGCTTTTTCGCTAAACGCTCTTGTTCTGCTTGCTCTTTCGCTAAACGTTCTTGTTCAGCTCGTTCTTTTGCTAAACGTTCTTGTTCTGCTCGCTCTTGCGCTAAACGTTCTTGTTCTGCTCGTTCTTTCGCTAAACGTTCTTGT
>NZ_JPXX01000013.1 GCF_000771875.1 Gallibacterium genomosp. 1 | reverse complement strand
ATTTTGTCTACTATGCCTAATAAAAGTGCGGTCATTTTTTCAGTCGTTTTCAGAGGATTGAAGCCTCATCAAATAAACAAGGCAAAAATCAAGCCACCAAAGGTTAAGATGAGACTGGAGAAATAGAGCCGAAAGGTGGTTTGGTAGTGGCTGGCTTGTTGCATTCGCTCAGGGTGGGCGAGCAGGCGGTAAAGCACGCTGAGCATCATCACTAGCCCCACTAATAATGAGGCGGTGATGAGTAAATCAGAGAGGCTATTTACCGCAGGTTGGCTATCGTCTGCAGCCGCCCAGCCTGCGAGGAAGTTCAGCAAAAAGCCCATTACGATGCCGATGGAGGCAATCATCGGCTGGCGTAAGTCTTTGAAATTGGGTTGTTTTTCTTCACTCATTCGGGAATTTCCTGCTGGGTGGCACAATGGATTGAGCCGCCGCCGTTGGCGATGCCGTCTGTGGCGATTTGTAGCACAGTGCGGTCTGGGTGGCTTTGGTTGACAATGTCAAAGGCTTCACGGTCGGCATCAGGGTCGCCAAATTGTGGCAAGATGATGCAGCCGTTGGCAACGTAAAAGCCGATGTAGCCTGCGGCGAAGCCGTCTTCATTGAAGCGGAAGCCTTTGTATTGGCGGGCTTCTACGGCGGCTTGCACGGTTTCGTAATTCGGGGCGTGTAGCTCAATCACATTGCGGTGGTGCTGTTTGAGAACACGCAGATTATCGCGGGTTACTGAATAATCCGGTGATTCTGGTTCATCATCAATAGCACAGAGTACGCTGTCGTCGTCGGTGAAACGGGCGTAGAAATCAATGTGGGCATCGGTGATGTCACGGGCTTTTAAGCCTTTGAGCCAAGTGATGTTGTTCACGCCCAGCACACGGTGTAATTCTTGTTCCACTTCGGCTTTGCTACGGTTGGGGTTGCGATTGTCATTAAGAATGCAGCTTTCGGTACAAATGGCATTGCCTTTACCGTCCACTTCAATGCCGCCACCCTCCATCACTAGCCAGGTTTTCACGAGGGACGAGTGGGTGTATTTGGCGACAAAAGCAGCGACTTTTTGGTCTTTGCCGATGGGCTGATCTACAATGCCGTGTTCGCGTTTAGTTGGGTCTTTTCGCCAGCCTTGCGCACCTGTGTCTGCCTGTCCCCAGCCGTTGAAATTGAAATCCACGGCGGCACGCTTGCCGTTTTCATCACGCACAAACAGCGGAGCGGTGTCGCGTACCCATAAGTCATTGAGCGGTGCGGCGATGAGGTTGATTTTTCCACCTGTTTCGATGTTGGGAATGGTACGCCCGTTGGTGAACACGCCTGTGGCGCTGTATTCACGCAAATCCGATTGTGTCAGCTCGCCTTTCACCTCTGCCAATACGGCACGGGCTTCCTCCATTTCATTGGGGTTCACCAGCATATTCACGGGTTCAAAACGGGAAAGGTTGGCGGCGATTCGCATTAAATCTGCCCGTGCCGCACGGCGTGCCATTCCATACACCCCTGTCGTCCCCCACGCACCAGCTGTTGCACCATATGCCATCCAAGTGGCTTGATGTGGCGCACTTTCAGACGGCATAAAATATTGGATTGCTCCGCTATTAGTTGCTTGAGCGTGTCGTAAGAAATAAGGCGAAATGGCTAATGCACTCGCTCCAAGTAAAAAATCACGACGTTTCATAAGCTTCTCTCTATAAAAAATTCGGCGAATTATACAACGGCATAAAATGGCAAGCGAGGAAAGTTTGAGGGCTGATGACAAAAGTGCGGTGTTTTTTTTTTCGGTGATTTTTTATGTTGAGCAAGGGATTAAAGCACCGCATTTCGCCGTGACGAGATGATTTTCTCACCTCACCCAAACCGCCCTAGCAAAATCTCCGCAAGCAAATCAAATACGCGTTTGACTCGTGGTGGTTCGGCTTGGCGTTTAGGGCGATAGAGGTAACACGGCCATTGTTTGCGGGGCAGTTGGGGGAAAAGTTCCACCAATTCACCGCGTTCAAGATAAGGTTGGCACAGTTGGCGGGGGATATGGGCGACGGTTTGCCCCGCCAGCACGGCGGAAAGTTCGCTGCTGATGTTGTTGGTGAGCAGTTTGGGCGGGTTGGGCTGATGGCGGTGTGTGCCAATTTCCCATTGCCAAATGCGTCCGTTGTTGGGGTTAATCAAGGCACTTAAGGGGTAACGGCTAATGAGGTCTTGCCAGTTTTTTGGCTCGCCATAGTGCTGTAACAGGTTGGGGCTGGCAACGATAATGTCTTGTTCTTGCCCGACTTTTTTCACTATCAGACGGCTATCTTGTGGGTTGCCAAAGCGTATGCCCACATCAATTTTGCCTGCCACCACGTCAATCAAGGCGTTGTCGGTTCGCCAATGCAGTTGAATATCGGGGAAATCGCTTAGGCGGATCAACAGTTGTTGCAACACCTCGTTCATTAAGATGGGGTAATCAGGCAGGGCAATGCGGACAGTGCCACTCAGTGCGTGATTTGGTTGAGGGTGAATCAGCGCTTCGGCATCGGCAAGTAGGCGTTGGGCACGGGGCAAAAACTGGCGGGCAAAATCCGTGAGTTGCACTTGTCGGGTGCTACGCTGAAACAGCACTTCGCCCAAAGATTGTTCCAACTCGCTGATGCTACGGGTAACGCGTTGTGGCGAAATGCCCAGCTCGCGCGCGGCATTTTTAAAATGCAAGGTGTTCGCCACCGTGCAAAAAATATGGAGCAATTCCAGCCTGTTTTTCATCGTCTTTGTTCCTCTTGATGGTGAAAAAAATCATAGCAAAGTTCTTCAATTATTCCAAATACAGAAATAATAAATTCCATTTTCTATCATTTTGTTTGCCATTCTGAAAGGCTATAATGGCGACTGTTCATTCAGGGCGTTATACATAACGCCCTATTTTTTAAAGCCATAAGGAGTATTTATGTTATCCAACCGTTTACCAGCCGACCGCCTTGCTTTGGCGTTGGAACAAGAAAAAACCATTTCCGCCGCCGATTATGAAAAAGTTAAAGCCTTGGCGGGCATTGTTCGCCCTTTACGTAGCTTTATTTTCAAAACCCCAGCCGCTTACGATATGCCTTTTGAAGAATGGGTGATCCCCTCTGAAGACGGTGTGCCGCTCGAAGCGTGGTTTATCCCAGCCAAAGGCGGAATGAGCGATAAACTGGTGATTTTTAACCACGCCTTGCCGATGTGCCGTGCAGGTTTCCCCGGTCATTTCGGGCAGCCTTGGGCGAGCTTTGATGATTGCGAAATCGACTTCGTGATTCAATACAAACACCTCACCAATGCTGGCTACAATGTGCTGACCTACGACATTCGCAACCACGGCAACAGCGGAGCGGCGAATAATGGCGTTTGCGGTATTGGCAACTGGGAATGGCGTGATTGCGTGGGCGTGAAAAAATTTGTCGATGCCCACCCTGAGCTTTCCAAAATGAAAGTGGCACTGTATAGCCAATGTATGGGCGGTAATTCGCAATATCGCGCCATTATGGAACGCCCTGATTTATTTGAAAATGTGCGTTGTATGGTCAGCCCGATGGTGGTATCGATGGCGGCGATTTATGATGCCTTTTCTGAATTGCAAGGCGTGCAACAATATCAACCCTTGATTGATTTAGAATTGCTCAAAATGGGCGGTTTCACCATGGCAGAAATGACCCCGCATCTGTGGGCGCACGCGGTGAAAATGCCCACAATGATTGTGCAAGTGCTGGAAGACGCGTGGACACGCAATCCCGAAGACGGTCAAAAAACCTTTGATCTGCTCGGTGCGAAAGAAAAAGAATTGCTGTGGATTGAAAACACACCGTATCGCTTCAAAGACGGCTATAACTACTTTGGGCGTTACCCTGAAAAAATCCTCGCCTTTATCAATCGTTATATGGCGGATTAAGCAGTAAACGGAAGAAAAAGTATGGTTATTTATAAAAGGCGAACATTTTGTTTTTTATGAGGAAATACTCCATTTTTCAGAATAAGAATAAATAGAAATATAAAATTCCGTAGAAAGAACCATATTTTTCTTTTTAATTTAATCCAAATGCAGTAGCGTAATGAATTTCTCCTTGTGGCACGTTTTTCACCAAGGGTAGCACGCGTAATACGCCTTCAGGTAGCTCAAATGGGGCGCTGATATTGTAGTTCTCTGCTGGCAGATAACCAAAGCGGGCGTAATAATCAGGGTGTCCTAACACTACAATTGCTGCATAGTTCATAGTCTTAATCTGGCGATGTGCGGCTAAAATCAATGCCTTTCCTACGCCTTGCCGTTGCCATTGTGGAGCAACAGAGAGAGGCGCTAATGCTAGCACAGACTGTCCACAAATAGTTGCAGGGCTAAATAAAATATGCCCGATGATTTCTTCTGCTTGCACAGCTACTAATTCTAATACTACATCGTGGTTAGCATTCAAATTGTGAACTAAGAGCGATTCTTGTCCGTCGCTTAAAGGCATATCAGCAAAAGCTGCTTGGATTAAGTTTTCAATCGATTGGGTATCTTCTGGACGAGCTTTTCGAACGGTGAATGTTGTCATTTTGTATCCTAATGATTTTTTTTGATAACTCTGAATTTTAGAGGTTTTGATGGTAAAAGACAAAATAAAATGATGTTATTTCTTTAACATCTGATTTGTGTTCATTTCGCCGTTTTTCACTATGTTTGTGGCAAATAAGCATTGTTGTAGATTGACATTGCACTAATTTCCGACAGAGATGAATGTGGGCAGTCTAGTAAGATGGCGTGTTGTAAATGTTTGAATAGTATATAAGATACACAGGAAGAGTATCGCAATACTATAAAGGGAGTGAACAAATAACTGAGTTCTTAAAATTTAAGAAGATACCTATTAATATCACTGTTAAAAACTTATTTTACCTATGTTGTTCCTACAATAGGGGATAATTTAGAATGAATTCAACAATGTTTTTAATTTGGAGGATAAAATGAATAAACCAGCTATCGTATTAGTTCACGGATTTTGGGGTGGTGCAGCTCATTGGAATTTAGTGATCAATGAACTCAAAAAACAAGGTTATACTGATGTTTTTGCTGTGGAAAATCCACTGACCTCACTTCAAGATGATGCGGAACGAACTCGTAAAATGGTGGCTCAGATTCCACGACCAGTTGTATTGGTTGGACACTCTTACGGTGGAGCAGTAATTTCAGAGATGGGGAATATGCCTAATGTGACGGCTTTAGTGTATATTGCGGCTTTTGCACCTGATGTTGGTGAAAGTGCAGGAGAGATTAGCCAAAAATTGCCACCACAAGCTTTTTCGGCGATTGAAGGGGATAGTGATGGTTATTTATGGATAAAGCGTGAAGAGTATCACCAAAGTTTCTGTCAAGATATTGACGAAACCTTGGCTTATCCGATGTCAATCACACAAAAAGCGCCTATTGCTTCGACTTTCAGTGATATAGTTACACAACCAGCTTGGAAAGTAAAACCGTGTTGGTATCAAATTTCTTCTCAAGATCGAATGATTCATCCAGACAATCAAAGAATGATGGCGCAGAGAATGAAGCCTCGTAAGCTCATTGAATTAGATGCTAGCCACGCCTCTTTAGTTTCGCAGGTTGAAGCAGTGTCTGCTCTTATTATTGATGCCGCTAATTCGTAGCTAAAAGCCGAAAATCACTATACATTTGTTTTTTCATAAAAAACTGCACCTCTTAATGTTGAATAATGAATCCAACTTTTGCGGTGCAGATAATTGATCAAAAAACAGTTTTTATCAAAGCAATAGTTTAAGCATTTGCTGTTTTAGCAAGTTTAGTCCAGTTGTAATAACCATAAAGGGAATTTAATAAATAAGCAGCATACATAATATACATTGCTGCAGTGTCTGCCCATAAGGCAATCGAGAGGACATTGATAATAATCCATAATACCCACTGTTCTCGATAACGTAATAACATTAATAATTGCGCTGCAATTACCATTACGGTGGTAACGCCATCTAGCGATACAGAATTGCCGTCAGTGGTTTTTAAATAGGAGATGAATAGCAAAGAACAGATAGTGATTGCTGAAATGGTGATGAGCCACCCTTTAAAATTCAATGCTTTAGCAGCAACGATTTCACTTTCACCATCTTTCTGCATATTGGCTTTCCATAAAAAATAACCGATAAATTGTGCCGGAATATAAACATACAATGTTGTTGTCATTTCACCGTAAAATTTGTTATCCCAAGCGACATAGAAATAAGTATAAGCAAAGATTAGACCGAAAAAGAAATTACTTATTTTCCCTTTACCAACAAATATAACACATAAAATACCGGCAATACCGGAGATCATTGCTAATAGAGAATCAGGCTGATGGATATAGGTTCCTATCTGTAATGTAACAAAGAGTACTAGCCAGAAACTCTCAAATTTTGTCCAACCTCCGAACAGCTCTTGTTGAATATTTTTTATAGTTAACATAGGTTCTCCAGTGAATATCATTTTTTCTATTACATTCTATATTTTTTGTTGCAAATATGCATTATTTTTTTCTATAAATTAAATGTTTTCTGTATAAATATAGCTGATATTTTACATTGCTCTCAATGTAAGGAGATTACTGATAAATCTTTTTGGTTTTCCAGACTATTCAGAGTACAATCCGCGCTTATTTTTAAATTGAATAATCAATACAAACAAAAGAGAAGAACAATAAAATGTCATTTACGATTGGACAACGTTGGATTAGTGAAAGCGAAAATAACTTAGGATTGGGATTAGTCACTGCTGTAGACCAGAGAACGGTAACATTTTTGTTTCCTGCAGCGGATGAAACACGAGTTTATTCCCTTGCGGTGGCACCGATGACGCGAGTATTGTTTCAGCAAGGTGATGTGATTACTCATCACGAAGGTTGGCAAGCGGAAGTATTGGATGTGATGGAAAATAATGGGGTTGCTCTTTATTTAGCGAAAAGAATCGATACAGACGAAGAAGTTGTAATTAAAGAACTAGAACTAGCGCATCAAATTACTTTTAGTAAACCTCAAGATAGACTATTTTCTGCACAAATTGATAGAAATGATCGTTTTGCATTGCGTTATCACGCATTACGACATCAGCAACAGCAATTTCAATCACCATTTAGAGGGTTACGTGGTACAAGAGCTAGTTTAATACCTCATCAGTTACATATTGCTCAGGAAGTTGGAAATCGTTTATCACCAAGGGTATTGTTGGCAGATGAAGTCGGATTGGGAAAAACTGTAGAAGCAGGAATGATTCTACAACAACAGCTATTCTCTGGTAGAGTTGAACGGGTGCTAATTTTAGTGCCTGAAACATTACAGCACCAATGGTTAGTTGAAATGTTGCGTCGTTTTAATCTGAATTTTTCATTATTTGATGAAGAACGTTGTCAGGATTTTGATCGTAAAGAAGAAAATGGAAGAAGTGTTAAAGTAAATCCTTTTGATACTGAATCATTAGTAATTTGTTCTTTGGATTGGTTAGTTACACAAGAAAATCGGATGACAGAAGTATTGGCAAGCCATTGGGATATGCTGATTGTTGATGAAGCGCACCATCTTGAATGGCACGCAATGGCGCCAAGCCGTGCATATCGTTTTGTTGAGGAGTTGACGCAGAAAATCGCTTCGGTTTTGTTGCTTACGGCAACACCGGAACAGTTGGGGCAGGAAAGCCATTTTGCACGTTTACGGTTATTAGATCCTCATCGTTTTTATGATTACAATGCCTTTGTTGCAGAGCAGAAACAGTACCGTCCGGTAGCAGCGGCAGTGAATGATCTGTTGTCAGATAAAAAATTAAGTGCCGAAGAGCAAAATGTGTTGGCTGAATTACTGCCGGAGCAGGATATTGAACCGTTATTGCGAATTATCAACGGTAGCAACAGTTCTGACGAGCAGATCCAAGAGGCGAAACAAGAGCTGGTTACTAATTTAGTGGATCGCCACGGCACTAGCCGATTATTATTTCGTAATACGCGTCAAGGAGTGAAAGGCTTTCCGAAACGTATTTTACATCAAGTGAAACTGGAATTACCGAAGCAGTATGCTAATGCGATTAAAGTAATGAATTTACTTAACAAGACAGTGCAACAAAATTCATTATATCCGGAAGTTCTATTTCACCAGCTTAATCCGGAGGCGGCGTGGTGGGATTTTGATCCGCGTATTGAATGGTTATTGACCTTTCTAAAAAATCATAGCCAAGAAAAGGTATTAATTATTTGTCAACAAACCGAAACTGTATTGCAGTTAGAGAAGATTTTGCGCGAAAAAGAGGGAATTCGTTCTGCGGTATTCCACGAGAAAATGTCGATTGTTGAGCGTGATCGGGCGGCAGCCTATTTTGCACAACAGGAAGATGGAGCAAAAGTGCTGTTAAGTTCCAGTATTGGTGCGGAAGGGCGTAATTTCCAATTTGCTTGCCGATTGGTATTGTTTAATTTACCACTAAATCCGGATGTCTTGGAGCAGTCTATCGGTCGTTTGGATCGTATCGGTCAAACTAGAGATGTTCAAATTTATGTTCCTTATTTTAATCAAACATCACAGATGATTTTGGTGGATTGGTATCAAAAAGGCTTGGGAGCATTTGAACAGACTTGTCCAATGGGAGCAACGTTATTTGCTAAATACGGTAAACAACTACAGACATTTATTGATAACCCAAATGAAGATGAGGTGGGATTTGCTCTCTTTATTGATCAAGTGGCGAAAGAGCGGATACGTCTGCAACAGGAGCTAGAACAAGGTCGTGATCGTTTATTAGAATTAAATTCTAATGGAGGTGAGAAGGCACAGCAGCTTGCTATAGATATTGAATTACAAGATGGACAACCGGAGTTAATTAATTTCTGTTTGAATTTATTTGATGTGATCGGTCTGGAACAGGAAGATCTTGGTGAAGATTCAATAGTTATTCAGCCGACAGGTCATATGTTGGTTCCTGACTTTCCGGGATTAAAAGAAGAGGGAAGTACAATTACTTTTAATCGTTCATTAGCATTGGCACGCGAAGATCTTGAGTTTTTAACGTGGGATCATCCAATGGTACAAAATGGTATTGATCTGATTACTTCTGGTGATATTGGAAAAACGGCAGTGAGCTTATTGCCACATAAAGGGTTACCGGCAGGTACATTATTGTTGGAGTTAATTTATGTAGTTGAAGTGCAGGCTCCGAAATCATTGCAGCTAACCCGTTTCTTACCACCGACGCCAGTACGCTTATTATTAGATATAAAAGGTAATGATCTAGCAGCACAGGTTTCTTTCCGAGGTTTGGAAAAACAGCTTAAACCTATTAATAAAAATATGGCAAATAAAGTGGTTAAAATGATGAAAACGGAAATTGAGCGTCTGATTAAGCATTCTCAAACGTTGATAGAACCTTATGCTGAACAGATTATTGCAGAAGCTATTGAAGTAGCAGATAAAACATTGTATAGCGAATTACATCGTCTTACAGCACTTCAAGCAGTAAATAAGAATATTCGTCAGGATGAAATTGAACAACAGGAACAATTGATTACGCAATCATTAGCATATCTTCATCAAGCTAGCTGGCGATTGGATAGCTTACGCGTGATTGTTAGTAATAAAGAGTAATTTATGGCATTAATTGAGTACAACCCACCGCAAGGGTTAAATATCTTATATCAGGATAATTATATTGCGGTGATTAATAAACAGAGCGGTTTGTTGTCAGTTCCTGGTAATCAACCACAATATCAGGATAGTGCAATGACACGTGTGGCAAATAAATTTGGCTTTACTGAACCAGCACACCGTTTGGATATGGCCACTAGTGGTATTTTGCACTTTCAAAAGCGGCAGAGAAAGAACTGAAACGACAATTTCGGGAGCGTGAACCGAAGAAACAATACCAAGCTGTTGTTTGGGGGCATTTAGAGCAAGATAGCGGTATTGTCGATTTACCATTAATTTGTGATTGGGAGAATAGACCGCGACAACGTATAGATTTTTTAGTTGGCAAAAAAGCACAAACGCAGTATCAGGTTTTAGCGCGTTATCCGAATAATACAACTAGAGTGAAACTTACGCCGATTACAGGTCGCTCTCATCAATTACGGGTGCATATGTTGGCACTCGGACATCCAATTCTGGGAGATAAGTTTTATTCTCCTCCGGCAGTACGAACAATGGCAACGAGGCTATGTCTACATGCAGAAAGCCTTACTATTGCTCATCCAATTACTAAAGAGAAGATGACATTTACTTGCTTACCAGACTTTTAAATTATTATGCTAAATAGACAATCAAATCGGGTTTAATTATAAAAGAAAATTCACTGCCTTTACCGACTTCGCTTTGGATTTCAAGATAGGATTGATGTTGTTCCAAAGCGTGTTTAACAATGGCTAATCCTAGACCGCTGCCGCCGGTTTTATTATTGCGTGATTCATCCACACGATAAAAACGTTCGGTTAAATGGGCAAGATGGCGAGCCTCAATACCGATACCGTTATCGCTGACACAAAATCTTGCTCCTTGTTTACAACGTTGCCAACTGATGTGAATAATCGCCTCTTCGCCCGCGTGACGAATAGCGTTATAGACCAGATTGGAAACAGCACTTTGTAATTGATGTTCATCCCCAATAATTTTCAAATCCGGCTCGATTTCAAAAATAATTTGCTGTTTTGCTTGATGGATAACGGCAGTATTTTTTTGTAAAGAGAGGATTAATTGTGACATATCAACCACTTCGTGTTCGGCACTATTGATATTTTCAATTTTTGCCAATAAAGATAGCTGTTGTAGCAATGTCGCCATTCTCTCGCTTTGTTCTTTCATCGCTTGCAATGCTTTTTGTTGAAAAGGCGATTTTTCATCGATCTCACCCTCAAACATTTCTAAATAACCTTGCAGAACTGTTAATGGTGTACGTAGTTCGTGGTTCATATTCGCCAGAAAAGTTTGACGGGAGTGCATTAAGCGAATAAACGAGGTCGCATCGCGTGCGATAATTAAATAGGATTCGCTGTCGTAACTATTGATATTAAACTCAATATAGCGTTTATTGTGAGTCAATAAAACTAAAGGGCGATTGCGTCTGTTAAAGGTTAAATGACGAAAATAGTGTTTAAATTCGGAGTAGAAAATCACCTTAAAAACGCTCTTTTTCATTTTTTTATCCCAAATAAATTCAAACATCTCCTGTGCTGCTTGGTTACACCAAGAAATATCGCCGTTGTGTTCACAAATTAATACCGCATCAGGCAAAAATTGAATATTGCGATTTAGCTTGGAAAGTAGGCGTAAAGATTTAATTTTTTCGCGGCGAGTTCGCTCATTGTAGTAGGCAGCGGTTTGTGAAATATGCTCAAGTGCAGTAATTTTCTTTTTGCTTTTAGGTGGTTTATTTGGATTGATGATTTGTAACAAACTGAATTCGTTATAGTGGTGCCAAATCAGCAAAATAATTAGAACAGTAATTAACCAAAAAGAGAGATCTTTGCTGAATAGACTCAATAATGAAGCAATTCCGACAGCCAGCAGCACTTCAATGATTAAATGCTTTAATGACAGATTTAGTTTCATTAGTTAATCCTGAAAATGGTTGGAAAAACGATAGCCGAAGCCACGAACAGTTTGTACATAGCGATCAGCTTGAAAAGGTTCTAAACTACGGCGTAGACGGCGAATATAGGAATCGACAGTGCGATCTTCAACATAAATATCATCGCCCCAAATATGATTCAATAGCTGTTCACGGCTATAGACTTTTTCGGGATGCGTCATTAGAAACAGCAGTAATTTATATTCGGTTGCGCTTAATTCCACAAATTGATTTTCCACGCTAACACGTTGCGCCTGCTGATCGATTTGTAAATTTTCAAAACTGACAATTTGGCTCGGCGGATCATAACTGCGTCGCCATAACGCTTCGATTCTGGCTAATAAAATTTTCGGTGAAAACGGCTTGGTAATGTAATCATCGGCACCGGCGTTCAGACAGGTAATGCAATCCTCTTCCGCACTGCGTGCCGTGAGCATAATGATTGGAATTTTAGCGGTTTGTTCCTGTTTTTTTAGATATTCAATAAACATAATGCCGGAACGACCGGGCAACATCCAATCCAACAGAATAAGCTGCGGTTGTTCCTCAAGGCGATTTACCGCACTTTGATAATCCTCCGCTTCAATCACCTCATAATTTTGCTTCAGTAAGTAAAGTGCAACCATTTCACGGATCGCACGTTCATCTTCAACAATTAAAATTTTGCCCGCCATAAGCCCTCATTTTATTTGAGTTGCTGCTTTAACCCATTCTACCTGTAATGTAATCTTCTGTCCGTTGGAATTTTGGTTTGTCAAAAATTTTACTGGTTTGATCGAATTCAATCAGCTCACCAAGATACATAAAGGCGGTGTAGTCGGAACAACGCGCCGCCTGTTGCATATTATGCGTGACGATGGTAACAGTGTAATCGTGTTTTAATTCGTTGATCAGCTCTTCGATTTTCATTGTTGATATTGGATCGAGTGCCGAGCAGGGTTCATCCAATAACAACACTTCTGGTTTAACCGCAATACCGCGTGCAATACATAAGCGTTGTTGTTGTCCACCGGATAAGCTATCGCCGTTTTGGTTCAGTTTATCTTTCACTTCATCCCACAATGCGGCTTTAGTTAGCGCCCATTCAACACGATCATTTAGTTCTGATTTTGGAAGTTTTTCAAATAAACGAATTCCGAAAGCAACATTATCATAAATCGACATTGGAAACGGGGTCGGTTTTTGGAAAACCATCCCGATTTTGGAACGGATAATGGCGATATCAGTATGTGTGGTTAATAAATTTTCATTATCTAAATTAATTTCGCCGGTAGCGTATTGGTTCGGATAAAGTTCATACATCCGGTTAAATATGCGTAACAGTGTAGATTTACCACAGCCTGATGGTCCAATAAAAGCAGTGACTTTATTTTTTGCGATTTTCAGGTTGATATTTTTTAAAGCGTGAAAATCATCATAATAGAAATTGAGATTCTTAATAGTTAGCTTTGCATCAATTTGATTTGGCGATGTATTCATTTGTTTTTCCTTATTTATGTTTGTTAGCACAAAATCTGGTTAAAATATTCAAAGATAAAACAAAAATTGTAATTAATACTGCACCTGCCCACGCCAGTTTATTCCAGTCATCGAAAGGGCTGGCGGCATATTGGTAAATGACCACCGGCAAATTTGCCATCGGAGCATTCATATCAAAAGAAGTAAATTGGTTTGATAGTGCGGTAAATAGTAATGGTGCTGTTTCTCCGGAAATACGAGCTACAGAAAGTAAAATACCAGTCAAAATTCCGGGACGAGCTACGCGATAACAAATCATAATAATCACACGCCATTGTGGACAACCTAGTGCAACAGCGGCTTCACGCAAATTATTTGGTACTAGATGTAACATACTGTCGGTAGTTCTCACCACAACCGGGATCACAAGCATTGCCAAAGCAAAGGAGCCTGCCCAACCGGAGAAGTGTTTGATTTGAGAAACATAGATAGCATAAATAAATAATCCGATAATAATGGAAGGAGCTGAAAGTAAAATATCGTTCAGAAAACGGGTAATTTTAGCCAATTTGGTATAACGTCCATATTCGCATAAATAAGTTCCTGCTAAAACGCCAATCGGTGTGGCGATAAAGGTGGCAACTGCTACCATCATAATTGAACCGATAATAGCATTGATTAAACCTCCGCTTTCGTTCGGTACAGGGGTTGCTTTTAAGAATAGATCGAAGGAAAGTGCCGGAATACCTTTGATAATTAAAGTGTATAAAATCCAAATCAACCAAAAAAGCCCGAATAGCACTGCCAAATAGGCAAGACTTAACATTAGAAAATTGCTACTTTTACGCTGGTAAAAACGTTGGTTTTTATATTTATTCATCATTTTTTTCCCTCCAGTCTGCTCATTCTTATCACTAATAAACGTGCAATTGCTAATACTAAAGTAGTAATCAAGAATAGGATTAACCCTAACTCCATCAAGGCTGATTTCTGTAAACCGCTGGCTTCATTAAATTCATTGGCAATCGCAGAAGCAATGGAGGTGGATGGTGCAAAAATGGAGTTTGGCAGTTGAAAGGCATTGCCAATAACGAAAGTTACAGCCATTGTTTCTCCCAATGCCCGCCCTAACCCAAGCATAATACTACCGATAACACCGCCTTTAGTATATGGAAGAACGATTTTCCAAATTACTTCCCAAGTGGTTGCTCCTAAGCCGTAAGCGGATTCTTTCAACATTGGAGGTACGACACTAAAAACATCTCGCATTGTTGATGAAATAAATGGAATGATCATAATGCCCAACACTAACCCGGCAGTGAATAGTCCGATGCCGAAAGGTGCGCCGGAGAAGAGAATGCCTATTAAGGGTAAATTATCAAACGTATCAATGATATAAGGTTGAATATATTCTTGAAAAAGTGGTACGAAAACGAATAATCCCCACATCCCGTAAATAATGGAAGGAATAGCCGCTAACAACTCTATTGCCGTACCAATTGGCTGTTTTAACCATTGAGGTGACAATTCAGTGAGGAATGCGGCAATACCGAATGAAATCGGAACGGCAATTAGTAAGGCAATAGTCGCAGAAATCAACGTTCCTATGACCGGTACCAATGCACCATAATTTTCTTGCACCGGATCCCAATCATTTGTCCATAAAAATTTAAAATGAAATTTAGAAATAGAATCCCAGCTACCAATAACTAAAGATAATAAAATAGCGGAGAGAACGATAAAAACAAAGATTGCAAAAAAACGGGTGGTGTTCTTAAAAACATTCTCCAACCAAGCGTGATTTAAACATTTATTATCGATTTTATGCATTTTTTCTACCTTGTAAGGTAAGGGCTATGCGAGAGCATAACCCTTTGATATTTCAATAGAATATTAATAGATGGTTTTTCCTTGCGCATCTTTCACTTCACTGTGCCAACGAGCTTTAATTTTTTCGACAACAGTGTCCGGTAATGGCACATAATCCAGTTCTAAAGCAGCGTCTTTACCGTTTTTAAATGCCCATTCAAAGAAACTGAAGACATTTTTGGTGTTTTCGGCATTGTCGGCATTTTTGTGGATTAAGATGAAACTTGCCGCAGTGATTGGCCAAGATTGATCGCCCGGTTCATTTGTCAAAACTACGCCCATTCCGGCAGCTTTCTCCCAGTCGGCATTGGCTGCCGCTGCCATAAAGCTGTCACGAGAAGGTTGCACAAATTTGCCGGCAGCATTTTGTAAAGTGACCCAAGTTAATTGATTTTGTTTGGCATAAGCATATTCCACATAACCGATAGAATATTTAAGCTGTTTAACGTAAGCGGCAACGCCTTCATTACCTTTTCCGCCTTGTCCGACCGGCCATTTAACGGATTTTCCTTCACCCACTTTTTCTTTCCATTCAGCAGAAACTTTGGATAAATAGTTCGTCCAGCCGAAGGTTGTGCCGGAACCGTCTGAACGGCGTACTACCAGAATATTTTTATCCGGCAAGGCAATGCCGTCATTCAGTGCGGCAATCGCCGGATCGTTCCATTTTTTGATTTTGCCGAGGAATATGTCAGCAATTACCTCACCTGAAAGTTTTAATGCGCCGGCTTTGATTTCCGGAATATTGACAACAGGAACGGTGCCGCCAATGATGGCAGGGAATTGTAATAACTGGTGTTCTGTAAGCGCGTTTGCTTTCATTGGATCGTCTGAAGCACCGAAATCAATGGTCTTAGCGATAATCTGTTGCTGACCACCACCGGAACCGATGGACTGATAATTGATTTTATTGCCGGTTTGTTGTTGGTAAAGCCCTGCCCATTTGGCATAAATCGGATAAGGGAATGAAGCGCCTGCGCCGGTAATTTCGTGGGCATTTGCTTGAGCGATAAAAGGTAATGAAATAGCAACGAGAGCAAGTTTTCTAAGGACTTTCGGTAACATAGGTTTCTCCTAACAGAATGAATTAACATTTGACGTTAGGAAGTTTAGCGATGAAATGTGACAGTTTGATGACAGCGGAAGAAATACAAAAAATAACCCCATATTCCGAGTGAAATATGGGGTATTTTTATAGAGGGAATTTAGAATGTTACTGCATTTCTTAATTTTTTCAATGCATTGCTTTCTAATTGTCTGATACGTTCGGCTGAAACGCCATAATGATCAGCCAACTCCTGCAATGTGGCTTTATTATCATCCAACCAACGGGTTTGGATAATATGACGACTTCTTTCGTCTAATTGTTCCAATGCTTCACTAAGTTGATCGGTTGCTTGATTTTCAAAGTTTTCTTCTTCTAATTCGGCAGCGAAGTTTGAACTTTTGTCTTCTAGATAAAGTGCCGGAGAATAGGTTTCTTCGCTATCATCAGTAGGTAAATCGAAACCCATATCTATACCGCTCATACGTGATTCCATTTCTTGTACGTCTTCTGCAGAAACACCGAGCTCGTTAGCAACCATATCTACTTCATTTGCGTTGAACCAACCTAGACGTTGTTTTGTTTTACGCAAATTGAAGAATAATTTACGTTGAGCTTTAGTGGTGGCGACTTTAACGATACGCCAGTTGCGTAACACATATTCGTGAATTTCTGCTTTAATCCAATGCACAGCAAAAGAAACTAGGCGAACACCAACTTCAGGATTAAAACGTTTCACGGCTTTCATCAAACCAACATTACCTTCTTGAATTAAATCGGCTTGTGGCAAACCATAACCGGAATAACCACGTGCAACGTGAATCACAAAACGTAAGTGGGATAAAATTAATTTTTTCGCGGCATCAACATCTTGATGATAATACAAACGTTCTGCCAGCTCCTTCTCCTCTTCTGCAGTAAGCATTGGATATTCATTAGCTGCTCGAATATAGCCTTCTAAACTACCTTGAGGAACAAGCATCATGTTTTGCATTTCTTTTGTCATTAACTACCTTCTTATATTAAAAAATTTGTTTCCGTTATAGCACAGTTAATGCCTAATGTAAAAACTGTCTTAACTTAACGAACGCTTTATTTGACCTATTATAATGCAAAAAGTTTCATATAGATCACAATTTTTCTAAATTTGCTAAGTGAGCAATTAGCCATTTTATGCCTTGATTTTGAAAGGCAATTTGTAGCCGGCAGTTTTTATCACTACCTTCTACATTAATAATTGAACCATATCCGAATTTATGATGTTTTACGCGTTGACCCGGCTTCCATTCTGAATTTTCTAAAATTGATTTTGCTGTACCAACCGCTGCAAGGTTTACTGCTCTTGTTACTGTACCTCTTAAGCGAATCTCCTGAATATTTTCTTCCGGCAATTCATTAATAAAACGCGAAACAATACGTTTTTCTTCTTGAGAATAAACACGGCGTTGTTCAGCATAACAAAGCGTAAGTTTTTTCCTTGCACGAGTGATACCGACATAAGCCAAACGGCGTTCTTCTTCGATTCTGCCTTCTTCTCCTGAAGCACCGCTCGGGAATAAGCCCTCTTCCATTCCAACGATGAAAACACGATCAAATTCCAAACCTTTTGAAGAGTGCAACGTCATTAAATCGACACATTGTTGATGTGGCGAGGCTTGTCCTTCACCGGCTTCCAATGAAGCGTGAGTCAGAAAAGCAATCAGGTCGCTCATATCTTCCGCCTCATCTGGTTTTTGAAAATCTCTTGCAGCGAAAACCAGTTCATCTAGATTTTCTAAACGCACTTCACCTTTTTCGCCTTTCTCTTTTTGGTACATCTCTTTCAGACCGGAGTGTTCAATCACGAATTCGGTCTGTTCTGTCAACGGTAGATCAAAAGTGTCATTATCTAAGGCGTTGATCAATTCGATAAAACGCAACAAAGCAGAAGCAGCGCGACCTTGCACCAATTTCTCTTCCAATGCTAAATGCGTTGCCTGCCAAAGCGTTAATGTTCGTTTACGAGCAATATCTCGCAAAATTTCAAGTGTTCTATCGCCAATGCCACGGGGTGGTGTGTTGACTACTCGTTCAAAGGCAACATCATCTTGACGATTTGCTAAAAGACGCAGATAGCCGAGAGCATCCTTAATTTCTTGACGTTCAAAGAAACGTAAACCACCATAAATACGATAAGGCAGACCGGATTGTAAAAATGCTTCTTCTAAAATTCGTGATTGGCGGTTACTGCGATATAGCACTGCACATTGATCATAATTACCTCCTTCATCTACCCACTGTTTAATCTGTGAAGTCACAAAACGTGCTTCATCGTGTTCATTAAATGCACGATAAATTCCGACAGGATCGCCTTTATTGCCTTCCGTCCAGAGATGCTTACCTAAACGTCCCTCGTTATTAGCGATTAACATATTAGCAGCTTGTAAAATATTTTCCGTAGAACGGTAGTTTTGTTCCAAACGGATCGTTTCTGCATGATAATCAGTTAAAAAACGATAGATATTATCAATTTTTGCACCACGCCAACCATAAATAGATTGGTCGTCATCACCGACAATCATCACATTGGCACTATTTCCAGCTAATAATTTAACCCATTCATACTGAATATTATTGGTGTCCTGAAATTCATCCACCAAAATATGCTGAAAACGTTGTTGATAACGTTGCAGAATCAACGGCTTTTTCTGCCAAAGTTCATAAGTTCTTAATAATAATTCGGCAAAATCGACCAAACCGGCACGATCACAGGCATCTTGATAAATTTTGTAAATTTCAATCCAACTGTGATCTTCTTTATTGTGAATTTCAATTTGATCTGCACGTAAGCCAAGATCTTTCTTGTTATTGATATACCAACAAATCTGTTTAGGTGGATACAACCCTTCATCCAGATTGTAGGATTTTACTAATCGTTTTACTAACCGTAGTTGATCTTCAGAGTCTAAGATCTGAAAATCTTGTGGTAAACCGGCATCCAAAGCGTGGCGACGTAAAAGACGATGTGCCAAACTGTGAAACGTTCCGACCCACATTCCGAAAGGTGGTGTGATTTGATCCTGTAATAAATTTTCAATGCGATGACGCATTTCAGCAGCTGCTTTATTAGTAAAGGTTACCGCAAGAATGGCATTGGGGCTGATATTCTCAACACCGATTAACCAAGCAATGCGATAAGTTAGTACACGTGTTTTTCCACTGCCGGCTCCTGCGAGTACTAAATAATTAGCTAAAGGAGCTGCAACTGCTTCACGTTGTCGTTCATTTAAACCATTTAATAATTCTGAAAAGTCCATAGGAGATCCTGTTATTGTTAGACCTAAGCACTTTGTCTGCGCATAAATCTAAAAGGTAATTCAATGATTTGTTGAGAAGGGAGTTGTTTAGATGTTAAAAATTGAATTAATATTTCGGCACCCATTTTTCCTATTTCAAATCTAGGTGTAGCAATTGTAGTTAGGCTCGGATTGAGTACTTTGGAAAATTCTAAATCATTGAAACCGACAATATCTAGCTCCTTACCAACCTTAATATCTCTACGGGAACATTCCATAATTGCTCCCGCTGCAATGTCATCATTAATGAAAAAAATCGCATCTGTATCAGGCCAACGATATAAAATTTCAATGAGTGCTTCGGCACCACTGGCAAAAGAAGTTCTTTGTTGCATTTTAAAATGTCTATCTGTGATAAGATTGTTCTCATTTAAAACAGCTTCCCACGCATTTTTTCTTAATAATGCTCTGCTATCTAACCAAGATGAGCATAATGCAATGTTTTTTCTATGTTTTTCTTGTACTAAAAAACGAATTAACTCTTTAGCAGCAACATATTGATCGATGCCAATATTCGCAAGAAAGTTAGGATTATCATAGATATTCATAATTTCTACTGTCGGAATATTAGCTGTTTTTAATAACTCTATCGTTTTTTGTGTATGAAATGTTTCTGTGAGAATAAAGCCATCCACATTTTGTTGCATATATTTTTCAATAATGTGTTGTTCTTCCAATGGCGTATAAGAGAAATCACTGATTAATAAATTATAGTTCCATTGGTCGCAAATTTCTTTTACACCATCAATGACTTCTTTGAAAACATCATTACTGAAAGATGGGATAAGCAATACAATAGAATTTGTAGATGATGACGCAAGGGATTTGGCAATATTATTAGGAATATAGTTCATTTTTCTACACATTTTCTCGATTTTTTCTCTCATTTCTGTGGAAATTAAAGAAGGATTATTAATTGCCCTAGAAACAGTGGATTTATTAACTCCTAAAGCTTTCGCTATGTCATCAATTGTTGTGCGTTTTTTCATAGATAACGGTTCTTAATCAATTAATTCTGTTGTTTTATATTTTATCTGAAATCATTTATTTTTTGAAACTGATCACACTTTGAACAAAATGTTGTTGCAACACTTTTTAATAAATATTACGTTAATGCAATCGGTTGCATTGATGGTTAAAGAGGTGAAGAATGACAGAAATTTATAAGTCAGAATGTGTGAAAGTATCAGGAATACATCAAATACAAATTACTACGACAGAGGTATCCACTAAGGAAAGTAATGAATCTATAGTTAAAATAAGCAGAGGGGGAATATGCGGTTCTGATATTCATTACTATCAAGAAGGGGGAGTAGGACACTTCAGTTTAAAACATCCTATGATTTTAGGTCACGAAGTCGTTGGTATTTTAGAAAATAAAAAGCAAGCGGTTGCAGTAAATCCAAGTAAGCCTTGTTTAAAATGCAAATATTGCCTGAGTGGAAAATCCAATCAATGTTTAAATATGCGTTTTTTTGGTAGTGCGATGTTGAATCCACATGTGGATGGCGGTTTTTCTCAATATGTTGCTGTAAGAAATGATCAAATTGTCCCTTATGATAATCGGATACCAAGCAAAATAATGGTATTTGCTGAACCGTTAGCTGTTGCGATTCACGCAGTTAATCAAGCAGGTTCTTTGGTTGGAAAGAAAGTTTTAGTGACAGGTTGCGGACCAATTGGTTCTCTTGTGGTTGCTGCTTGTAAGAAAGCTGGTGCGGTTGAAATTGTTGCCTCTGATATACAAGAATCTTGCCGAAATAGCGCTATTGCTATGGGAGCAACATCTGTGATTAATCCTTTGGAGGATCAAGAACAGTATTTCCAAGATAAAGGTTATTTTGATGTGAGTTTTGAAGCTTCCGGAGCAAATAGTGCTATCAACTTTGCAATTGATGCAACTAAAGCAACCGGCACAATTATTCAAATAGGAATGGCAAAAGGAGATGCCGCTATTCCGATCACAAAATTCTTAGCGAAAGAACTTACTTATAGAGGGGCCTTCCGTTTTACTAATGAATTTGAAGTAGCAGTACGTTGGTTAGAGCAAGGATTGATTAATCCGTTACCGTTGCTTTCTCATGAATTTTCTTATCAAGATGCAGAAAAGGCATTACAAATAGCGAGTGATAAAAGTGTTGCTATAAAAGTCCAACTTAAATTTGAGGAATAATTATGAATAATTTATTTGATTTAACAGGGAAAAGAGCTTTGATAACTGGCTCTGCTCAAGGGATAGGTTTTTTACTTGCAAATGGATTAGCTCAATATGGTGCAGAAATTATCATTAATGATATTAACGCAGAAAAAGCGCTAGTCGCTGCTGAACAGTTAAAAAAGAAAGGTTTTCTTGCTCATTCAGTTCCATTTGATGTGACTAAAAAAAGCGAAATTGAGCGTAATGTTGCGGAAATCGAAGAAAAAATAGGGGCAATTGATATCCTAATTAATAATGCTGGTATTCAACGGCGACATCCTATTTTGGAATTTCCTGAACAGGAGTGGGATAACGTTATTGAAATTAACCAAAAAGCGGTTTTCTTAATGATTCAGGAAGTTGGCAAATATATGGTGAAACGTAATGCAGGAAAAATTATCAATATTTGTTCAATGCAGAGTGAGTTAGGACGAGATACTATCACGCCGTATGCAGCTTCTAAAGGTGCAGTAAAAATGATTACTCGTGGGGCGTGTGTTGAATTGGCTCGTTATAACATTCAGGTAAACGGAATTGCACCAGGATATTTTAAAACGGATATGACTAAGGCATTAGTAGAAAATGAGCAATTTACACAATGGTTATGTCAGAGAACGCCTGCTAATCGCTGGGGAGATCCAGAAGAATTAATCGGTTCAGCTGTTTTCCTTTCTTCTAAAGCTTCCGATTTTGTCAATGGCCATCTGTTGTTTGTTGATGGTGGAATGTTAGTTGCTGTATAAACAACGAGGAGTTTAATTATGAACTTTAAAAAATCTTTATTATTCATTTCATTAGCAAGTTTGATGTCATTTGCAGTATCGGCAGCGGAAATTAATTTGAAATTTGAAAGCTCAAATTTTGCTGGAGAGAAAGTATATGAGATCCAAAAACAGTGGACTGATAATGTAGAAAAAGCCTCAAATGGAAGAATCAGCATTGAATTATTACCGTTAGATTCAGTATTAAAAACAAGCGATATGCTTTCTGGAGTGAGAAATAAAATTATTGATGGTGCAGTTGCTACTGCGGCAATGTATGCTGGTACTGATCCTGGTTTTGGCTTGATTGGTGACACTATTTCTGCGTGGAGTAGCGATGAGGATATTCTTAGCTTTTATTATAATGGAGGAGGTTTTGAAGTCGTTGATAAAATCTTTCAACAATATGGGGCTAAATTAATTGGTGTATCGGTAACTGGTTCAGAGTCACTACCTTCCAAAGTGAAAATTGCAAGTGTTGCTGACTTTAAAGGCGTTAAAGTTCGTGCGCCATCAGGCCCAATTCAGAAATTATTTGCGAAGTTAGGAGCTGCTCCTGTCGGTTTGCCAGGATCGGAAATTTACACTAGTTTAGAAAAAGGAATTATCGATGCGGCAGATTTCTCCACTTTTGCTAATAATCAAGCACAAGGTGTACACGATATCGCAAAATATCCTATTTATCCGGGTATCCATTCTTCTCCTGCAGTTCATATGATAATGAACTTGAAAACTTGGCAATCACTCTCTCCTCAAGATCAGGATTTTCTAGTGTCCTATTTTAAAGGAATGGCTTTGGATACACTGATTAAAGCCCATTATGAAGATAAAATCGCATATAAAGAAGCGTTAGATAAAGGCGTTCAGCCAGTGGCTTGGAGTCCGGAAGAAGTTGCGAAAGTTCGTGCTGCGGCAAGAGAAATCTGGCAGGAAACAGCTCAACAATCTGAAATAGGTAATCAGTATTATCAAGCCTTATTAAAATTCCTTACTTCTCAAGGAATGATGCAATAATCGTAACTATAGGCAAGGCTGGGTTGGATCACATTCAGCCTTGTTTATTAAGGAGTTGAAAATGTCTTTTTCTCAACGCTTACTATTTTTATGTGATCGGTTTGATCAATTTTTTATCAAATTAGGTTACTACGTCTCTTATCTTTTCCTTTTTATTGTTGCGATTGGGTTTTATGAAGTTATTGTGCGATATATTTTTTCCAGTCCTACAATTTGGGTACACGAGGTCACTACTTTTCTTGTCAGTTTATCTTTACTTTATGGTGGTGTTGCTTGTTATGCCAACAATAAACATATTGCTATGACATTTATTCGACAACAATTTTCAGCTCGAGTGAGATGGGGATTGGAATTGCTCGTTGAAATATTCGTTTTTATTTTCTTTGTTTTATTAAGTTATGGTTCATATCTTTCAGCTGTCGAAGCATTTTTTACTCCTATGGGAACATTTAAGATGCAAACTTCCGGTACTGTATTGGATACGCCATTCCCTGCGATTGAAAAAGGGTTCTTTTTTATTTCGTGTTTGATGGTGTTGGTACTTTCAGTGTTGCATATATTTCGTCATTTAGTGACTAAAAATCAGGAGGGATAATTATGATTAGTGGTTTAGGAATAGGTGTAGGAACATTAATTATCTTTCTAATGATGATTTCGTTGTTATTTATTGGTATGCCATTGGGTTTTTTAACCGGCTTAATTGCTTTAGTGATTTCCTATTTATGGTTTGATACTGCGGCAATAATGCAAATGGTTGCGGCAAGGGTAACAGATTTTACTTCTTCTTATACATTTGTTGCAGTGCCAATGTTTGTATTAATGGCAACATTATTGGATAGAACAGGCATAGCGCGTGATTTGTACAATGCTATGCGTATTATTGGGGGTAGGTTAAGAGGGGGGATCGCCATTCAATCAATGTTTGTTGCTATTTTATTAGCAACAATGTCAGGCATTATCGGTGGAGAAACTGTCTTGTTGGGAATGTTGGCGTTGCCGCAGATGTTGCGTTTAGGGTATAACAAAAACCTTGCTATAGGTACGGTGGTTGCCGGCGGTGCATTAGGGACAATGGTGCCTCCAAGCATTGTCTTAATCATTTATGGTATGACGGCAAACGTGTCTATTGGTGGACTATTTTTAGCTGCAATTCCTGCGTCAGTTTTATTATCTTTACTTTATATTTCCTATATTTTGTTATTATGTTATTTACGGCCAAATTATGGACCAGCAATGGCTGCAAGTGAAAGGCAGGCATTAACAAAAAAAGATATTAAGAAAATTATTCACGATATTGCTATTCCTGTAGCAATTGCCACTTGGATTTTAGGCAGTATTTATGGTGGGATTGCTTCTATTACAGAGTCTGCTTGTATTGGTGTAGTGGGTGTTATTCTAGCGGCTTTTTATCGCAAAGAGTTGAACTTCACGATTATTAAGGAATCGCTTAAACATACAATTAATACTGTTGGAATGATTATTTGGGTAGGTATCGGAGCAACAATGATCATTGGTATTTATAATCTAATGGGAGGAGATCGTTTTATTTCAGGTTTATTTGCCAGTTTGAATGCTCCGCCGATTTATACCATTATCATTATGATGATTATCTTATTGATTTTAGGAATGTTTTTGGACTGGATTGGTGTAGCGATGTTAACAATGCCTATTTTTGTTCCTATTATTACTGCACTTGGCTATGATCCGATTTGGTTTGGTGTTTTATTTTGCGTAAATATGCAAGTGTCATTCCTTAGCCCTCCATTCGGACCGGCAGCATTTTATCTTAAAAGTGTAGCTCCGGAAGGCGTGGAATTAACAGATATTTTTAAATCTGTCTGGCCATTTATTAGCTTACAAATTTTAGTTCTGATTTTACTATTAGCTTTTCCCGAAATTACCTCATTATTTCTTTAATCTTATAAAAGTTCTTCCTTTAATAAAGGGAGAACTTGTTCGCCTATTTTCTGATAGATATTTCAGAGAGTACGGGATAGTTATAACGAGTATTAAATATTCGACTTTTCATTCCATATAATGAGCGACTTTATGTCCAAATAAATTTAAGGAATTATATAAAATGTTAGTTTATTTCTGTGTAATTTTATAAGTGTAAAGTTGTTGGTTGTAAAATTATACATCTATTTTGGATACGAATATTTAATAGCTTCTTTAATTCATTATTTCAAAATTATAAATAAAAATAATATTTTGACATCAAAGAAATACAAAATATCATATAAACAACAATTTCTTAAATTTTAAATAAAGTTTAAATTGACTTTACGCTTGCTTTTGATAATATGCGTCGATTTATTGCTTTTCGTTCTTACTTTTATGAGGGTGGCTGTTCATACTTGTTGTTGGAATGAAAGGGAGCTTAGTTAATTCTATAAAGACGTATTGGGAGAAATTATGGGGCTTATCCTCGTTGAGAAAAAATCAGGCAAACGCATTGATTTATCAAAAGTTTTAAAAAATGGTAAATATACGGAATTGGCTGTGCCGGGTGAAGAGTACTATCTCATCGACCGCGCAACCGGCAAAACACCAGAAGATATTAAAGTTACTCGTTCCGGAAATGATCTTATTTTAAAAAGTGAAAAAGAGAATGTAGAAGTTATCATTGATGATTTCTGGGGTAAATGTGATGATGAGCAGCAATGTTTCGCAATTTTTGATGTTGGTGCATCGGAAGGCGTAGATGCCGGACAAGTTATCGTTACACAGGTAGGTAAAGAATTTTCTTCTTTCTCTGAAATTGAAGCGGGAATGACTGGTACTTTAGCAGAAGGTGATAGCTTCCGTCCGTGGCTTTATGGTCTTGCTGGATTAACTGTTCTCGGCTTGGGTGCAGCGGCCGCAGGTGGTTCGGGGGGGGGGGTAGTTCAGCACATTCTGCTCCGTCAGATACCACGCCTCCGTCTCAACCAACAGATGTAGTTATTAAAAATGATGGTAAACAAATTACTGGTAAAGCCGAACCCGGTAGTAAAATTACTATTAAAGATGACCAGGGTAATGTGATTGCGAATGGAAAAGCTGATGAGCAAGGCAATTTTTCAATTGATCTTAACCCACCAAAAAATAACGGCGAAAAAGTAGAAGTTACCGCAACAGATAATGCCGGTAATACGTCAACCCCAACAGATGTAATCGCATCTGATAGCACTCCACCAGCAAAACCAAAAAATCTTGATGTGTCTGATGATGGGACACGTGTCACCGGTACAGCTGAACCAGGTAGCACTGTAACCGTGAAAGATGAAAATGGCAAAGAAATCGGTACAGCAACAGCAGGTGATGATGGTAAATTTGATGTGACTATTAACCCACCAAAAACCAATGGTGAGGAATTAACAGTAGAAGCCAAAGACGAAGCCGGTAACCCTTCACAACCGAATACGGTTAAAGCAGACGACAGCACTCCACCAGCAAAACCAGAAAATCTTGATGTGTCTGATGATGGTACACGTGTCACTGGTACGGCTGAACCAGGTAGCACTGTGACTGTAAAAGATGAGAAAGATAATGTAATCGGTACAGGAAAAGCCAATGAAGAGGATGGTAAATTTGATATTACATTGGATGAACCAAAAACAGCACTAGAAGAGCTTTCAGTAACAGCCACAGATAATGCTAATAATGAATCCAATTCTGAGAAAGTAACAGCTCCTTTAGTTGTTCCGAAGACTAAACCAGATTTTGACTATGCTGTGCCAGTTGCAGGAGTAGATAAATTATACAACGCAAAAGAAGTTGGAACAGACGGTACTATTACTGTTAAAGTGATTCCAAACGCAAACATTGGTGATAGCATTTCTATTACGCGTGATGGTAAAACGGAAGTCTTTAAAATTACTACTGATAACAAAAATGGTATTGAGGTAGAAGTAAAACCGGGTAGTGAGATTTCTGCTTTTATTATAGGAGCAAATGGAGTAGCAGGTGAGATAGCTAGTCAAACTTTGCAGCATGCAGATGTAGATGTGCCAAATGTGAAACCTATAATCACATTTGAAAGTACGGGTACAGATAACATTTACAATATTGAGGAAGTTAAACAAGGCAAGCCAAATACTATTACTGCTACCGTAAAATTCCTAGATGCTCAAGTAGGTGATATTGTTGTTGTCAACGGTCAAGAAACTAGAATTACAACTGAAAACTTAAGATCAGGTGTAGAGGTTGAAGTTGAACCTAATACAGAAGTAAAAGCCTACATTAAAGATGATGCAGGCAATCAAGGTTTTATTAGCACAAGTATTGCTCCAAAAGCAGATTTAGAAAAACCGGATGCACCAATAAAAGTTGATGTGGCGAGTGATAATAGCCCGGCAGATAATGTATTAACACGTAATGAGATCAATAAAAACGGTGAAGTACCTGTTAGAGTTTACTTACCTCAAGGGCTTGAAGAGGGCGATAAACTTATCGTTACACCTTTAACAGAAGATAAAAAAGGTTCTCCGATTGAACATCCACTTACTAAAGCAGAGATAGATCAGGGCTATGCGATTGTTGATGCACCTACTGGTGTTGATGCCTTAGGGCGAGGCAAAGTTTCTTTCACTGCACAACTCATTGATAAAGCAGGAAACTCATCAACTGAAAAAGACTCAGATAATTATGATGTGAAACGTACTTTATTGGGTAAGCCTTCTGTCGAATATCTCGATGATAAAGATAATAATCAAGTTCTATTAGGTGAAGAATTAGTTGGTAATACTACTTCAGTTAAAATTAATCTTCCGTATATTGGTGAAGGCGATAAAGTTTCTATCACTATCAATGGTGAAAAATATTATGTTGATGTAAGTCAGCAAAAAGTAATACACAATGATAAGAGCTTTGTCCTTAAACCTGCTATAGATGATGATGGTTATACTGTTACTATTAATGATATATCTATAGCCGATGGTAGTGTATCAGAGGTTGTAACAAATGTTGTGGTAACTTCGGATAATACTACGTTAAAAGCAGATGGAACAGTTCGTATCGATCGCTCTCAACCGGGTGGTACAACCGATGCCGATAGCGATGGTAAAGGTGATGATAAACCAAAACTTGAAATCCCTGAAGCAGTTAATCCAAGCCTAGAAAAAGACGGCAACATTAATGCCCAAGAGCTTTCTGATGGGGTTGTAGCGAAAGTAACCTTGCCTGAAGGCGTGCAAGCCGGTGATATCATTGTCATTAAAAACAATGGCAATGAACTTTATACCTACACCATTCCTCAAGGCACAACCACAACAAAAGGTAGTGTGATTGAGTTCTCTATTCCTAAAGAGAAACTCTCAAGCGGTGCTTATGAATTAAGCGCTTCGGTGAAAGAACCAGACAGCTATGGCGATAAAGCACGTGAATCCGAAGATTCTAATACCATTGCCTTTAAAGTCGATAAATCTATCCCTGGCGATAGCAACGGTGATGGTGTAGTCAATGGATCGGATGAAAATAGCGGTCAACCGATTGTGACGGTGAAAGATTCCCATACAGACGATGGACAAGATAAACCAGTCGGTAATAAAGACTTAGAAAACGGTATTCAAGTCGAAGTGACTATACCAAAAGGCACAGAAGCGGGTGATACTGTAGAAGTAACAGTTAAAACACCTAATGGTGAAGTTAAAAAGACCGCCAAAGTCGAAGAGGGTGATTTACCCGAAAACGGCGATGGCAAAGTAACTGTCACTGTGCCTACAAAAGACTTACAAGATAATAACGGCAAAGTCCCTGATGGCGACTACAGCGTAACCGCCGTGGTCACTGACCCTGCCGGTAATAGCAGTGCGACTAGTGATGAAACTAAATTTACTGTTGACACCACTGCGCCGGGCGATAGCAATGGCGATGGTAAAGTAGACAGAGATGATAAAAACGGTGGTAAACCTGTCGTGGCTGTCCCAGAAGCGACAGATGCAGATGGCAATACCATCAATGCTGGCGATCTTAAAGATGGTGTTCAAGTGGAAGTCACTCTACCAGGTGGTGTGGCAGCAGGTGATGTTGTCACTTTAGAAGTGAAAACACCGAATAGCAATGATCCTATTAAAGTGACCAAAACCTTGGAATCCGGGGATATCACTGCAGGAAAAGTCACTGTAGATATTCCTAAAGCGGATTTGCCAAAAGATAGCGACGGTAAGGTAGATGGAGCTTACCAAGTCACTGCCACTGTTTCTGATAAAGCGGGGAACACTAGTCTGGTCAGTGATGCGAAAGGCTTTACCATCGACGCCACTGTCCCAGGTGATGTCGATGGTAATGGCGTAGCAGATACCAATGATATCAACGGCAAACCAAGTGTTTCTATTCCTGAAAATGCGGATGGCGGTATTACTGCTAAAGAATTTAATGATGGTGTTCAAGTTCAAGTCACCTTACCAGCAGGTACACAAGAGGGTGATACCATCACCTTGACCGTGACACCAAAAGGCGGTGAAGCCTTTACCGTTATTTCTGCTATTAGCGATAGTGATTTATCGACTGAAACTGCAACTGTGACTATTCCTAAAGATCAATTCCCTGAAACACCAAAAGGGGATTACACCGTCTCAGCACAAATCAAAGATGCTGCTGGTAACCAAAGCCTTCCAAGTGTTAAAAAAACATTTACAGTCTTGGATACTGTGGTTCCAGGCGATACCAATGGTGACGGTGAAGCCGATGCGGATGGTAAACCAAATGTTTCGGTGGTGGATGCCCACACTAGTGACAATCAAGACAAACCAGTCGGTAGCGATGACTTAAAAGACGGTGTTCAGGTCGAAGTCACCTTACCAAAAGGCACAGAAGCGGGTGATACCGTGACAGTGACAATGACAAAACCGGATGGTTCAACCGTTACTGCCACTGGTACAGTAGCAAAGGGTGATTTACCAGGAACAGGTGATGGCAAAGTGATAGTCACTGTGCCTAAAGATCAATTCCCAACTGATGGGAAAGGCAAAATCACCGGGGGAGATTACAAAGTGACCGCAACCGTGAAGGATGCGGATGGTAATACCAGCCAACCGAGTGATAACGCAACATTTAAGGTTGATACCACCGTCCCAGGTGATAGTAATGGCGATGGTGTGGTAAATGAGCAAGATGCTAACGGTGGTAAACCTGTCGTGGCTATCCCAGAAGCGACAGATGCAGATGGTAATACCATCAATGCTGATGATCTTAAAGACGGTGTTCAAGTTAAAGTGACTTTACCAGCAGGAACACAAGAGGGAGATAAAGTTTATCTTACTCTTACTCCAGAGGGTAAAGCTTCTATCGCTATTGAACCTCCATACGAAGTAAAAGCTGAGGATCTTAACGGAGAGCGTACAGTTGACATCACCATTCCTAAAGATACCTTGCCAAAAGACGCTGAAAGCGGAAAAACTCTTGATGGCAACTTTACGGTGACTGCACAAGTTAAAGATGCAGCTGGTAATACTAGCCAACCGAGTGATAAAGCGTCATTTACCGTAGATACCGTTGAAATCAGTGGTAAACCTGGAGTGACTATCCCAGAAATGGATAACAACAGTGTCAATGCGTCTGAGTTTGCAACTGCCCAAGGGGTAGATATTAAGGTAACTCTTCCTGAAGGTACGCAAGCTGGGGATACCCTCACCGTGACTGTATCTGCTGACGGCAAAGCACCAATTACCATCACTAAAAAATTGACAGCAGAAGATTTGAGCACTACAGACGGCTTAACTATCCATATTCCAGCAAGTAAAGAGAGCAATCAAGCCAATAGTTTCCCTGTTAAAGCGGATGGTTCCTATATCGTGGTGGCGAAAGTTAGCGATGGCACAAAAACGGTTGAAAGCACTCCTACTTCATTGGTTATCGATACCACCGTTCCAGGTGATAGCAATGGCGATGGCTTTGCTAATGGTCAAGGGGATGATAATGATGGTAAACCAGTGATTACTATTCCTGAAGCTAAAGATGGTGTTAACGCCTCTGAATTAGATAATGGTGTTCAAGTTAATGTGACCCTACCGAAAGGTACGCAAGTAGGTGATACGGTTACCTTGACCGTGGAACCTGAAAATGGTGATGCGTTTACTGTGCCTTATACCGTTAAAGAAGTCGATGATGTTTCTGGTAAAGGTACCCCAGTATCTATCACTATTCCTAAACAACATAAGGATAAAGACCTAGACGGCGCTTACACCGTAACTGCTGTAGTGACTGATGCTGCCGGCAATAGCAGTGCAACCAGCGATAAAGCGAAATTTACTGTTGATGCGACCGTCCCAGGTGATACTACGGGTGATGGCGTTGCAGATGACGATGGTAAACCAGTCGTGACTATCCCAGAAGCGACAGATGGTGTGAATGCAGACGAGCTTTCAGACGATATTAAAGTTCAAGTCACCTTACCAAAAGGTACGCAAGTAGGCGATACCGTGACCTTGACTGTGAAAGCAGATGACGATACAGAAAAAGAAGTTACTTATACTGTTCAATCAGGTGATGATGTCACTGGTAGCGGTAAACCAGTAGAAATTCCTATTTCTAAAGATGATTTGCCAAAAGGTGCCGACAATTCTGTAGATGGTGCTTACACCGTCACCGCCAAAGTCACGGACCCTGCCGGTAATAGTAGTAAAGACAGCGATCCAGTTAACTTTAAAGTAGATACCACTGTCCCAGGTGATACTACCGGTGATGGTGTTGCGGACGACAAAGATGTTAACAGTGGCAAACCTGTGGTTTCTATTCCTGAAGCTAAAGATGGCGTCAACGCCTCTGAATTAGAGAACGGTGTTCAAGTCAATGTTACCCTACCACAAGGTACGCAAGTAGGCGATACCGTGACCTTGACTGTTACGCCAAAAGAGGGTCAATCGTTTAAAGTGACACATGAAGTCAAATCAAGTGATGATTTGACCGGTACTGACCCTGTCACCATTACTATTCCTAAAGATAACTTGCCAAAAGATGAACAAAGTAAAACCCTTGACGGTGAGTTTACCGTAACCGCCAAAGTCACTGATGCTGCCGGCAATAGCAGTGCAAGTAGCGATGAAGCGACATTTACCGTCGATGCGACTGTTCCAGGCGATACCGATGGTAATGGCAAAGCCGATGACGCAGATGATAATAAAGGCAAACCAACTGTCACCATCCCAGAAGCGACAGAAGCCGATAAGCATATTGTCAATGCAGAAGACTTTAAAGACGGTGTTCAAGTTCAAGTGACCTTACCAAAAGGCACAGAAGCAGGCGATACTGTGACTGTGACCGTGACACCAAAAGAGGGTCAATCATTTGAAGTACCTTATACTGTTAAAGATACAGACGATGTCACAGGTTTAGGATCCGTCACTGTCGATATCCCGACAACAAAATTCCCAAGCAATCCTGATGGCGCTTACACGGTAACCGCCAAAGTGACTGACCCTGCTGGCAATAACAGTGCGACGAGTGATGCGGCAAACTTCACTATTGATATTACTGCTCCAGGTGATACCAACCCTGCTGTATCGGGTGTAGAAGAAGCACCTGAAGTCAGCATTCCAGAAGCTGACAAGGGTGTGAACGACACCGAATGGAATGGTGGTGAAAATCAAGAAGGCGCAGGCATTCAAGTGAAAGTGACCTTACCAAGTGGCACAAAAGCCGGTGATACCGTCACCTTGACCGTGACAAATGCAGACGGTACGACAACGGTATTTACAAGTGAACCTTACAAAGTTAAAGAAAGTGATTTAACAAATGGTGCAACCATTACCATTCCAACCTCCAGCAACTTAACAGATGGAGATTATCACGTTACTGCGTTGGTCACCGATCAAGCCGGTAATGCAGGTAAAGCCAGTGATCCAGCAGACTTTACTCTTGATACTACAGCAACTGGTAAACCAACTATCAAAGGCTTTGTGAGTGATAACAACCCACAAGACAACATTATTACTCGTAATGAAGTGGCAGAAGACGGTAGTGTCCAAGTCAAAGTGACATTACCGGATGATGTGAAAGCAGGCGATGTGCTTTATATCACTCCAATCACTATACCACAAGAAAAGGGGGTAGAGGGTCAACCTGTAGCGGGAGAATCGATTGCGCATACTATTTCTGATGCAGAAGCAAGCAGTAAATCGGCTATTGTTTCTGTGCCAACTGGTGTTGATGCTGAAAAAGAAGGTGTATTATACGTTGTGGCTAATATATTGGATAAAGCTGGAAATAATTCAGAAGTTTCTAATTTCGAGAAAATAACTGTAAAACGTGCTTTAGAAGGTAAGTCAAAAATTGTTTACACCTCAGATGCCGATCAAAATGGTGTCTTAATGGGGGATGAAATCGCTAATAATGTGGTTTCTGTTAAAGTCAATCTCCCAACCGTGAAAGCAGGTGATACTGTTGCAATCACTATCAACGGCGATAGCACTTACTCTGTCGATTTAAGTGGTGATACCAAAGTCATCAAACACGGTGATAAAACTTATACTTTAACTACCGAACAAGTTAATGGCAAAACAGAGTACACCACAACTATTGATGATGTGGTTGTGGATAAAAATGCAACTTCAATTACCTCTAGCATTGTGGTAACACCAACAAGTGGTGAGAAAACAGAAGCCACACAATCTATTCAGATTGATCGTAATCAACCGGGTGGTACAACCGATGCCGATAGTGATGGTAAAGGTGATAATAAACCAATCATTACCATTCCTGAAGCTTCTAATCCAAGCTTAGCAGAAGACGGTAAAATCAATGCCGCTGAGCTTTTCGATGCCGATGGCGTAGTGATCAATGTCACCGTACCAGCAGGCACAGAAGCTGGCGATATCATTGTAATTAAAAACAATGGCAGTGAAATTTATACCTTCACCATCCCAGCAGGCACCGCTATTGATACCGCGATTGCCGTGACCGTGCCTAAAGACAAGTTCGCTGATGGCGAAACTTATAACATCACAGCTTCGGTGAAAGAGCCTTATAGCAAAGGAGCGCGTGAATCCGAAGATTCGGATCAAGTCACATTTACTGTAGATACCACTGTCCCAGGTGATAGCGATGGTGACAATAAACCTGATAATGCTGGTAAACCAGTCGTGACTCTTCCAGACGGTGTAAAAGATGGTGTGAACGTCAAAGAGCTTTCAGACGGAATCAACGTTCAAGTTACGCTACCAAAAGGTACACAAGAGGGTGATACCGTAATCTTGACCGTAAAAGCAGATGACAGTACAGAACAAGAAGTCACTTATACCGTTAAACAGGGTGATGATGTTAATGGTACAACCTCAGTAGAAATTCCTATTACTAAAGATAATTTGCCAAAAGATACAGATAACGCTGTAGATGGCAACTACACCGTCACTGCCAAAGTCACTGACCCTGCCGGTAATAGCAGTAAAGACAGCGATCCAGTTAACTTTAAAGTAGATACCACCGTCCCAGGTGATACTACCGATGATGGTGTTGCGGACGACAAAGATACTAACGGTGGTAAACCTGTGGTGGCTATTCCAGAAGCGACAGAAGCAGACGGCTATACCATCAATGCCAAAGAGCTTGCTGATGGTGTTCAAGTTCAAGTGACCCTACCACAAGGTACGCAAGTAGGCGATACGGTTACCTTGACGGTGAAACCTGAAAATGGTGATCCGTTTACTGTGCCTTATACCGTTAAAGAAGGTGATGATGTTTCTGGTAACGGTACACCAGTATCGGTCACTATTCCTAAACAACATGGGGGTAAAGACCTAGACGGCGCTTACACCGTAACTGCTGTAGTGACTGATGCTGTCGGCAATAGCAGTGCAACCAGCAATGAAGCGAAATTTACTGTTGATGCTACCGTTCCAGGTGACACTAACGATGATGGCGTTGCGGATGATGATGGTAAACCAGTCGTTACGATTCCAGAAAATGCAGATGGTGGCGTGAATGCGACTGAATTTAATGATAACGGTGTTCAAGTCAATGTGACCCTACCGAAAGGTACGCAAGTAGGCGATACTGTGACTGTAACTGTGACAAAAGATGGTCAATCATTTGAAGTACCTTATACTGTTAAAGATACAGACGATGTCACTGGTTCAGGATTCGTCACTGTCGATATCCCGACAGAAAAATTCCCAAGCAATCCTGATGGCGCTTACACCGTCACTGCCAAAGTCACTGACCCTGCCGGTAATAGCAGTAAAGTCAGTGCGTCGGCTGACTTTAAAGTAGATACTACCGTCCCAGGTGATACTACCGGTGATGGTGTTGCGGATGATGATGGTAAACCAGTGATTGAATCAATTCCAGAAGCTACTGAGGCGGATGGTTATAGCATCAATGCGACAGAATTTTCTGACGGTATTGAAGTACAAGTTCGCCTACCACAAGGTACGCAAGCAGGTGATACTGTTACCTTAACGCTTCAACCACAAATAGGGAAAGCTATTACCGTTGACTACAAAGTTCAATCTGGTGATTTAAGTGGTACCGATCCTATCGTTACCATTCCTGTGGAAAAAGAGAAATTCCCAAAACAAGCAGATGGTGAGTACACTGTCACCGCGCAAGTCAAAGATCCAGCCGGCAACAATAGTCT
Source organism: Gallibacterium genomosp. 1 (assembly GCF_000771875.1). Classification (GTDB taxonomy): domain Bacteria; phylum Pseudomonadota; class Gammaproteobacteria; order Enterobacterales; family Pasteurellaceae; genus Gallibacterium. Next base: position 15,020 of record NZ_JPXX01000013.1, on the reverse strand, counting down.
AGTGAGTGAGGGCAAAACCTTTACCATCGATACACAAGCGCCGAATGTAACAGCACCAGAAGCCAAAGAAGACGGTAGTGTGGTGATTACACTTCCTGATGATGCGGATAAAGTAACTGTTACCGTACAACCTGAGGGTGAAACCAAGCCACGTGATATTACCTTAACTAAAGGTGATGATGGCAGTTGGACTTCTAGCGATCCTGCTGTAGTGCCTAATGTACCTAATGGTTCAACCACAACCACTATTCCAAATGATAAAGTAACAGATGGTTCAGAAGTAACTGTGTCTGCCCAAGACAAAGCTGGTAATAGTCATTCAGCAAGTGTTGATGCGGTAGATGTAAATGATGCACCTGTATTGACTATTAAACCAGAGGATATAGTGGAAACAGGTTTTACTAAAGGTCAGGCAACAGCAGGCAAACTAATTGCGACAGTAACAGCAACGGATCCAGATAAAGGTGATACCGTAACTATTCAATTGTTAAACAACGATGGTTATTTTGTGCTTGATAGTGGAACAGGAGAAATTAGTTTAACTGAGAAAGGGGCTACTTTTGTTAATGAAGGCAATAACTTACCAAGTATTCAAGTTCAAGCAATTGATAATGGATATCTTGCTAGTGAAGCAAAAACAGTAAATATTGCTGATACTATAGATACAAGTAACACCTTAAAAATTAATTCAAATGATGGTGAATCTGTAACAGGTACTACTGATCCGCTTAGCACGGTGGAAATTCGTAATGCGAATAATGAAGTAGTTGGTCGTGGAACAGCTGGTAGCGATGGTCAGTTTACTATTACATTAACACACGAAGAGGTAGTGAGTTTAGGAACTGAAAAGGCTAACCAAGATATTCAAGCCGATCATAATGGTGATGGTGAGCCTGAAACTTATCATACAGATGAGGAAGGTAATTATCGTTATACTGTTGATTCGCCAATTAAAACTGGGGAAACGTTAACAGTAACATCTACTAATAGTTATGATAATCGTGCGACTGAGCAAAGTCCAACGCCGGATAAAATAGCACCTAGTGCACCGGTAATTGAGATTAATGAGCAAGGAACGGTTATTAGTGGAATTGCCGAGCCAGGTAGCACTATTGTGTTGCAGGTGACAAGTAAAGATGGTCAAACCACGCAAGTTACAACAGATAAAAACGATAAACCGATCATTGCTAATGAAAAAGGTGAATTTATAATCGAATTAAAAGATCCATTAATCGATAAACAATCTATTACAGCAACGGCTGAGGATAAAGCTCATAATACTTCTCCATCATCAGATTCAATTACTGCACCTTATTTCAATAATGAGTTGGAGGATGTAGAGATTGGCTTACGAAATGATACTGGTATATCTAATAGTGACAACATTACCAATGATGGTGGCTTAAAACTTGTGGGTGATGATAGTGCGATGATTACTAAAGTGGAATACAAAGATGCTGAGGGTAATTATCAAACTGTGCCTTATGTTGAAGGTGTTTATATTTTACCTGAAGGTGAATATGCAGCGGGAACAATTCGCATTACTCAACAAGATAAAGACGGTGCAATTAAATACAGCACTAATGCTAAAAAATTCGTGATTGATACCACAGCACCTGATGCCGCAACAGCAGTTAATGATCAGAATGGTAATGTTACCATTACCCTTCCACATAATGCACCTCAAGGTGATTATGTAGAAGTAATGGTAGGTAATAAGAAGGTAACCTTAACCAGTGATGGTAATAATGGTTGGGAAAGTGACAATACTAAACTTGTACCAACACCGAGAGATAATGAAGTTACTATACTACATACTGTTGCACCATCAGGTACAGGCGTGTCGGTACAATCCTTTGATATTGCAGGTAATAAAGCGGATAAAGATAGCGATAATACCTTGATAGATCGTACTAAAATTACTGTGGCTTTGGAACATCCAGAGGTTAATAGTAACTTAATGAATGATACCGATACGACAATGGTGCTTAATACTGCTGAATTAGAGGCTAGCGGCTCTCCATCAAATGTAACGGTAAAAATTTATTTACCAGATTCTGCTCAAGTAGGTGATTATGTTGAGTTTCCTTTTGGCTCTTCAACTCTGAAAGCACAAGTTAAGCAAACTGATATTAAGAATGGATATTTTGAGGTACGAGCAGGTGTTCCAATGAATTTTGCACTTGTCCAAGGAGAGAATCAATATAAGGTGAAATTGTATCAATCAGATAAAACTACTGTTAAGTCTGAATCTGAGCCGTTGTTGATTGATGTGGATAAACTTACTCCGGATACGCCAGTAGTGACATCCGAAACGGGAGGCAAGGTTAGTATTACTCTACCGACTGGAGGACGCAGTAACTTTGATCCTTCCACAAGTATTGGAACTCAAGCTGAAGTAGGTGATTGGGTTATTATTACCGCAGGTGATCAAAGCGTTAAATTAATCAAAACCGCTGATGATGGCTGGTCTAAACCTGACGGTGCAAATTGGATTACGATTAATGGCAATACAGCAACCATTCCAACTAATATTGAGAAGTTCCCGTATGGTACAACAGTAACTGCACAAGCCTTTGATAAAGCAGGCAATCAATCTGAACAAGGTGTTGGACACGTTGTGAAAGATCCATTGAAATTTACTAATTTTAAAGTGAATAATCAGGATTTGGATACCACTACACCAAATATAGTAGATACTAATCAAAAGGCAATTTACTATAAGGCAACAGTGGAAGGGCAAGAAGCCGAAGAAGCGATAATTCGAGTGCGCTTAATGAAGGGGAATCAACAAGTTGAGGTGCATTATCTCGATATTTCGTCTGATTCCAAAACATATACAGGGGTGTTTAATAATCTCAGTGCAGATTATGAGCAATACAAAGTCATTGCAGATATTGTACATCAGGATAAGAGCACAGGATTTAATGATGCTAATTTACCGGAAAGAAGTGTGGATGTTATTGTGGATAATGTTGTTCCACAGTTGGCTCTCTCTAAGATTAAATCAGATGTTTCTGATGGCCCTAACAGGAAGCCAAATAGTGTAACGATAGTCGCAACCGATGGTTCTCACACTCTGAAAGATGGAAATAATACGGTTTCAGATGCAGCAGAAATGACGATGAAACTAGATTTCGGTAATGCACAGAGTGATAAACAACGCATTATTACAGATAAATTAGGTAATAAAGTTGTTGTGTATAATCCAAAATTAGACTGGATGATGCGTAAAGATGACGATGATGATACATCAAGAAATGAATATCATAATGATCATGCTCAAGGTTGGGGATTTGATACCAAAACTGCTGTAATGTATAACCAAGATAAAGCGTTATTTTATAAGTGGAATGGGGATAATGAAGCAGCTGATATTATTGTTTCAGGTATGTCACGAACTGATGAGTGGTGGAGCTATTATAATCGTAGAGGATGGATTGGTGCAGAGAATTCAGGTAGTTCGACAAGCTTAACTAATAAAACGATGACCCAATTTATTATGGATACATTAGGCGGTGGAAATGACTACATTTCTGCACCAGCAATTGCCGGTAATGTTGTGATTAGAACCAATGATGGTGATGATATGATTACGACAATGAACCTACAAGGTCGATATGATTATTATATCGGATTAGGGTATTCACGCCCTAATGTTGATGGTAGTAACCAAATCTATATGGGTGATGGTAATGATACTTTTGAAGTTACCGGCACTGCAAAAGACACAGAGGACCCAAATAAAGCAGGAGCTGTAAGAGATGAGATGAAATATGCTTCACTCTATGCAACGAATGCCAAAATAGATATGGGTGCTGGTAATGATAAAGTATCCATTAAATGGAATGTGTTCACCGGCTCGCAACAAGAGTCAGGTAATTACTTTAACCTTGGCGAGGGTGATGACACAATGACTGTGGGTGGAAATGTTTTGGGGCAATTGCGTGAAACCTCTTATGAAGGCTCTACGATTATTAATTTAGGTTCAGGAAATGATACCTTATCCTTAGCAAAAATAGAGCGAGAGTCAAATTATTCATCACCATTGGCGTTAATTACTTCTAAAGAGAGTGCAGATGTTACTATTGGAAATGTTCAAGATGCTCAGTTGTCTATGATGATGGGTGATGGTGAAGATAATGTCACGATTAAAACCAACCTCATTCTTTCCGGTAAAAAGTCGGATTGGATTAGTCAGGTATTCTTACACAATGATGAGTATGCACGACAAGGTATAGAACGTTACAAAAATTTCTATGATCAAGCATTGAAAGATCAAATTAATTCAAGCTTAGTGCGTGCAATTGATTTGATAGCGACAGATAGCCAAGATAGAAGTGCGACAGGTGGTAGAGACGTGGTTGGCGCAGATAGAGTTGCTACCTCAACAAGTGAACGCATAACTGAAATTATTGATGTGTTAGATCTTGGTGATGGACAGAACACATTATCGGTAACAGGTAAAATGTTCGGCGTTAATTACTTTGGTGGCAAAGATGTGGATACCATTCGGTCAGGTGTCACTGAAAATAGCCGTTTCTGGTTAGGTTTGGGAGAGGATAGCGTTGTGCTTGCTCAAATGGCGAACTCTGCAATTTATGCCGGTGCTGGTGAAGATAAAATTACCGTTGGTGGCATAGCGAAACAAGAAGGACGCGGTAGTATTATTAGTGCAGAAGATGGTAATGACACCATTATTATTAATAAGTTAAATTCATCGGTAGCGTTGGAAGCCGATAATTCTCGGATTTCTGGTGGTAAAGGCGATGATACTATTACGATCAATGGAGATTTATTCGGTACTGGTAACCAAATATTGGGCGAAGCGGGTAATGATACTATTACAATTAATGGCAATATTCGTGGATCTAATAATTTGATCGATGGTGGAGCAGGTAACGATACCATTACTCTCAATGGTGAGGTTCTGAAAGACCTAGGTGGAGTATTCACAATTCAAGGTGGTGACGGCAATGATACTATTTCTGTAGGTAATATTAGTACAGAAAATGCGGTGAGTATTTTAGCTGGATCCGGCAGTGATACTGTTACTATTAAGAATGTTAAAGGTGATAACAAAAGCCTTATTGACTTAGGGGAAGATGGAAATAAGACAGATTACGACATTTTGACTTTAAACAGTTCGTCATCTGATACCTATAATAACCAATTTAGTATTGGAGGTACGCCTTCAAATCACACTCAAATTTGGGGAGCAGAAGAAATTCGGTTTGCTGGTACGGGTGTAACTGTGAAAATTGTAAGCGGTAATCTTGTTAATAATAACACCGGACTGCCTCCAGCTGGACAAGATGAGTTGTTTATCCGTAATGATGGCGGAGATGCGACGAATAAAGTTGTGCTTTCAGGTTGGACGAAGAGCCACACAGAAGAACATAGTTTTAATGGTGTGTCTTATCAAAATGTTGATGTATATAAACATTCATCAAGTGAAGATATTTTATATATCCAACAAGGTGTGAAAGTAATTATCTAATTGCTTGTTATTTAATTAAAACCCTTTATGCCGAGAGGCATAAAGGGTTTGTTTTTGTATCAATGAAAGTAGTAGCTGTATTAGTGGAGACTTTGCTCTTTTAGTTTTCTGACCATTTCTTCAGTAAAGATATAATGAGTACCACAACATTCACATTGCATATCTAAAGTTGGTTTTTCTGCAAAAATTTCACTGATTTCTTCATCAGAAAGTAAAGCAATTGCTGCTCCAGAACGTTCTTGCGAACAACCGCAGAAAAACTCTGTATGATGTGGTGGATAAATTTCAACAGTTTCTTCGTGATATAGACGATAAAGCAACTCTTCTGCGCTTAAACCAAATAATTCTTCATCTTTTACTGTTGCTGTTAATGTTGCTAAATGTTCAAAATCATCTGGTGAACCTTGTCCATCTGGCATAATTTGTAATAACATTCCGGCGGCAACAGCTTCGCCTTGATATTCACCGAAGCGGATAAATAATTGCGTTTGTAATTGTTCGGAACGGATGAAATAGTCTTCTAAGCATTCAGTAATGGTTGGTTTATCTAATGCAATAACACCTTGGTAACGTTCACCTTCTTCCGGAATAATGGAGATAACTAAAACGCCTTTACCCACCATCTCACTTAAGCTCATTTCATTGCTAATTTCACCCTGTAAGCGTGCTAATGCACGTAACTGTTGTTGATCGTTGCCGTTCACTAAAGCAAGTTTTAATGGCCCATCGCCTTGAATTTGTACGGTAATATTGCCTTTAAATTTTAAGGTGGCGGTTAATAAGCTGGTGGCAACCAATAATTCGCCCAATAAATTTTGCACCGGAGTCGGGTAGTGGTGTGTGTTCAGTGTTTCAGTGAAAGTTTTGTTTAAACGCACCCATTCGCCACGAACGGCACGGTTTTTAAAAAGAAAACGGTAAAGTTTGTCGTTGTCCTGTTTATATAAATCTGTCATATCTGTCATAAATCTACCTCAAAAATAATTTCACCCCTATATAGGGGTGAAATTATTGTTTACAAGCGTTTAATTGGATGAAATAGCTTGGTTATTTTTCGTCACTTGTTTAAGTACTAAAAAGCCGAGAATAGCTGAGAGTGATGAGGCGGCTAAAATGCCGATACGCGCTAAAATATTGAGCTGATGCGATTCTTGTTCAAATGCCAAACCGGAAAGGAACATTGCCATTGTAAAGCCGATACCACACAATAGCGATACGGCAAAAATATGGCGGAAATTAATCCCTTCGGGCAATTTGGTTAGTTTTAATTTTATTGAAAGGTAACTGATACCGAAAATACCGAGTGGTTTGCCGATAAATAAACCGAGCATCACTGCGAACGGCAGCGGCGACATTAAGGTTTGCCAATCCACGCCTTGGAAAGAGATACCGGCATTGGCAAAAGCGAATAACGGCAAAATCATAAAAGTTACCCAAGGTTGCAAGCTGTGTTCCAGACGGTGTAATAGGTGATCACCATTTTTAGCCTGTAGTGGAATAGAAAAGCCGATAATTACGCCGGCAAGTGTAGCGTGAACGCCCGATTTCAACACGCAAACCCAAAGAATAGTGCCGACAATGCCATAAGGAATTAATGAACTCACTTTAGCACGATTGAGCAAAATTAGACCAATAATGGAAATGCTAGCACCAATTAAAGCAACTGTCCCTAAATCGTGGGAAAAAAAGAGGGCAATAACAATAATTGCACCAAGATCGTCAATAATTGCTAATGCTAATAGAAAGACTTTTAATGATGTAGGAACATTTTTACCAACTAAAGCCATAATACCGAGTGCAAATGCAATATCGGTTGCCATTGGAATTGCCCACCCTTTTGTTAATTCGGGATGAGTCAGCGTGGCAGTATAAAATAGCAGCGCAGGTACAATCATTCCACCTAAAGCAGCAATAGCAGGGAAAATAGCAGTTTTAATATTTGATAGTGAACCTGTTAATAACTCTTTTTTTACTTCTAAACCGATAGACAGAAAAAAGATTGCCATTAAGCCATCATTAATCCAAAGTAATAGCGGTTTATGTAATTGAAATTGACCGAATTGAAAAGCAACAGTAGTATTCAACAAGCCCTGATAGCAATCAGTCATAAACGGCAAGTTAGCACAAAAGATGGCGAGAAATGTTGCTATTAATAATAAAATACCGCCAGCAGGTTCACTCTGAAAAAAGTGTTGGATTCGTTGAGACAGTTTTTGCATTTACACTCCCTTTGAAAATAGAAAAATAAAAAGAAATTAAATCTTAAAGAAAAAGGTTTCTGCCCGTAGCTATCTCGGGCAGAAAGAGAATTATAAATTAATGCCATATTGTTGGCGATAAGCCAACATTTTCGGTAAAAACTCAGAATATTGTTCGGATTGTTGTAAATAGGTAAGCAAATGTTCAAGTGTAATAATAGAACTGACATGGCAGTGGTAATCACGTTCTACTTCTTGAATAGCGGATAGATCACTTTTGCCTTTTTCTTGCCTATCTAATGCTATCATTACACCTGCTAATGTCGCTTGATTTGCTTCGATTAATTGCATTGATTCACGGATTGCAGTGCCGGCAGTGATAACATCGTCAATTAATAATATTTTTCCTTGCAATGGGCTACCGATTAAATTACCGCCTTCGCCGTGATCTTTCGCTTCTTTGCGATTAAAACAAACCGGTTTGTTTAAGCCGAATTGGTGATAAATTGCTGTTGCTGTTGCAGTAGCAATCGGAATGCCTTTATAGGCGGGTCCAAAAATCACATCATAATCAAGCTGTTGCGCATAAATAGCCTGTGCATAAAATTCGCCGAGTTTAGCTAAATCTTCTCCGGTATTGAATAATCCAGCATTAAAAAAATAGGGGCTGATACGCCCAGATTTAAGGGTAAATTCGCCAAATCTTAGCACGTTACGGCTGAGAGCGAACTCAATGAATTGTTGTTGATACTGTTGCATATTTCTTCCTTAAGCGTGTTACTCTGTTTGTAGTGCCATTTTTTGTGCTTGATTAATTTGTGCGATTCCTTGTTTAGCTAAATCAAGTAAAGATAATAATTCATCGTGACTGAATGGCTCTCCTTCGGCTGTTCCTTGTATCTCAATCATTCTACCGTCGTCTGTCATCACCACATTCATATCAGTTTCTGCATTGGAATCTTCAACATATTCGAGATCGCATAACTGTTGTTGATCAACAATACCGACTGACACCGCCGCAACCAGATTTTTGATTGGATTTTGGTTGATTAAACCTTTCTCCAATAAGGTTTGGATCGCATCGTGTAGTGCAATCGCTGAACCGCTGATCGCTGCGGTGCGTGTACCGCCGTCCGCCTGAATGACATCACAATCGAGAGTAATGGTGCGTTCTCCAAGTAGGGTGAGATCGACCATTGCACGTAAAGAACGACCGATCAAGCGTTGAATTTCCATCGTGCGTCCACTCTGTTTGCCCTTTGTTGCTTCTCGTTGGGTTCTAACATTGGTAGCACGCGGCAACATTCCGTATTCGGCGGTAATCCAACCTTGGTTTTGCCCTTTTAGAAAACGAGGGACAGTTTCTTCAACGGTAGCGTTACAAAGCACTTTTGTGTCTCCGAATTCGATTAATACTGAACCTTCAGCGTGTTTGGTGTAATGACGAGTGATTTTGATAGGGCGCATTGCGTGATTATCACGATTATTCGGGCGCATAATAATTCTCCGATTATCTAAAAATAATTGGAGATTTTAGCATAATTTATAAGGACGTTGGGGTGGACATACTTGGATTTATGGGTGTTTGATCAAGATTTTCTTCTGCTTCTTCATTGTTTTCGTTCTCTTGAGATTGTTGTTGTAAGCGGTAGTAATTAATAATACTGTTATGATAACGGCGAATATTTTCAACGTATTGATAGGCCTCGTAACCACGGGCATAACCGAATTTCAATTTGCTATAATATTTTTTATCCGCCAATAATGGTAAATTGTTTTTCACATCTAGCCAATTATTGGGATCACCGCCGAGAGATTCGGTTAAGCGACGTACATCTAGTAAATGCCCTAATCCTAAATTGTAGGCAACCAATGCGAACCAAATTTTATCCTCTTCGGCAATGGTTTCCGGCATTTTTGTTAGTAATAACTGTAAATATTCCGAGCCGGCTTTAATGCTCTGTTCCGGATTATTGCGATCCTCAATCTGCATTCGAGCAGCAGTTTCTTTGGTCAACATCATAATACCGCGAACGCCAGTTGGTGAGGTGGCATTGGCATCCCAATGCGATTCCTGATAAGCGATGGCTGCCAGTAATTTCCAATCAAGCGGATTAGCATAACGTTGAAACAGTTCCAAATAATTCGGCAATGTGTTTTCGATCGCTTGGATGTAAGTTCGGGCATCAACATAATCAAAGCGAGAAAGATGACTAAAATATTTTTCCTCAATGCGTGAAATTAGCCCCGATTCTTTCGCCTGGTTCATAAAATCAAGTAGCGCAGCCTGTAATTCATTGTAAGGATTATGTGGCAAATACCAGTTTACAGAGGTTTCTTCACTTAAATCGAAACCGACCGCAATTGTTGGTTTCACTTGCTGAATGGAGGCAATATCCATTGAACTGGCGATAGTGTAATCTGCTTTACCATCAGCTACAGCCAATAATGTTTCTTCAATAGATAGAGCATTGTTTGTTTGCCATTCCAATCGAGGATATTGCTGTTTTAGTTGTTGTAATTTCTCTTGTAGATTGCGGTCATTGGCAATGAGTAATTTGCCTTTTAATTGGTTGAGATCGTAAGGTCGAGTTGTATTTTTTCGATAAACAAGTTGCCAAGAAGAGGAATAATAGCTTGGCCCGATTTGAAAATATTCCGCTTTTTCTGGTTGATACATTAAATTTGCAGCGGCAAGATCAATTTCATTATTTTCTAAAGCATCAAATAGTTTTTCAGAAGAATCGAAAGTTTTAATATTGAGTTCAACATTTAAATAATCAGCAAAGGCTTTTGTTAATTCATATTCTAAACCGGCAGCACCGTTAGGACTGATGAAATATGAAAATGCATTATTAATGGTACCAACTACTAATTGTTCTCTTTTTTGTATGGAGGTAAATAAATTATCTTCTGAACGCATAATTTTTTGCCACGGAAAAACCATATCAATTGCCCAAAGCAATAGAAGTACAGCTAAAAAAATGCGTAAAGACAAACCTTTCAATGAAACCTCAAGCTTAAATTTGCAAAATGCGCATTGTATAAGATCTAATCGCTAAGTACAAATAAGAGTTTACGCAAACGTTTCCGTTTAAATGTAAGTTTAGGTATAATAAACAGCGATTTTTCATTTTCTAAATTTTAGGTGATATTGCTATGATGCTGATTTTCCGTGGGGCGGCAGCCCTTTCTGATTTCCGAGTTTCTCGCCTTTCCTCACAACTTGCTGAACAACAGATTTCACTTCAAAGTTGTCAAACATATTATCTCTATTTTGTTGAGGTATCTGAGAGATTATCGGCACAACAGATTGAACAACTAAACCGGTTATTTGAAGCAAATGCTGTAATGTCATTTCCGGCAGTGTCAGAAAAAGAGAATTTTTTGTGCGGACAGATTGTTATTCCTCGCTTCGGTACAATTTCACCTTGGTCGTCAAAAGCAACCGATATTATTCATAATTGTGGCTTAAGCATTGTGGTGCGTGCAGAACGTGGCATTTTATATGATTGCCGATTTGCTACACCATTAAATGATGTTCAACAAGCAGTTTTTGCGAAATTGATTCACGACAGAATGATGGAAGATGTAGTTTTTGATTTTTCTCAATTACCACAATTGTTTGCACAACAAGAGCCAAAACCGTTTAAAACTATTGATATATTAGGTGGTGGCAGAGCAGCATTGGAGCGAGCTAACGTGGAGTTGGGGTTAGCGTTGGCAAACGATGAAATGGATTATTTATTGGAACAGTTTGCATTATTAAAACGTAATCCGACAGATGTTGAACTTTATATGTTTGCACAGGCGAATTCTGAGCATTGTCGCCACAAAATTTTTAATGCAGATTGGACAATTGACGGTAAAGCACAACCGAAATCACTGTTTAAAATGATCAAAAATACTTACGAAAAAACACCGGATTATGTGTTCTCTGCATATAAAGATAATGCAGCGGTAATGGAAGGTTCGGTTGCAGGTCGTTTTTTCCCAGATCAGGACGGCACTTATCGTTACCATAATGAATCGATGCCCATTTTGATGAAAGTAGAAACACATAATCACCCTACAGCTATTTCACCATTTCCAGGCGCAGCAACCGGTTCAGGCGGAGAAATACGCGATGAGGGGGCGACAGGGCGTGGTTCTAAACCAAAAGCTGGTTTAGTCGGTTTTTCCGTTTCTAATCTATGTATTCCAAATTATCAACAACCTTGGGAAGGGACTTTATCTAAACCCGATCGTATTGCTTCTGCACTGGATATTATGATTGATGGGCCACTTGGTGGAGCTGCATTTAATAATGAATTTGGTCGCCCGTCTTTATTAGGTTATTTCCGTACTTATGAACAAAAAGTGAATAGTTTTAACGGTGAAGAAGTGCGTGGTTACCATAAGCCGATTATGCTTGCCGGCGGTATGGGTAATATTCGTGAAGACCATATCCAAAAAGGCGAAATTCCGGTTGGCGCAAAATTAGTGGTGCTTGGTGGGCCGGCAATGAATATTGGCTTGGGCGGCGGTGCAGCTTCTTCGATGACATCAGGTAAATCAGCAGAGAATTTGGATTTTGCTTCTGTTCAACGTGATAATCCGGAAATGGAGCGCCGTTGTCAGGAAGTGATTGACCGTTGTTGGCAAATGGGAGCGGATAACCCGATTCTGTTTATTCACGATGTTGGGGCAGGCGGTTTATCTAATGCGATGCCGGAATTAGTGAATGATGGTGGCCGCGGAGGTCGTTTTGAATTACGTAAAATTTTAAGTGATGAGCGCAATATGAGTCCGTTGGAAATTTGGTGTAATGAATCGCAAGAACGTTATGTTTTAGCGGTCAGTGCAGAAAAATTGCCATTATTTGAACAGCTTTGCCAACGTGAACGTGCACCGTATGCTGTAATTGGCGAAGCGACAGAAGAAAAACAGCTAACATTACACGATAATTATTTTGCTAATCAGCCTATTGATTTACCTATGAATGTGTTGTTAGGTAAAGCACCAAAAATGCAACGTAATGAAGTATCTAAACAGGTTAATTCACAACCATTGCAAACCAACAAAATTGATTTAACCGAAGCGTTACATCGTGTATTGCGGTTGCCGGTGGTGGCAGAAAAAACATTCTTAATCACTATCGGCGACCGTTCAGTAACTGGAATGGTGGCCCGTGATCAGATGGTTGGTCCGTGGCAGATTCCGGTTGCTGACTATGGTATGACAACCAGCAGTTTCGACAGTTATCACGGTGAAGCAATGTCAATGGGTGAACGTGCGCCAGTGGCATTATTGGATTTTGCTGCATCTGCACGTCTTGCAGTAGCGGAAGCGATTACAAATTTAGCCGCAGTTAATATCGGTGATTTGAAACGAGTGAAACTTTCTGCGAACTGGATGGCGGCAGCAGATCATCCGGGTGAAGGTGCTGGTTTATATCAAGCGGTTAAAGCCATTGGGGAAGAGCTTTGTCCAGCATTAGGCTTAACCATTCCGGTCGGAAAAGACTCAATGTCAATGAAGACAACTTGGCAGGAAAACGGTGAGCAAAAAACGGTAACCGCACCACTATCATTGGTGATTAGTGCATTTTCTCGTGTGGAAGATGTGCGTAAAGCGGTTACTCCTCAATTAAGAACGGATAAAGGGGAAAGTGAGCTGATTTTTATTGATCTTGGTGAAGGGAAAAATCGTTTAGGTGCGACCGCTTTAGCACAAGTATATCAACAACTTGGCGATAAACCGGCTGATGTGGAAAATCCACAACGATTAAAAGCTTTCTTTGATGCAATGCAACAGTTGGTGCAACAGCAAAAATTATTAGCGTATCACGATCGTTCCGATGGTGGATTAATTGTGACTTTAGCAGAAATGGCATTTGCTGGTAATTGTGGCGTTGATGTTAATCTTCAGTCATTAGGTCAAGATAATCTTGCTGTGTTGTTCAACGAAGAATTGGGTGCGGTATTGCAGATTCGTCAACAGGATCATCAAGAAGTATTTGATATTTTATCGAAATATCAATTGGATGACGTGGCAACTGTATTAGGTTCGGTCAATAATGAAAATGCTATTGTAGTGAGAAATGGCGAACAGGTAGTATTGCAGCAAGCTCGTTCTGAATTACGCCAAATTTGGGGTGAGCTAACCTGGCAAATGCAACGCCTACGCGATAATCCGGCGTGTGCGGATCAGGAATATCAAGCAAAAGCGGATGCCGATAATCCGGGCTTATCCGCCAAATTAAGTTACAACCCGGATGAAGATGTTGCTGCACCTTATATCGCCGTTGGAATAAGACCAAAAATTGCGATTTTACGTGAACAAGGTGTTAATAGCCACGTGGAAATGGCAGCAGCATTTGATCGTGCCGGTTTCCAAGCGATTGATGTTCATATGAGCGACTTGATTGAAGGTCGCCATAACTTGGTACAATTCAATGCTTTGGTCGCTTGTGGTGGTTTTTCTTACGGTGATGTGTTGGGTGCAGGCGGTGGATGGGCAAAATCTATTTTGTTCCATAATAATTTACGTGAACAGTTTGTCCGCTTCTTTGCGGATCAGAATAAAATTGCATTAGGTGTTTGTAACGGATGCCAAATGATTTCTCACCTTAAAGAGATTATCCCTGGCGCAGATTTGTGGCCGAAGTTTGTACGAAACCGCTCTGAACGATTTGAAGCGCGTGTAGGATTGGTCGAAATTAAAGAGAATAATTCATTATGGTTTTCAGGAATGGCAGGATCACATATGCCGATTGCAGTTTCTCACGGTGAAGGGCGTGCCGAATTTGTTTCAGATGAACAGATCAGTGCATTGCAACAACAAGGACAGATAATTGCACAATATGTGGATAATTATTTGAATCCGGCGGAACACTATCCTGCAAATCCGAACGGTTCACCACTTGGAATTACAGCTATAAGCAATGTTGATGGACGTATTGCAATTATGATGCCGCATCCAGAACGAGTATTCCGTTCTGTAACAAACTCTTGGTATCCGGATGATTGGAGTGAAGACGGTGCGTGGATGAGATTATTCCGCAATGCAAGAGTGGCATTAAAATAGCCGTAAAGTCTGTATTTTAATCGTTTCGCTGAAAAAATCAGCGAACGATTAAAAAAATCAAAAATAGGGTTGCAAGGCATAAAAAAATCCCTATAATGCCGCCTCACGCAACAAGAGAGGATAAACATTGGCTCAAAAGCGAAGAGAATATCCCAGAAAGTGAAAAAAAGCTTGAAAAAGTCTTGTTGACAATAAAGGTCAAGAAACGTAGTATAGACGACCTTGTCGCAATAATGCGACCTGTTCTTTAAAAA
>NZ_JPXX01000012.1 GCF_000771875.1 Gallibacterium genomosp. 1 | reverse complement strand
TATGCCAATAAAAAAGGATACGCTAGCCGTATCCTTTCTACTCTTTATTCTGTTTTAGCTCACTATTGCCCAATTAATGGCTAAGTTTATATGCCACTAAATCTTCAATAGTGACCACCGGATAGCCTTGAGCTAAAGCAAATTTAACAATTTCCGGTGCTCTTGCCATTGTGCCGTCATCATTGGTGATTTCACAAATCACACCGGCGCGTTTAAAACCTGCCATTTCGGCTAAATCCACAGAAGCCTCGGTGTGACCTCGGCGACCTAAAACGCCTTTATCATTAGCACGTAATGGGAAAATATGCCCCGGACGATGTAAATCGCTCGGTTTAGCATTATCTGCCACCGCCGCTTTTACTGTGGTAACACGATCCTGAGCAGAAACACCGGTAGTCACGCCTTCTGCCGCCTCAATGGTGATGGTAAATGCGGTGCGATTAACACTAGTGTTATGTTCAACCATTGGCGGTAAATCAAGTTTTTTACACAATTCATCCGTAATGCAAAGGCACACAATACCGCTGCCATAACGAATTAATTTCGCCATCTGTTCTTTTGTAATCGTTTCCGCCGGATAGATCAAATCGCCTTCATTTTCACGATCTTCATCATCCAACACTAAAACGCCTTTGCCCTGTTTTAAAGCAGAAATTGCATTAAGAACACGTTGTTCCGGCGTACCGAATTGAGAAAGAATTGACTGATTCATAGTAATTTCCTTTGTTAATTTGATATTTTTCGCTACTAGAATCAGGGCTTGAGGGAAATACGGTAAGACACATTACAATAATGCGTTTTTAAACGTAATTAAAAAGCGAATTACATAAATAATACATAACTCACTTATTACAACAATACCGCGATTCTCTACCATCCAGACTGTTACTGTCGGCTTTGGATTTTCACCAAATCTGCTTGACTTCATAAAAAATATGAACGCTCGTGGGCTTACTTTCGTTTACCACCGGTGGGGAATTTCACCCCGCCCTGAGAATGCGGGGAAAAGTATAAAAGAAAAACAGATACTTGCCTAGTAAAATTCTATTTTTTCCCCTACAATTAACCAAGAAAAATTTAGTGGGGTACATATGTTAAATCCAAAAAAAATAGAAGAGATTATTCAACAAGTTCAGAACAATTTACCACAAGGCATTAAAGATATCGGTAGCGATGTTGAATCAAAATTAAAACAAGTTTTGCAGGCACAATTAGCTAAACTTGATGTAGTGACACGTGAAGAATTTGATGTACAAACTCAAGTTTTATTGCGTACTCGTGAAAAATTAACAGCTTTAGAGGCTAGAGTTGACGCCTTACTGCAACAACACAATGATGTTGAGCCAAAATAATCTTATCATTTTAATAAAACATAATAATTATTACTTAACTTTCTCTGTTAATAATAATTTGTATTATCTATTAAAAAAGATAACAATAAATAAATCTGTTGTAGCGCATAAATTATTTCAGCGCTGAGTTTCAACTTTCTGATATTCTATTTATAAGGTGCAGAAAATGACTGATTTTCTTTATTTACAACAAAAACGCAAACAATTGGGAATGAAGGTTGCGGAAGTATGTGAAAAAGCACAAGTAACTCGCGCGTACTATAATCAACTCGTCGGTGGTAAAATTCAAAATCCGAGTGCAAAAAAATTAAATGCCATTCATCACGCTTTGCAGATCACCGATACCCCTAATAAACAAGTAGGTGTTATTTTTGGAAAATTTTATCCTGTTCATACCGGTCATATTAATATGATTTATGAAGCCTTCAGCAAGGTGGATGAATTACATATTGTAGTTTGCAGTGACACAGAGCGTGATTTAAAACTTTACTACGACAGTAAAATGAAGAAAATGCCAACTGTGCAGGATCGTTTACGTTGGATGCAACAGATCTTCAAATATCAACAGAAACAAATTTTTATTCATAATTTAATCGAAGATGGCATACCCGCCTATCCAAACGGATGGCAGGCTTGGTCTGATCGCGTTAAGGCTTTATTCAACGAAAAACATTTTAATCCAAGCGTAGTTTTTACTAGTGAACCACAGGATAAAATCCCTTACGAAAAATATCTACATTTAGATGTTGTATTGGTTGATCCGGAACGCACATTTTTTAATGTTTCCGCAACAAAAATCCGAACCCACCCATTTCAATATTGGAAATTTATCCCAAAAGAAGTGCGTCCATTCTTTGCCAAAACTATCGCTATTTTAGGTGGAGAAAGTAGTGGTAAGACTGTTCTAGTGAATAAGTTATCTGCTGTTTTCAATACAACTTCTGCTTGGGAATATGGTAGAGAATTTGTTTTTGAAAAGCTGGGTGGTAATGAACAGGCTATGCAATATTCAGACTATCCACTAATGGCGCTTGGCCATCAACATTATGTCGATTACGCATTACGCCACGCCAATAAAATTGCTTTTATTGATACTGATTTTATTACTACACAAGCTTTTTGTATTCAGTACGAAGGTAAAGCGCATCCATTCTTAGATTCAATGATTAAAGAGTATCCTTTTGATGTTACTATTTTATTAAATAATAATACAAAATGGGTCGATGACGGTATGCGTAGCTTAGGCACTCAACAACAACGCCAACGTTTTCAACAGCTATTAAAGAAATTATTGGAAAAATACAACGTCCCTTATATTGAAATTGAATCTCCTAGCTATTTAGAACGTTATGCTCAGGTAAAACAAATTGTGGAACGCATCTTAAATGACGAATCAGTTTATGATTCCGTTGAGTACAAGGAGAAATAGAGCTTAATGTTGTTATTCGCTGGTGATCCCCACGGTTCATTTGAACATCTTTATCCATTTATTCAGGGTAATCAATCTGTGTCATTGATTATCTTGGGTGATCTTCAACTTACTGACTGTCGAGAGCTAGATAAACTAGCACATTATTGCGACCTCTGGTTTATTCACGGCAATCACGATAGTAAAACACCAGCAGCATTTAAAGCGATTTGGGGTAGCGAATGGAAAAGTAGGAATCTACACGGTCGAGTGGCAGAAATTGAAGGAGTTAAAGTTGCTGGGTTAGGTGGTGTTTTCCGAGGTCAGATCTGGATGCCACCAAATAAACCACTATTTTTTGATCCAATCCACTATTGCCAATATTGTTCACAAGAAAAAATTTGGCAAGGTGGTTTACCGTTACGTCATCGTACTTCCATCTTTCCTTCCGATTTTGAATTATTAGAACAGCAAACAGCGGATATCCTTATTTGTCACGAAGCGCCAAAACCTCATCCCTCTGGTTTTTCTGTTATTAATCAACTTGCAGAAAAAATGGGGGTGAAAAAAATTTTTCACGGTCATCACCACGATAATTTTAATTACACGGCACTTAAAACTCGCCCTCGTCCATATCAAATTTTTAATATTGGTTTTCGCAGTTTAAGTGATATAGAGGGGGAATATTTATTGATTGGAGTAGATGACAGGGAAAAATAGTGCTTGTATTTGCCTCAAATTATCACACAAGCACGGTTTATTACTTTCTACTTAATATGACCTTGATCGAGGTGAACCACATCAATTTGCTTATTCGGCTTTACTTCAAAAGCTTGCCCAAAACCTTTTACAAATAACCCTTGTTGCGGAATTAAGTGAAACAGCGAAAAATCTTGAAATTCTATTAACTCCAACATAATGTCACCATATCGTTGGCGTAATAATTGTGTTCCTACTATCCATTTTTCACTATCTTTAACAACTTCCTCAACTTTCGCCATTGCACTAAAACGACGACGAGCAAAAAATTACAGATCGCAGCATCCAGTTAAACTATAGTCTTAATCCTGACTCCAAATATATCGATACCCAATTTACACTCTATCACAACAACACAAAAGAGTTAGAAGATCAAATAGATAATGATCTCCATGACACAACAAAATTCTCGACTTGGGGCTTTAACTTACAAAACAACAGTGCATTTGATTACATCACATTAACCTATGGAGTTGATTATTATCAAGATAAAGCAAAAACATTTAGACAAACCAATCAAACGGAAGCCGGCTTATTCCGCCCTAATAACTATAATGCTCAATCAGATGTAGTTGGTACTTATTTATTAAGCTATATTCCAATGTTTAATGATAAATTAGTACTATCACCAAGTATTCGTTATGGCAATTATCGAAGCAAAGAAAAAAGCCAAGGAAATTATTCGGAACATCGCTGGTCTCCTTCTTTAGCGTTGTTATGGAAAGCCACAGATTGGTTAGATCTTTCCGCACGTTATAATGAAGCCTTCAGAGCCCCTTCATTACAAGAAAAATTTACTTCCGGAAACCATTTTGGCTATAGTAGTCGTAGTCAAGCAACCTCAAATAAATTTATCTCTAATCCTAATTTGAAACCTGAGGTGGCAAAAAATAAAGAAATTTCAGCATATTTTCATTTTGATAATTTCATCACACAAAATGATAAAGCGGAATTAACCACCACCTTTTTCCAAAATGATGTGAAAAATCTTATTAATCTCGAAACCTACTATTCAAATCCGAATAGCACATTTAATTTTATGCCGGATCTTTCACAATATCGTAATATTGCAGACGCTCGTTTGCGAGGGTTTGAAATAGAAGGCAAATACAGCATAAACAATCTTTCTTTTGCACTCAGTTATGGTCAAACACACGGTAAAAATAAAAATAGTGGGGAATATTTAGAAAACATCAACGCCGATAAATATTCAGCCGCTATTGATTATGCTTTATTCGCAAACGCACTCAAGCTGGGAGCAAGAATCAGTTACTATGCAAAACAGGATCGTGTCCCTAAAGGTTATACATCTTATCCAAGTTATACATTAACGGATTTAACAGCTAGCTTTTCGCCACTATCGGGAAGTTTAAAAAATATACGTATTGATTTAGCTATTGATAACCTATTTGATAAACATTATGTATCAGCATTTAACTCAATGGAAGGAACCGGTCGCAATGTGAAGGTTGGTGTAAGTCACTACTTCTAAACGTCATTAAAAAAGGAACGAGAGTGCAATCTCTCGTTCCCATTCCAACGTGATCTATTTCAATTTCACTTCATCCAACCATTTTTTTGTTAAACGCTTACCTTCTTCATCCGAACCGAAACGATCAAAATCAAAATTAATTAAATGTAATTTCTTTGGATCAGCTGAATTTGGAGAAGCTTCTGCGTAAATATTAGTTGGAATTTGATACATTTTTTCCTTACGCCACGGTATTTCCTGTGCTTCTGCACTCAATGCCCAATCCATAAATAATTTAGCATTTTTTAAATTACGTGCGCCTTTGATAATACTGATACCACCTAAAGAATAACTATCCCCTTCACAAGGTAAAATTGCTTTAACCGGTGCACCTTTTTCTTTTTCAGTCTCATAGCCATGAATAAAACCGACAGTTACCGCAGCATCACCTCGCGAAAGATTGGTTTTTTCTGTTCCACTTTGAGCATAATTTGAAATATTTTTATGCAAAGCTTTCAAATAACGGAATGCTTCATCTTCACCAAATAACTGTACCAATGTTGCAATAAAAGTATAACCCGTACCGGAACTTCTCGGATCCGGCATTTGTACTTGATCTTTAAACTTCGGATCAATCAAATCTTTCCAACATTTCGGATACTCTTTAATCCCTAATTGCTTAAATTTTTCCGTATTTACTCCCATTCCTAGCACAATCATATAGCCAATTGAAGTATATTCACCGTGCTTATCCAATAATGATTTCAATTGAGGAATAGTTTCTGCCTGCTTGGGGGAACGATAAGGATAAAGTAACCCTAAATCTGCAGCTTGGAAATGTGGTTCAAGCGTACCTCCATACCAAATATCACCTTGTGGTTTTGTTCTTTCTGCTTTAATTTTAGATAAAGTTGAACCAGTACTGTTACGTACAAATTTCGCATCAACATTATATTTTTCACTAAAAATCTGTGTCATTCTTTCACAAACCCGATATTGAACACTACAGTAAATAGTAAGTTGACCTTCAGCTTTTGCCTGATGAACTGGCATAAACATTACCAATAAACCAGAAAAAATCAGCGTTTTTAATAACATATTTTTAATAAATTTTTGTTGAGAATAATAAATTTGCATAAACACTTCCTTGAAATTGATAAAGAGACTAACTGAGGAGAAATAAAATAGAAGATTCAAATATCAAATTGAAATATAAAGAAATTTCGCATTAGTTCCCTACGTCAGCATTAGCTGAATCAGGTTAACGGGTATTTTCTCAGCCTCAAAGCACCCCGACTAATTCTCGATAAGTATAAAGTTTGTTAAACTTTTATGTCAAATAAATTCCTTTACAAAAAATAAGGTACACCAAAGCGCACCTTATTAAGTTTATGTAGAGTGATTATTAAATCTTAGTGATTTTTGCTGGTAATCCTTGTCGCACAGCTGAACCACAAACCCAATCAACCCAAGGTGAAGCGATCTATTTGGTATCATCAATCAAGCCAAGGTCATTAATATTAATGCCTCGCTTAATGCGCTCATCGCCAGCAATCACCTTGCCATCAATTTCATAACCGGTTGCGCCAAGTTGTTTATGTCCATAACCGTGCTCAATCGCGATTGTACCTGGCATCACGCCGTCAATAACCATTACTTGCACATTCACTTTGCCGCCAGGTGTCGCCAATTCCACCAAATCACCGTGAGCAATTTTAAATTTAACCGCATCTTGGCTGTTCATTACCACAATGCCGCTTGGCTTAATGCTATGAAGGCGTAACAATGGCGCAGTAATGCTGCTCATCAAATTCGATTTAAACGACATCAAAGCAAACGGCCATTCTGCTTTCGGATAACGACTTTCAACGGCACTGTTATCCGCAAATTGTGGTGCAAAATATTTTGGGCAACCGTGATAATGTTCACCGTTTTGATGATTTTTCGCTTTCGCCACAGTAGGATTCCATATCTGTAAACACTTTTTCCATTTCGCCGTCATATTTTCACCATTCCACGCACTATTAAACGGTGAAAAACGCCCTCCTTTACAGAAAATCGTAGCAGCTTTCAACACCTCTTCTGGTTTTAATGTTTTATTAAGCAACGGCATAATACGTTCAACCCCAGACAATAAACGATCTTCCTGTGTCGCATCATTAACCGGCTGTTCGCCGTCAAAAGCAATATTGGCGGCTGCTCGTAAAAAATAATCTTCACTACAGTTTAATGGATAAGTTTGCTGCTGATTATCGCTGATGACATTCTCACCAAATCCCGGCAAGCCCATTGCCTTAGCAACGTGAATAATAAAACTTTCCATACAGATAGTTTCACCATCGGCATTCTTAGCATTTGCAGATTGAATAACCGGCCAACGTGCTGTGCTAGTTTTAGTCGGCACACCTGCCCACGGCGTACTGAAACCCCAGCTTTCAAAGTTATGTGTATCAGGCACAACATAGTCCGCCAACGCAGTGGTTTCATTCATAAAAGCGTCCACAGCAATAAATAACGGCAACACTTTCGGATCACGTAACTTCTCTTCAGCAATATGATGAATACCAGTTAAACCATATAATGGATTGGTCATATGACTAATCCACGCTTTTAATGAATAAGGATAACCTTGCAAGGCGGAAGTAATCATTTCCGACATTTGACCGCCAACAAAGGGATACCAGGCTGCACGTGCAGGATAAGGTGAACCTTGAGCCGCTTTGCGTTTAAACTCACTTGATTTTTCATACGCACGTTTACTGCGCGCTAAATTGGTGCCTTTTGGTTTCACCATATCCGGGAAAGTCGCTAGATTGTAACGAGGACCGGGCGCAAAATCTTTGAATTTACCGCCGCTGACACTCATTCCGCCTTTCTTGTTCATATTACCAATCATCACATTGAGCAATAAAATCGCCCACGCGGTATAAAAACCATTGCTTTGCATTGTGCCGCCGTGAGTAATGGCAACCGCTTTATGTCCGTGTGAAGTAAATTCTTTTGCCAAAGCTTCGATTGTTGCCACCGGCACTCCGCACAAAACTGCATACTCTTGCAATGTATGTTCAAAGCAAGACTCTTTTAATAGAGTCAAGGCAGACTTCACTGCCACAGCAGAGCCATCTTTTAAGATAACGGTTTCATCCACCCAAATTTGCGCTTTTGCCGACGATTTAGCGGCAACAAATTGAGCATCTTCCGCATTTTTGACTAAATCATAATTTTCTACCACTTTATCTTCCACATCCGGTGCAACATCAAACAGATCCTGTTCTGTCAATGCTTGACCAAAGCGTGGGTGTTGTGGTTCAACGATAAATAAATGAGAGGCATTACAATAGCTTACTGCACCTGCCTGCTGCATTGCAAATTGGCTCGGTAATGATAAGTAATCTGCATTAAAGCGTTCATTTTCAATAATCCAACGCAACATTGCCAATGCCAACGCTAAATCACCGCCCGGTAAAACCGGTATCCAACGATTGTTTTTCGTAGCGTGTGTTGAAGTTAATTCCAATCGAGGCGAAACCACCACATAATCAAAATTATCTCCCACACGTTTTTTCGCTAATTGACGTGCCTGACGTTTGAACGGGTTGCCTGACTGTGCCGGTGAAGTTCCCATAAAGAGAATAAATTCACAATTATCCCAATCCGGTTTTGCGTGTGAATTTTTATCCAAATCATTCATCACCGCACCGGAACCAGCACGATAGGACAAACCGCAATAAGAGCCGTGAGAAGCAAAATTAATAGTGCCGAAACTGTTATTCGCAAAACGTTGCAATAACGGCTGTCTACCCTCCGGACCGGCAAAAGTCACGAAAAGCTGGTTCGCTTTCGGGCCAAAATCCGGATTCTCCGCATCTACTGGAGTTTTCAAATCACGGATTGCTTTTAAGCCATCAATATGACCTTCACCAAACAGATCACCCCCATTCACCACTTCTTCAATTAATTGTTCAAAGCTAATGGTTTTCCATTTACCTTCGCCACGTTTACCCACACGTTTTAATGGTTGCGTAATGCGATAAGGGCTGTTTACTCCTTCCATAAACGCCGCACCACGCGCACACGCGGTGGAACGATTTTCCAAACCGTTTTCGCCTGCTACACTTAATTCTGCTTGTTGTAGTGAGGTGTTGTAATTCAAATATTCATCGGCAGAAAGCGGATGATACGGATTACCACTGATGCGAATAACTTTATTTTGTTTCAAATCCACTCTGGCACGCAAACCGCAAAGTGTCCAACATCCCATACATTGAGTATTACACACAACTTGATCAGAATTCGGCATCACTTTATTATTCTCAACCTTATATTCCGGTGCGAGTGAATTACCGTGAATGTTATGTTTGGTTTTTTCACCGGAAGAACCTGTGAAAACGCCATTAGCAATTTCTTTCACTTTTGGTGAATAACCGGCTACAAAAGCAGCAGCACCACCAACAGCCAAACCACCTTTAAGTAAATTACGACGTTTATTATCCATTACGCTGCTCCTTATTAATGAATCCAAATAATTGCCACAAAATCACACTTACAGTCACCCATAAACCGGCTACCGAAAGCATTCCTAATCCGCCGTCAACGCCCCAATTAAACTGATATGAGTTCATTAATACGTTATATTTTGCGACAGTTTGCACTTCAAGTAATAGCACCCAACGAACCATTGCGGTTAAGATAAGTGAAGCAATTAATAACAGACATTGCATTGTTTTTGCTTGTGTGGTGAACAGTGCCAATAATAAAGTTAATCCCCAAATAATAGCAGTGAATGCAACCGCCGGACGAGCTTGCCACAAAATGGATAAATCCAAGGCAGTTTCTGATGAGTGATAATAGATAGCACCAACGGTTGTGGCTAATAACAGCAAACAAGCAATCACTAATGGTTTCATTAGCACTTTATTATTTGTACCGTTAATCATAGAAACCGCAAAATGTGTCAACAGAATTGCGCTCGGTAACGCACTGAAAATAATCAATGGAATGAGCCAAGGTTGATGCCACAACGGACGCGCAACAACGTTATATACTTCCATTGAAGTATAAAGCAGAATTAAGATACTACTGATGATAGTTAAAATTCTAAAAATCCAACACCAAAGTGTGTTATTTAAATTGCCGACATAAAGCAATACCAACCATTTTTGTGTTGGACGTTGCGGTAATTGACGCAATAAAAACAGAATATAACCAACCAAACTCAACATAAAAATTGGTAGGAAAATTGAGCCCCACGCCATCCACGACCAATTAGCCAAATAAACATAAAAATACCACACTCTTCCCGGCTGATGTAAATCCGCAGTTAGCGCAATCGGTGCAACAATGGCAAAGCTTAATGCTACTAACAACGCTATCAATTCCGACTTAGGCTGATAAGGTTTAACAAAAAAGCGAATACAAAGTGCGACAATAATGGCACATAATGCCAAGCCGATATAGAAGAAATAACTTACTGCCCAAGGTAGCCACGCAATAGCTTGCGGTTCAACTAAAACTTCGCGAATCATCATTATTCCCCCTTACCCTGCCAAAGCATAGGCTGTCCCTGTACACGGCTTACAAACGCATCATCAAGCCCTAAATAGAAAACGTGCGGCTGTGTTCCTGCTTCAGGTTTCAACACTTTTAATTGATCTTTATGACTATCAAACAGTTTTCTGATTTGGCTGTTCGGATCGGCAAGATCACCAATAATTCGTGCTCCACCAACACAACTTTCCACGCACGCCGGTAATAAACCTGCCTCCCAACGGTGCGCACAAAAGGTGCATTTATCTGCTGTTTTAGTTTCTTCATTAATAAAACGGGCATCATAAGGGCAAGCTTGAATACAATAAGCGCAACCGACACAACGTTCATTATCAATAACGACAATGCCATCTTTTTGTTGATAAGTTGCCTGCACTGGGCAAACTGGCACGCACGGCGGATTATCGCAATGGTTGCATAATCGTGGTAATAACACGTTGTTTACTGTCTGCTTACCATCGGTAATTTCATATTGACGTACCGTTGTACGAAATTCGCCTATCGGTGTTTGATTTTCGATATTGCAGCTGACGGTACAAGATTGACAACCGATACAACGGCGTAAATCAATAATCATCGCATAACGGTGCTGTTGATCACCGCCACGTCTAGGTGGCTGAAACGCAATACTTTCAAGCGGAATCAAACTTGCGCCGAAAGTGAGTGCGGTCAGCGATTTAAGTGCTGTTCGTTTAACACTATCCATAATTTCCCCACTATTGTCGTTTTGTGCTATTGTTGGTTCTATCGTATTGTGGTTTACCCTAAAATCGGTATCTATTGTGGTTTTCCACATAAATAGTATGGGTATTGATTTGAGTCAAAAAATAGGAGGCAATTTTGAGGAAATTCATTGTGCTTTCACTGACTTATATAATGCTGTCGCTCTTTCCCTTTTTCGCCGGAGCAGATAATTGGAAAATCGGTATTTTGGCACAGCGTGGTGAAACCTTTTTATCACAACAGTGGCAACCGTGGATAAATTGGTTAAACCAGCGTTATCCACAACAGCATTTTTCATTGGTGCCGTTGCAACTTGATGATCTTTCCCAAGATAAAGCCGACAACATTGATTTTATTTTAACCAATCAATCGCAATTTTTTTATCTCAATGATCAGCCTGTCCGTTGGTTGGCAACATTGCAATCCCCTCGTCAGCAACACACCAATGCCGGTAAAGTTGGCAGTGCAATTTTAGTTAATACAGATAGTGATTTTTATCAAATCACTGATTTAAAAGGGAAAACATTAAGTGCAGTTGGCGAAAATGCCTTTGGTGGTTTCTTACTAGGCTACAACGTGTTATATCAACAAGGTTTAGTTGAAGGTAAAAACATTTTTTTCCGCTTCAGCGGTTTTCCGGTTGATAACACCGTTTTCTGGCTGCAACAGCATAAAGTTGATGCTGCCATTGTGCCTGTTTGTATCTTGGAAGATTTAGCCCGTGAAGGGAAAGCCAATTTCTCGGATTTCCGTGTGTTAGCGCCACAAAGTAACGACTTAGGCTGTGTCTCCAGCACACCGCTGTTACCAAACTGGTCGTTAGCAGCAATGAAGCAAGTACCGAATAATGTAGTAAAAAAACTGATGACTATTCTACTCGGCGATGTTCCGGAAGATTTACCGCAATGGAATCCGCCTTACTCCGACCAACAAGCAGATAATATTTTGCGAAACCTTTTCCGTCATCCACAACAACAAAATTTATGGCAAAGCGTAAAATATTGGATTAATCAGCACCAGTGGCAATTATTGTTGCTTCTATTTTTTATTATTTTCAATTACTTATGGATTAGTTATCAGGTTCATCGTAAAAGTAAAGCGTTAACCCAAGCTTATCAAGAAATGCGCCTTTATGAACAACAACTTATAAAAGCTGACCGCTTAAGTATTTTAGGTGAAATGAGTGCCGGTATTGCGCACGAAATTAACCAACCGCTTACGGCTATCGGAATGTACAGTGAGGGATTGAAACAACAGTTAAAACAACGAGTCAATGCAACATCTGAATTACAAATTTTAGAGAAAATACAAATTCAGGTTGATCGCAGTCGGCAAATTATGCGCAACCTTACCGGCTGGGCTAAAGGCAGAGAAGACGAAAAGTTACATAATATTGAGCTGAAATCTTGCTTAGAAAAAACAATCGATTTTATCCACCAATACTATAATTCTAGTTCCAAAATACGACTGATTTGTGCAAAACAGTGGCAAGTTTGTGTAAAAAAAACGATGTTGGAACAGATTATCTGCAACTGTTTACTCAATGCGCTGCAAGCACAAGCAGATAAAATTGTGATGACAGTGCAAGCAAAGGAGAACAGCATCCAAATTTTGATTGTGGATAACGGTAAAGGTTTTTCAGAAACCGAATTGGCATTTCCATTTGTACCATTCCGCAGCCGAAAAAAAGAGGGCTTAGGTCTTGGGTTAACATTATGTCAGCGCCTAATCCACTCAATGCGAGGTGAAATTTATCTCAAAAATCGTCCTGCCGGCAAGGGTGCGATGGTGATTCTGGAATTACCGCTTAATCAGGGAGTTGGTGGCAAACAATAGGAGTTTCTCGTGAAAGTACATATCTTAGATGATGATGAAACGGTGGTCGATGCGGCAACATTTCTGCTTACTCAAGCAGGTTATGATGTTGTCAGTTGGTCAAACAGTAAAACTTTTTTAGAACAGGTTAACCCTTTTGAACCGGGAGTAGTGCTGTTGGATATGCGAATGCCCTATTTTGACGGTCGCCAAGTGCATAAAATGCTCAAACAAAAAAACAGCGTATTACAAGTTATTATTATGACAGCGTTTGCCGATGTGGATATGGCAGTCAATGAATTAAAGCAAGGTGCTATCGACTTTTTACAAAAACCGATTCTTTTTGATCAGCTTAAAACTGCATTAGAAAATGCTCGCATTCGCAGTGAAAAACGCTTTCAACAATATCAAATTCAGCAATGTTACGATCAACTTAGTGAAAAAGAGAAAGAGGTATTAGCATTCATTATTGAAGGGAATATCAACAAACAGATCGCAGAACGCCTAAATATTTCTGTTAGAACCGTTGAAGTTCACCGTTCACACATAATGGAAAAAATGCACGCAAAAAATGTTGCCGAACTCATCAGAAAAGTGGATTTACTCAATTAGATAAAATCTATAAATGGACTTCACTGTATCCTTTTTCTACTTTCATATTTTATATATGTACTAAGAAAGTATTGTTTTCATTCTTCAATGATTTTTGTCTATTCAATACTAATAACGCAATAAATTGTAAATTATAACACTTAAAACATATCAATCATTTCCAATTAAGAAACAATTAGTTTCATTATCTCACATTGAAAGAGAATATTTTCTGCATATAATCCAGGATTTCTTAAAGAATAGGAGAATATAATGAAAAAACTAATGTTTGCAGGAGCCTTATTTGCCCTTGTAGCGACTAACGTAAATGCAATCGATGTGGTGAGCAAAGATGGCAAAGTGGATTTTGGTTCACATTTTGAAGCTACGGTTTTGACTAACAATGTTGATGGTGGCTGGGAAATGATTTGGGGGCCGAAAGAACAACTTTGGCTGACTGAACGTGCTGGGAAAAACATTGTTAGCATTGATCCCAAAACAGGAGAAAAAACTGTGTTATATCATTTTGCCAATGCCTATGAGCAATTCCCTCATCAAGGCGTGCTAGGCTTGGCATTAGATCCTAACTTTGAGGCTGGCGAGCCTTATGCCTATGCCGCTTATACTTACAACGATGGCGATAAAAAATTCGCTCGTATTGTTCGTTTAACTTATGATGCCAAAGCGAATAAGTTGGGCGAGGAAAAAATCGTTCTTGATGGCATTATTGCCGGCGTGGATCACAATGCAGGACGCATTAAATTCGGCCCAGATGGCAAACTTTATTACACCACAGGTGATTTAGGTTATAACCAAGGTAAACACGTTTGTGATGAAATCACTTCACAAAAATTGCCAACGGCTGAGCAAGTGAAAAATCACGATCACAGTGCTTATAATGGCAAAACCTTGCGTATCAACAAAGACGGCTCAATCCCTGATGATAACCCTGTAATTAAAGGCGTGAAAAGCCACGTTTATACTTATGGACACCGCAATCCACAAGGTTTAGTGTGGGTGGGCAATAACCTTTATAGCACAGAACAAGGCCCATCAAGTGATGATGAATTGAACAAACTTGGAGCTGGCGGAAACTATGGCTGGCCACACGTTGCAGGCTTTAAAGATGATTTAGCTTATGTTTATGCAAATTATTCTGCGGCGAAAAACTGCCCGAATGTGAAATTTGATCCAAATGTCATTCCTGAAAGTGTGCCAACGCAAAAAGAAACAGATTATAAAGAGCCAGTGGTTGATCCTGTGAAAACCTTCTTCACCGTGAACAATGACTACAATTACACCAACGCTACTTGTGGTAAATTAGCTTATATTTGCTGGCCAACCATTGCCCCAGGTAATGCGGTATATTATCCGAAAGACGGCGTTATTCCTGAGTTCCGTAATTCATTATTGTTAGCAACCTATAAGAGCGGTTCGATTTATCAAGTAAAAATGAATGAAGACGCAAGCAATGTGCAAGGGGACACAGGAAAATATTTCACCAGTGCAAACCGTTATCGCAATGCGTTAGTGAGCCCTGATACCCGCAAAATCTATGTGGTAACAGACAATATGGGCAACGGTCGTCAATTAGATGACACACCAACTTCCAAAATGGCAAACCCAGGTTCAATTATTGTGTTTGAATATGTAGGCAACTAACAAATCACCTTCCGATTATTAAAGGGTTGAATTTAAAACAATTTCAACCCTTATTTTGTCCTTTCAACGAACGAATTTTCGATTTTTTTGGTCGTGAAAAGACCGAACCAAGATAAATAGCGAACAGAGTAATTGCCGCACCACACCATTGAATCAAGTTGATTGGTTTATTCAACACAGAATAATCAATCACTAAAGCAGCAATAGGCTCTGAAAGCAACAACAAACCGGTTACCGCTAATGACAATAATGGCACCGAATAGGCGATCATTCCCCAAGCAAAACACTGCATTACCGCACCATAAATAAACACCCAAAGCCAATCCAATGCTGTTGTCGGATACAGATTATCAAAATTAAAAAGCAAAGAGGGGATAATCAAGAACAGAATACCGCCAATACTGACCAATAACATTAATGGGAAAATTGCTGTTGGCTCGCTTTCGTGCGTTTTACGAATAAAAACCATCGATAACGCCAACAACAAACTGGATGAAATACCGCTAATAAAGCCCCACAATGCATTATCGTTATACTGGAATTCACTACCAGTAATCAAATAAACACCAATAACCGCCAACACTAGACTAAACAACTGTACGGTGGACTGTTTCTCTTTGAAATAGAAAAAGCCGATAGCGGCAAGAAAGAAAATCTGCAAACTATTCAATAAGGTGGAAATTCCCGGCCCGACCGCATACACACTTTCGTGCCACAATCCCAAATCAAAAGCTAAAAATACACCTGCCAGTAAACCATAACGAATTGTCTGTTTTGACTTCGGGAACGGTTGTTTGAAAAGTTTTGCTAAAATAAAAAAGATTATCGCCGCAATCAATAAACGCCAAAAAGCAATAGCATAAGCGCCCACCGGAACGTGGGCAACAATAAGACTGCCTAAACCGAAAACAACGCAACCGATTAATATACCCGGAACTGCAAGCTTTTGTTTTTGCATAAAAATTTCCTCAATATGATGAGATTATTTTTTTGATGCCTGATATAACTCCATTGCTTTCGGCATTAATTTTTCTAAATGTGCTTTACGCGACTGATCGCTCGGGTGAGTAGAAAAAATCGTTGGCACATTACCACCACCGCCCAATCGCTGCATTTTATCCCATAACCCCGGAGCAACCTGAGGATTATAACCGGCTTGCGCACTCAACATTAAACCAATCTCATCTGCTTCGCTTTCTGCACTACGAGAGAAAGGTTTCATTACCCCAAGATCAGCTACTGTACCAACCATATCCTGAGACAAGCTGCTATCCATTCCCTGATATGCTAATGAAACAGAAACAATCGCAGCTACTACACCAACTGCGGTTTGGCGATTTGCTTGGCTTTTCCCGTGCTCCAACAAAGCATGTGCCATTTCGTGTCCCATCACAACTGCAATCTCTTCATCACTTAAACCTAATTTGTCGACTAATCCAGTATAAACTACCATTTTTCCACCCGGCATTGCCCACGCATTCACTTCATTTGATTTAATCACCGACACTTCCCAAGAAAAAGGCACGCCAGTTTTATTGTATTGACGAGCATAAGGCACCATTCGATTAAAAACTCGATGAACACGTTTTGCCGTTGTTGAGGTGGTATCAACATTACCTTTTTGCTTTTCCGTCGCAATCGCTTGACGATATTGATTCGCCGCATTCTGATTCATTGTGCGGGTATCAGCACAACTTGCCACTAAAAATAATATAAAACAACCGGTTAAAATACGTTTAGAGATAGTCGATAAAATCATCTTTTTACTCCTTTTATCTCGGTAAAATGCCAATTATCATTTCTTTTTTTCTACTAAAGATCAATAGCAATTTTTTAACATTTCACCTATTCATCAGTAAATTTTGCGATAACGTGCCGGCGTTGTGCCAAATTGAGCTTTAAAAGCATCAAAGAATGCTGCCTCCGACTGATAGCCAATCCGCTCCATAATTTGTCTTGATGACAAATTTGTCTGTCGCAATAACTTCGCCGCCATCGACATTCTCAACAAACGAATAAAGGCTTGCACCCCCATTCCGCTTAACTGTTGAAAACGGCGCGCAAAAGTGGATCGCGACATATAAGCCTTTTGTGCTAACTGCTCAATGGTGTAATTATCTGCCAAATTGTGAAAAATCGGCGTCATAGCCTTACTTAAGAAAGGATCTGAAAATAGACGAATTAAACTCTGCTGTTCCGACAATGAAGATAAATGACGCAAGGCAAACAGCAATAAAATTTCACACATCGATTTAATTACCGTAGCACTACCTAAATAACGAGCTAACGCTTCCTGATAAATTAAGCTAGACAACGCATTTAACTGCGGAATCTGTTTTAACGAAACAATCAAAGGCTCAGGCAGCAATGATAACAAACCGGCAGCAGCTTGATTCCCCACTTGATAATGTCCACAAATCATCTGTAATGAAGGATCCTGTTGGCAGTTATGTCGATACAAAATACCGTTTTGTTGCTCTACCTGCACTGAAGAATATTCCTCTGCATCACCAATTTTGTGCATACTGCCTTGCGTCCATAAACAGAAATCACCAGCTTGTAAACGGTGTACGCTTTTATCCGATTGCATTTGACAATGACCACTCAACAGTAAATGGAAACAAGCTTTCCCTTTTTCCGCTTGCGGTGCTTGCATTAAATAAGGGGAACGGAAGCTACAAAAAACATCAATTTCTGTTTTTAAATCTAAAAGTTCCAAAAATTTATCAATACTGTCCATATTCACAAAATAAGACGAAAACATAGTTTTTTGCTATTTTAGCAGCTTTATCGTCTAATCAACATCGTGCAAAATAGCGCCCATCAGACAACAATATGAAGAATTTTAAGGAGCATCTTATGTTAGATTGGAAAAAATTACGCACTCAATTAATGAATCGTTTAGGCTTATTAGGCAAATTACAACCGAATACGATGCAGGCTTATCAACTGCTCAGTAAAGCAGGCAATGACGTGTTGGATTTGAAAACTAAAGAGTTGATTTCTTTGGCTTGTGCAGTAACAACTCGTTGCGATGGTTGTATTAGCGTGCATACCGATGCAGCGATTAAAGCTGGTTGTACACAAGAGGAGATTGCAGCGGCATTAAGCGTGGCGATCGCAATGAATACCGGCGCAGCAATGGTTTATTCCGCACGTGTTCTCGATGCACACGAAGCGTGGAAAAATAATAATTAAGTTCAACACATCTAAAAAAACAAAAGCCGTTACTCTGAAAAAAGTAACGGCTTAATTACATTAAATCAAAAGATTATTTTTTAGCACGCTCAAAAGAAGCTAAAATTTCTTCACGTGCTGCAGTAACATCTTCCCAGCCGTCTACTTTCACCCATTTTCCAGCTTCTAAAGCTTTATAGCTTTCAAAGAAATGCTGGATTTGTGCTTTTAATAATGCCGGAATATCGTTCACATCTTTGATGTGATCATATTCTTTCGTTAATTTGCTGTGTGGTACGGCAATCACTTTTGCATCTTGACCTGATTCGTCAGTCATTTTTAATACACCGACCGGACGGCAACGAATGACTGAACCCGGTTGTAACGGATATGGCGTTGGTACTAAAACATCAACAGGATCACCATCTAAAGAGAGAGTATTGTTGATATAACCATAATTTGCTGGATAGAACATTGCAGTTGCCATAAAACGGTCAACAAATAAAGTACCGGTTTCTTTGTCAACTTCATATTTAATCGGATCTGAATTTGCCGGAATTTCAATCACAACATAAATATCATCTGGTAATTCTTTACCAGCAGGTACATTTTTTAAACCCATTTTTTATTCCTTCTAAGAAAAGTTAATCATTCAGTATATAGGGCATTTTATAAGGCATTGCCCTATAAAAACGTTGCGATTATAGCCCTAATTGCAACAAATTGTCGAGGATTAGCTCAACAGCGTTATTCCATATTGAAATAAGCTCCAAGCAATCATTAGCATAATCACGCCAATCACAAAATCAAGAACTCTCCAAGTGAGCGCTTTTCGAAATAGCGGTGCTAACAATGTTGAACCGTACGCCAAACCGAAGAACCAAGTGGCTGAAACACAAAGTCCGCCAATTAAGAAAGCGATCTTTTCCTGCCACACCAATGTGCCACCAATACCACCGATAATAACCACCGTATCAATATAAACGTGCGGATTCAACAAAGTGACGCTCAAGGTTAATAAGATGGTTTTGGCTAAAGACGCACTATTTTCCCCAGCTTGCAGTTGTAAACCGGTATTGCTGCTATAAGCACTGCGCCACGCTCGCAAACCATAAATCAATAAAAAACCAGCTCCAATGAAAGCTAATGTAACGGAAGCAACATTATTGTTACTGATAAAGGTTCCCAACCCCAAAACGCCGAGGGTAAACAGCATCACATCACACAAAAAGCAGATTAAAGCAACCGTAAAAATATGCTGTTTCAACAATCCTTGTTTCAGCACAAAGGCATTTTGTGCACCGATAGCAACAATTAAACTGCCTGTAACTAACACGCCGTGAATAAAAGCGTTCATACTTCTCCTTGATAAAGATTAACCGCACCTTGATAACCCAGCTGTCGCCAAGCCTCATAAACAGTAACCGCCACTGAATTGGAGAGATTCATACTGCGGCTATTGGCACACATCGGAATACGAATTTTCTGTTCAATCGGCATTGTATTTAAAATAGCCATCGGAATGCCTCTTGTTTCCGGCCCGAACATCAAATAATCTCCCAACTGGAACTTCACTTGACTGTGTGCTGGCCCGCCTTTAGTGGTTAAAGCGAACAACCGTTTAGGTTGTTCACTCTCTAGAAATTCAGCATAACTTTGATGATGTTTAATTGTGGTGTATTCGTGATAATCCAAACCGGAACGGCGTAAACGCTTGTCATCCCACTGAAAGCCAAGCGGATGAATCAAATGCAAGCGAAAGCCACAGTTAGCACAAAGACGAATAATATTTCCCGTATTTTGTGGGATTTCAGGTTCATAAAGGACAATATCTAACATAATAAAACTTCTTAAAAATTCAAAACAGTTCAATAATTTATTTTTCTTAACTATTATCACAAATTGCTTAGGCACAGAAATGCCTAATCAATTTTTCTAATAATGCTTTGGTCGGTTGAATATATTCCGCCGATAAAAATTCATCTGGTTGATGCGCCTGTTCGATTGAACCCGGCCCTAACACCAAAGTTGGACAAAGCTGTTGAATAAACGGCGCTTCAGTACAATAGTTAGCAGACACACAAGGCTTACCTAATAATTTTTCTACCACAGCCACAATTTCTGCTTTGTGTGAGCATTCATAACCCAGAATACCATCATGAAGGTGCTTAATCTGAATCATATCACCGTATTGTTCGATCAACGGTTGTAATTTTTCCTGCACCATTTCATCCAATGATTCCAATCCCATATTCGGCAACGGTCGAATATCAAACTGTAGTTCACAACAACCACAAATACGATTAACGGCATCACCTCCGTGAATAGAGCCAAAATTCATTGTCGGATACGGTACCGCAAAAAAATCATTATGAAACTTCGCTTTCAGCTCATTGCGCAATTCAATTAAATGTGCTGTCGCTTGATGCATAATTTCAATCGCATTCACTCCCTTTTCAGGATCACTAGAATGTCCGGAACGTCCGATTACTGTCACGCTATCACCGAAATGTCCTTTATGAGCGCGCACCGGCTGCAACGAAGTTGGCTCACCGATAATAGCACAATCCGGACGAATCTCCGCGTGCTGCGCAAACGTTCTTGCCCCCAACATTGTGGTTTCTTCATCCGCTGTTGCCAAAATACGCAATGGCTTTTGCAATTTTGTTAGATCCATATTTCGCAAAGTATCAACAATAAAGGCAAAAAAACCTTTCATATCGGCTGAACCTAAGCCATAAAAACGCCCATCTTTCTCAGTTAGTTTAAAAGGATCAAACTGCCAACGACCAGCATCAAACGGCACGGTATCACTATGCCCTGCCAACAATAATCCACCAGCACCTTCGCCATAAGTCGCTAATAAATTGAATTTATAATTTGAACCAGCAATTGGTAAAATATCGACTTTAAAACCAAGATCGTGCAACCAACTTGCTAATTTCTCAATTAACAGTTGGTTACTATGATCGAGTTTAGGATTATCTGTACTGCTGATTGTCGGAATTTCAATAAGTTGTGAATATAAAGAAAGAAAATCGGGAAGATTTGCCATATTTACCTCAAATAAACATTGATTCAAATAAAATAATTATGCAAAATATTAGCATAATTAATCATTATTTTATTTACTATGCTAAAAACACTCATCATTGGGGCGAGTGGTTATACAGGAGCTGAACTCGCCAACATTATTACTAAACATCCACAATTTGAACTTTGCGGACTCTATGTTTCTGAAAACAGTCTGGATAAAGATAAACCTATTTCCGAGATTTATCCACAACTAAAAAACGTTGTTGATTTACCTTTACAACCATTACCACAAGATTTAACTGAATTGGCTAAATATGCAGATTGCGTTTTTCTTGCTACTGCTCACGAAGTAAGCCACCGCCTCGCACCCATCTTTTTAGCCGGTGATTGCAAAGTGTTCGATTTATCCGGTGCTTACCGCGTGAACAATGCCGAGTTCTACCAAAAATTTTACGGCTTTGAACACCAATATCCACAATTATTGGAAAAGGCGGTTTACGGTTTGGCGGAATGGAATGAACAGCAGATTAAACAAACCGATTTGGTTGCCGTTGCCGGTTGTTATCCGACCGTTTCACAACTTTGCCTTAAACCGTTAATTGAAAATGACTTGTTAGATGAACAACAATTACCGATCATCAATGCGGTCAGCGGTGTCAGCGGTGCCGGTCGCAAAGCCAGCCTCACCTCCAGTTTTTGCGAAGTCAGCCTCAATCCTTACGGCGTATTTACCCATCGCCATCAACCGGAAATCGCCACTCATTTAGGCAGAGAAGTGATTTTCACCCCACATTTGGGCAACTTTAAACGTGGTATTTTGGCGACAATTACGGCAAAATTAAAAGCGAATGTCGATACACAACGAGTGAAATCTGCATTTGAACAGGCTTATCACGATAAACCGTTAGTGCGTCTTTATGACAAAGGTTTTCCAAGCATTAAAGCGGTGGAATTCACGCCTTATTGCGATATCGCTTTTGCGATTAAAGATCAACATATTATTATTGTCGGTGCGGAAGACAACCTATTAAAAGGCGCAGCGGCACAAGCGGTTCAATGTGCCAATATTCGTTTCGGTTTTGAACCAACTTTAGGATTAATTTAACACAATGAAACCATTAGTTATTAAAGTTGGCGGTGCATTGCTGGATACACCGCAAGCTATGCAAAATCTGATTTCAACATTGGCACAATTTAAACGCACACAACAGCGACAAATTGTGATTGTCCACGGCGGCGGTTGTATTGTTGACGAACTAATGCAACGTTTAAATCTGCCGGTAAAGAAAAAACAGGGTTTACGCGTTACACCGGCAGATCAAATTGATATTATTACCGGTGCATTAGCCGGAATTGCCAATAAAAAATTGGTTGCGATGGCAAAAACTGCTGGTTTGATAGCTGTAGGTTTAAGCTTGGGAGATGGTAATTTAACCACTGCAACACAACTTGATGCGGAATTAGGACACGTTGCAACCGTTCAACCTAAACAGGCTGCTTTATTAAATACCCTTTTAAAGGCGGATTTTCTACCGATTATCAGCTCAATTGCGATTGATGATGACGGTCGGCTAATGAATGTTAATGCCGATCAGGCAGCCACCGCGATTGCAACTTTGTTGCAAGCCGAATTAGTGATGTTATCTGATGTTGATGGTGTGCTTGATCAGCAAAAAAACCTGATTGCCGAACTGAATACGGATCAAATCGAAAAATTAATTGCAGAACAAGTGATTACAGATGGTATGATTGTCAAGGTGAAAGCGGCTCTAACTGCAGCACAAGCATTAAATCAAGCCATTGAAATTGCAAACTGGAAAAAACCGGAAAAATTAGTAGATTTATTTTCCGGACAACGTATTGGCACAAGAATTGCACCTTAATTCGGTGCAAAAAAACTTAATGATCTTAATGATAAAGCATGCCGCCGGCTTTGGCGGTTTCGTTTTTTGAGGAATAAATTATGGCACTTTGGGGCGGTCGTTTTACACAAGCGGCGGATCAACGTTTTAAAAATTTTAATGATTCATTACGTTTCGATTATCGGTTGGCACAACAGGATATCGAAGGTTCTATTGGCTGGTCGAAAGCACTGGTCAGCGTGAATGTTTTCAGCGCAGCGGAACAGAAACAGGTTGAAGCGGCACTGCTTGAACTGAAAGAGGCGGTGGCAAATAACCCGGAAATGATTCTGCAGGATGATGCGGAAGATATTCATAGTTGGGTGGAAAGTAAGCTGATTGAAAAAGTGGGCGATCTCGGTAAAAAATTGCACACCGGTCGTAGCCGTAACGATCAGGTGGCGTTGGATATTAAATTATGGTGCAAACAGGAGATCACCTCTTTGCAACAATCTATTCGCCATTTACAAAGCCAACTTATTGTTACTGCGGAAAATAACCAAAATACGGTAATGCCGGGCTACACGCATTTACAACGCGCTCAACCAATCACTTTTGCCCACTGGTGTATGGCATATTTTGAAATGTTGGAACGTGATTTTTCTCGCCTTGCCGATGCTTATCGCCGTTTGGACACCTGCCCGTTAGGTTCGGGTGCTTTGGCAGGAACAGCTTATGCAGTCGATCGTGAGCAGTTGGCGAAAGATCTCGGTTTTCAACGTGCCACTCGCAACAGCTTAGACAGCGTTTCCGATCGTGATCACATCATTGAACTGTTGGCAACCGCCTCGTTAAGTATGGTGCATCTTTCCCGTTATGCCGAAGATTTAATTATCTTTAACAGCGGTGAAGCCAATTTCCTTGAATTATCCGATCGCGTCACCTCCGGTTCTTCATTAATGCCACAAAAGAAAAATCCGGATGCTTGCGAATTAATTCGTGGTAAAGCCGGACGTGTTATCGGCGCATTAAACGGAATGTTGGTAACGGTCAAAGGTTTACCGCTCGCCTACAACAAAGATATGCAAGAAGATAAAGAGGGCATTTTTGATGCGCTTGACACTTGGCACGCTTGCCTTGATATGGCGGCATTAGTGCTTGAAGACATCAAAGTGCATCAAGAAAAAACACGTAACGCCGCCTTGAAAGGCTACTCAAATGCCACCGAACTTGCCGATTATTTAGTTGCGAAGGGTGTTCCTTTCCGTGATTCTCATCATATTGTCGGTGAAGCAGTGGTTTATGCGATTAGCAAATCCAAAGCGTTGGAAGAGTTACGTGTCGATGAATTTAGACGTTTCAGCGATGTCATCAGCGAAGATGTGTATGCGATTCTCTCTTTGGAATCCTGTTTAAATAAACGTTGTGCTAAAGGTGGTGTTTCACCGCAACGTGTCGCTGAAGCAATTGAAGAAGCGAAACAATTAATTAAATAATTTTCTTATTTATCTTAAATTTAAGCCAAGTCGTTACTGACTTGGCTTTTGTCGTTTAGCACTTCCCAGTAAAATCTATCATTTTAATAGACAAATTTGTTTACCTTTTTATCATTGACATCCTCCCTATCATGAAGGACAGAGTTTTACAGCACTAGGCTAATAAAAGTGGCAAACTTTGCGCATCGATTTGCACATACTTAAGAACTTTTTTGCTTAATACGATTACCATTTCTCTCTGTGTTAAACAAAAAAATGGTGTCGAAATTTCGACACCATTCCTTTTTTCCACCAAGCGCCTAACGCTTATTTATCCTGTTCTTTCACATTACTGAATGTTGGCGGTAAACCTTTCATATCAGGAAGTTGATGTGCAATACCTTTGTGGCAGTCAATACAAGTGCGATTTTCTTTAATCGCCAATTCGTGCATTCTGGCAGCCACTGATTTTTGTTGAGAGAAGTCCATACGGTCAATTTTATGACAGTTACGGCATTCCTGTGAATTGTTGGCTTTCATACGCTCCCATTCACGTTCTGCCATATGCGCACGACGCTGATTGAATTTTTCCAACGTGTCGGTGTAACCCATATAATAGGCATAAACCTCACGTGCCGCTTTAATTTTACGCACAATTTTCGGAATAAATTCGTGCGGAACGTGGCAATCAGGACAACTTGCACTGACACCGCTACGGTTTTGATAGTGCGCGGTATGCAAATATTCCGGATAGACATCGTTGGTATGGCAGCTTGCACAGAACTCTTCAGTGTTGGTCTGCTCAAGTGAATAGTTAAATCCGACCCAAGAAACGATACCGGCAATAAACGCCACCACTAACAACGTACCGACTGCAATTTTGCTCGGGCTTCTAAACCATTTCCAAAAACGCTTGATAATATTCGGTTTTTTTTCTGTTGTCATAGTTTACCTCTTATTGTCCGTAACCCGGCAACGGTTTAAATTCATTAGGCACAATCGCTTTAGCATCTGTTTGCGGCACGTGGCACTGCAAACAGAAATAACGTCTTGGCGATGTATTCGGCGAAATCGCACCGTCACGTGACATAAAGTGAGTCGGGCTGATACGAGTTGCCCCGGTAATACGCGAATTTTCCACACTATGGCAATTTAAACATTGGTTTACATTTTTAGTCACCTGCATACCGCTAACGCTATGAGGGATAAGCGGTGGCTGATTCACATAGTTTAATGCTGGTGCATTCTGTTCTTTCGGTACATTATGCACTGCTGGTGCAACATTTTCTGCCGCATTTGCCATAGGAATACCCTCTTTTTCTAAAGGAACATTATTGGGATTTTCTTCTGCAGCAAGTACCGATACAGAGAATAAGCTCGCCAACAACAAACCGGTGGCAGAGAATACTTTGATTTTTTTTACCATTTTTCACTCCTGAGAAGGATTAAATCTTGTCGAAAACTTAAAAACATTTTCAGCACATACGTCAAGACAACGTCCGCAACTGATACAATCTTTGGAAAGCACAAGTTGGCTTTCGTCTTTTTTACCGTGTAATGGTGAACGTAAAACTTGTGGTTCAGGACAGACGTTATAACAATCCATACAGTTATCACAACGCTGCCGATCGATCACTTTTACGCGGATAATGCCTTTGGCACCAATCACGCCATAAGTTGCGCCAATCGGACATAAATGCCCGCACCAACCGTGTTCCACCACTAATAAATCAAACACAAATACAGCCACAATCAACCAGATACCGGCACCGAAACCGAAGATTAAGCCGCGTCCTAACGCTGCCACCGGATTCAGCCACTCCCACAATAATGTGCCGCTGATTGCACTGCCAATTAAAATTAAGGCTAACAGCCAATAACGTAAATTACGTGAAAGCTTTAATGTTTGTCGCCAGCCCAATTTGCGCCGTAACCAAGCCGCACTGTCGGTGACCACATTCAAAGGGCAACACCAGCCGCAGAACACTTTACTACCGACAATCGCATAAAAGGCAATCACAATGACAACGCCGATTAAGCTCGTCAAACTTGGAAGAAAACCACTGGCTAAACTCTCCAAAGTAATTAATGGATCAGTTAAAGGAATAGTATCTAGCAGCATACTGCCACTATAATTTCCTTTTAAAATCCAAACATTAAATAAAGGCCCACTCAAAAACATCGCCAAGATACTGAATTGACTTAAACGACGTAACAACAAAAAACGATTGGCGTGCCACCAACCCAATTTTTGTCTAGCCTCTTTTCCTGCCTCTTTTGGTGAGTTCGCCATTATTTCACCTCCGGTTGTCGTACTGGCAAACTGATGGTTTCGCCTTCAAACAACGAATGACCTGCCTTATCTTTTTCTTGCCAACCGAAACGGTAATGATGCCCGAGAACCCCTTTTGCCAACTGCATCGGCAACACTTTGATCGCCGCTTCTTCCAACACACAAGCCTCTTCACATTTACCACAGCCGGTACAGGCATCGGAATGCACTGTCGGAATGAGATAGGCGTGTTTGCCGGTGCGTTCGTTATGTTGCATTTCCAGCGTAATCGCTTTATCGATTAACGGGCAGACACGATAACAAACATCACAGCGTAAACCTTGCCAGTTAAGGCAGGTTTCGTGATCAAGCAGCACCGCCAACCCCATTCTTGCCTGATTAATATCATCGGCATTCGCATCCAATGCACCGCTCGGGCAAGCTTTCGCACAAGGAATATCCTCGCACATTTCGCACGGTTTTTTACGCGCAATAAAATAGGGAGTTCCTGCCTGTAAATCAGAAACCCACGATGCTAAATAAAGCATATCGTATGGGCAAGCCTGCACACACTGTCCACAGCGAATACAGGCTTCGGCAAACTGTTGCTCATCACTCAAAGCAAACGGAGGGCGTAATGCTACGCCATCTTTCGCTAAGCTCTGCTTTTGCGGCAATCCAAGCAAAATACCTAAACTTGCCAATCCACCGACTGTTTTAGTAGCATCTTTTAAGAAACGTCGACGTTCTGGGGTAATTACACGCTCTTTACTCATCACCACTCCAACTAAACTATTAATTTTGTTTAGATTTTAGTGACTTTAACCGCACATTTCTTAAAATCAGTTTCTTTAGAAATTGGATCCGTTGCATCCAATGTCAGCAAGTTGGTTAACTGTCCTTGATCAAAGAATGTAGTAAACACTAAACCTCTTGGTGGTTTA
Source organism: Gallibacterium genomosp. 1 (assembly GCF_000771875.1). Classification (GTDB taxonomy): domain Bacteria; phylum Pseudomonadota; class Gammaproteobacteria; order Enterobacterales; family Pasteurellaceae; genus Gallibacterium. The sequence continues at coordinate 79,156 of NZ_JPXX01000012.1, read as the reverse complement.
TTTCGTCCACGAGTATCAATAATGGTTTCCATCTGTCCACGACGAGAAGCTATCACAGCCTTATCGCCGTGACGTAACCCACGATCTTTTGCATCCAATGGGTGCATATAAAGCACATTAGTAGGAAATGCACGATGCAATTCCGGCACACGACGAGTCATAGTACCAGTATGCCAATGTTCAAGAACACGACCGGTCGATAACCACAAATCATACTCTTGATCCGGTACTTCCGCAGGCGGCTCATAAGGTGCAGCAAGAATGACGGCACGTTTGTCCGGTTTACCATAGAAGCTGACTTCTTCACCGGCTTTAACATATGGATCATAGCCTTCACGGTAACGCCATAATGTTTCTTTACCGTCAACCACCGGCCAACGTAAACCGCGCGCTTTATGATACATATCAAACGGTGCTAAATCGTGACCGTGACCACGACCGAAAGAGGCGTACTCTTCAAATAATCCTTTTTGGATGTAATAACCGAAATGTTCCGCTTCATCATTCGGATGATCACCGATTTCGCTGTTCGGATATTTATTAACTTGACCGTTGGTAAACAACACTTCATAAAGTGTTTTACCTTTAAACTCAGGATTTTTCTCTAAAATTTCTGCCGGCCACATTTCATCAGTGGTGAAATATTTAGAAAATTCTACTAATTGCCACAAGTCGGATTTAGATTCACCCGGTCCTTTCACCATCTGATGCCAGAATTGAGTACGGCGTTCCGCATTACCGTAAGCTCCCTCTTTTTCTACCCACATTGAGGTTGGCAACATCAAATCGGCAGAAATCGCACTTAATGTCGGATATGGGTCGGAAACAATAATAAAGTTTTCCGGATCACGCCAACCAGGCAAACGTTCCTGATTGATGTTCGGCCCAGCCTGCATATTGTTATTACACATTACCCAAAGCACATTCATCTTACGATCTTTGAGCATACGATCCTGTAGCACTGCGTGATAACCGACTTTATCGGAAATAACACCAGCCGGAATCTTCCAAAGTTGTTCTGTGTGTTCACGATGTTTAGGATTGGTGACCACTAAATCCGCCGGCAAACGGTGAGCGAAAGTTCCCACTTCACGCGCTGTACCACAAGCGGAAGGCTGACCGGTTAACGAGAACGGCCCACAACCCGGTTTAGAGATTTTGCCGGTTAATAGATGCACGTTGTACATCATTTGGTTTACCCACACGCCACGTGTATGTTGGTTAAAGCCCATTGTCCAGAAAGAGACCACTTTCTTATTCGGATCGGCATAAATTTTCGCCAATTCTTCCAATAAGCCTTTATCCACACCACTGAGTTCGTGTGCTTTCTCTAATGTATATTCGGAAACAAATGCTTTGAATTCTTCAAAAGTGAAGTTTTCCATTTTGTCGCTGCCCGGATTTTTCGCTGCTTTTTCACGCGGATCAGTTGGGCGCAAACCATAACCGATATCGGTCGCTGCTTTTTTGAAAACGGCGTGTTTGCTGACAAAATCTTCATTGACTGCATTATTTTGAATGATGTAGTTAGCGATATAGTTCAAAATTGCCAAGTCAGATTGCGGGGTAAATACCAACCCATAATCCGCTAATTCAAAACTGCGATGTTCAAAAGTAGAAAGTACGGCAATCTTGCAATCCGGATTGGATAAACGACGGTCGGAAATACGTGACCACAAAATAGGGTGCATTTCCGCCATATTTGAGCCCCAAAGCACCATGACATCCGCCTGTTCAATATCGTTATAACAGCCCATAGGCTCATCAATACCGAAAGTGCGCATAAAGGCAACTGCAGCAGAAGCCATACAGTGTCGCGCATTCGGATCAACATTGTTAGAACGCAAACCGGCTTTAAATAATTTATTTAAAGCATAACCTTCCCATATAGTAGATTGTCCGGAAGTGAAACAACCAACAGCGTTTTTACCATTTTTCGCCATCGCCGCTTTAAATTTTTCCGCCATTGTTTTAAAAGCAACATCCCAACTTACCGGCTGGAATTCGCCATCTTTGGCATATTTACCGTCTTTCATTCTTAACATCGGTTGGGTTAAACGGTCTTTTCCGTACATAATTTTTGGCAAGAAGTATCCTTTAATACAGTTTAAACCGCGGTTTACTTCCGCATCCGGATCACCTTGTGATGCCACAACTCGACCATTTTGAGTCCCCACTAATACGCCGCATCCGGTACCACAGAAACGACATACCCCTTTTTCCCATCTGATTGAAGTATCTGCCGCTTCAACATTTTTGATAGGAATTGTCATACCGATCGCCGCTGCGGCTGCTGTTGCCGCATTGGCTTTCATAAAATCGCGTCGACTTAAATTCATCATCATCTCCCCACTAAAAAATCACTCGCCTAAGTCCTGTTGATGATAGACCAAAGAAACATTGATCACGCCGTCAATATTGCGCGCGTTCTCCATATTTTCCAATAAAATCCGTTGGTTATGTGACTGCATTACTACCACTAATTTTCCCAACTTCGGATCGGAACCGTGTATTTCAGTATGCGGAACTGCTAACAACGCGGCGGAAATCTGATCCAGTTTTTCCGGACGACCTTGCACCACCACACCGCATACGTGCCACTCTTGGGCATTTTCCATAGAAATATTTTCAGTCATTTTCTATATCTGATTCTGTACTAACATTGAAATTGCCTGCACCGGACAAGCCGCTACACAAGCACCACAACCATTACAACTTTGCAAATCCAATTGTGGCTGGGCAACTTTTCCTAACATCGGTTTAAAAAAAATCGCTCGCCACTCACAACTATCCTGACAACTACGGCACTCAACCTGTTTATTAGTCAAACAATTATCTGCTATTGAAATTTTATGTTGCCAAGCTTCAGTTGTGGTCGGCCGGAATATCGGTTGTTGACAGGCTTCAACACATTTCTGACAAAATGTACATTCCGACTGCTGAAAAGAAACCTGCGGATAACCGCATTCATCCTTGATTAACACCTGCGTTTCACATTGCGTAATACAATCTCCGCATTGTGTACATTGTTGGAAAAATATCTCTTTGTCCGCCCACGGCGGTAAAATCGTTTTTTTATTTACTACCACTGTTGATTCACGGATCTTTCCACTAAGGAATTTTCGCCGAGATAAGTCTACATTCTGCATAATTTACGCAAGCTTTATAACGATTAATTAACCGGTTATTATTATCGAAATAAACTACCGCAAGTCAGTAACCGCTATGAGGTATATTATGTTTTTTTGCTTTTTTCTTGAGATAAATCAAAACAACGAGTTCCTATTTTTTACAAAAACAGTGGTCAGTTATCGCCATAATATTGTCACCGGAGTAAAATGCCAGCCTTACTTTTTAACGATTCGGAGAAAAACGTGGCGAAGTATTCGGTTTTAACTCGCATTGCAAAATATTTAATCGGTATTATTTTATTGGCAAGTTTTTGTATTTCCTTAGTATTTGCGCTTTTAATCAGTAGTCAAAGTGATGCTGAAGCGATCAATTTAGCCGGTTCACTGCGTATGCAGGCTTATCGCCTGATTTACCAAATGGAACACGAGAGAGATACAGTTGCACACAATTTGCAGCAATATACACAAACTTTGCAAGAAAAAACATTAAATGATCTAAAAAATAGCTACTTTGTGCCAGATAATGTAAAAGCTGCTTATCAAAATGTAGTCAATAATTGGCAGCAGATGAGTAGTTTTGTTCGACAACAGCAAATTAACCAATATCAAGCTCAAGTCGATCAATATGTTACTAAGGTAGATGATTTTGTCGCTGAATTGCAACATTTCTCCGAACGTAAAATTATTATGGCGATACTAATTAGTATCTTCTCAATTATCACTATTTTGCTGATCGGCTCTTATATGCTGTGGTATATGAAGCGTGAAGTGCTGAACCCAATCGAAAAATTAGTACAAGCGAGTACGCAAGTTCAAAACGGACATTTTAAACATATTCCGTTAGATGTGGATAAACCAAACGAACTTGGCACGCTTTCTGAAACTTTTACCAAAATGGCTAACGAGTTACAGAAACTTTACTGGTTCTTAGAAGAAAAAGTGAACGAAAAAACGAAAAAATTAAGTCAATTAAATCGTACACTCTCAATGTTGTTTCATACTTCACAAAAAATTACCCACATTGATCTGGATTACAATCAATTAACTGAAGTGATCTCCGAAATTCGCGCCAGTGAACATTTACGCTATATTAAACTGATTGTTTATGGCGCAGAGCATCTTGATCTCTCATCAGGCAAAGCGGAAGAGAATTATCCGTGGCAAGAGCAAAAAATCAGTGTCAACGGCAAAATTCTCTCCTGTTTACGTTGGCAAGCAGGCTTACCTTGCCCTGATTTACGCCTAATGCAAAGTGTTGCACAAATGCTTGGGCGAGCAATTTACTTTATTCAAACTCAACGCCAGCAACAACAATTAGTATTAATGGAAGAACGCTCAATTATCGCCAGAGAATTGCACGATTCGTTGGCACAGGTGTTGGCATTTTTACAAATTCAGCTGACATTGTTGAAACACGCCTTAAAAAGCAGCGATCCGCAAGCCAAAGAGAAGAGTTTTAAAATTATCGCCGATTTTGAACAAGCACTGAACGATGGTTATGTACAGCTGCGCGAACTACTTTCCACTTTCCGCTTAACCATTCAGGAAGCCAACCTCAAATTGGCGTTGGAACAGGTGATTGAATCATTACGCAATCAAAGTGATGCCCAAATTACCTTAGAATGTTCACTGCCATCACAAATTTTCACGGCACAACAGTTGGTACACGCACTACAAGTTGTGAGAGAGGCGTTACTGAATGCGATTAAACATTCTGAAGCGACCTTAATTGAGGTGATCGCACATACCAATCAAGACGGCGAAAATGAAATTATCGTTGCCGATAACGGTATCGGCATTCCTTCTTTGGATGAACCGGAGGGACATTACGGCTTAAATATTATGCAGGAACGTACTGCTCAACTGAATGCTACCTTAACTATTCAACGCCGCCCAACAGGAGGGACGGAAGTCAAAATTTTACTAGCTAATACCTTTACAGAATGATGACGACTGTCAATCAAACAGAAAAAACCTGCACCTTATGTTTCTAAATATTTTAAGGTGCAGGTCAATATTATTTATTATTTCAATACCTTCCAACAGCGATAACCATAAATAGCAATCACAATAAAGCATATTAATGGTAGAACAAATGATGCATTCACTGCTGGCAAACCAGCTACTGTACCGAGATCAATAATTGCACCCTGTAATGGAGGCATCAATGCACCACCTACGATAGCCATTACCAATCCTGCTGCCCCTAAAGTGGACTCTTCTTTTAAACCACATAAGGCGATCCCATAAATTGTTGGGAACATTAGTGACATAAAGCCTGAAGTCATAATTAAGCAATATACACCAACAACACTATCACTGAAAATAACTCCTAAAATCGTAACTAATCCGCCCAATGCAAATAACATCAACATTAATTCAGCTTTTAAATACTTCATCAAGGCTGTACTAACAAAACGACTGATTAAGAAAAGAGCCATAGCCATAATATTGAAATGTTGTGCTTCCGCTTTAGTAAAACCTAAACGTTCTGCATATTGAATAATAAAGGTCCAGCACATAATTTGTGTTGCAACATAAAAAACCTGTGCGATTACCCCTTCTCGATATTTAGCATTCTTTGATAATCGACCAAGTGCTTCACCAAATTTAATTTTAGGTTGCTGTTCCGTGCGTGTTTTAGGCATTTTATATAATGCAATGATGATAAAAATCGCCAAAACAACAAAACCTAAAATAATATAAGGATCACGAATAACTGCTAAATCGTGTGTTTTAATCACTGTTTTTTCTGCAGCAGATAATGTTGGAAATATCAAATTCCCAGCGGCATCACGCTTATCTGAATCTAAATTTGTCAAAACAAATTGTGATGCAACAAACATTCCCAAAATAGATCCTAAAGGATTAAAAGACTGAGCTAAATTCAAACGACGAGTTGCTGTTTGAGGATCACCCATTGATAAAATATAGGGATTTGCTGTTGTTTCTAAAAAAGCCAAACCAAATGTGAGAATATAAAGCGAAAATAAGAAAAATGAGAACATTTCATATTTTGCTGCCGGGTAAAATAATAAAGCCCCAACACAGTATAGTGCTAATCCTAATAACACCCCTGCTTTATAATTAAAACGACTCACAAATAGAGCAGCAGGTATCGCCATTGTGCTATAGCCACCATAAAAGGCAAATTGTACTAATGCTGCTTGCGATGCAGGAATTTCCATTACAGTCTGAAATGCCGCCACCATTGGGTTAGTAATATCATTTGCAAATCCCCATAATGCAAATAATGTCGTCAGAAGAATAAAGGGAATCACATACTGTTTTTCTAACACTTTTGCTTTCATAATATAGTCTCCTTTTTTAATACCTTATTACTCTTCAATACGTAATCCGTAAGATTTAAACTTCTCCAGTACTTCAGCCATTTGTTGTTTTGACAATAGTGGAATATCTAATCCTGTTGCCAATAATTTGATATACCATTCGGCTAATACTTCCACTTCGTGGGCTAACCATAGTGCTTTATCAAGATTTTTTTCAGCTGCAATCAAGCCGTGATGAGCCAATAAAATGGCTTTTGAAGTTTTAATACCATCTGCTACATATTCAGCTAATTGATGTGTACCAAAGGTAGCATAAGGTACACACGGAATATGATCTGTCCCTCCTACAGCGATCATATAGTGAAAAGGTGGTATTGATTTTTCTAAGATAGAAACTGCCGCGCAATTAATTGCGTGATTATGTACTACGGCATTAACGTCTTGTCGTGATTGATAAACGGCTAAATGAAAATGCCATTCACTTGATGGTAGTTTTCCTTGTTCATAACGCCCATTTTTATCGACAAAAACAATGCTATCCACTGTCATTTGCTCATAAGGTGTTCCCGTTGGCGTAATCAACATTCCATCTTGATAACGCACACTAACATTACCCGCTGTACCTTGGTTCAATCCTAAGCGAGTCATTTCTAAACAAGTATCAATAATTTTTTGTGAAAGTTGTTGTCGATTCATAATTTAATCCTTAACAGGGATAATCCCTTTTTTAATCAAAATATTGCCATATTTTGCTGTTTCACCTGTTACCACGATGGCATAAGCTTGCCTTGCTTTTTCATAAAAGGCGAAACGCTCAATTCGCTTGATATTAGGCAAAATAGATTCGCCTGCTGTTTGCATTGCTACTAAATAGCGACCTTCTACTGATGGATCTAGCTGATCGCCTGCAACGGCTTGCATCATAATTAACGGTGCGTCCACATATTGATCTAATTCAATTAATGGACTAACTGCTGATAATAATCTGGGAATACCAATACCATCTGCACGAATTACCCGATGATGCAATTGGTGTGCTGGAAAATGAGCATCAGCAAACACAATTTCATCACCGTGACCCATTTCAGCTAATACTTTAAGTAATTCTGGTGAAATAACAGGATCGATACCTTTTAACATTGCAACTCCTTATATTTGAGGTTCAACACGTTGCCGTAAAGATTGCATTGCACTTTGGGCAGCATTAATATCAGGAAAAACACCAATGCCAGTAAATGTCGTCATCGCTGCCCCTAATGCAGTAGCCTCAGAAACCTGTACAACGTCAATAGGTAATCCCAAAGTATTGGCACGCAATTGATTCCACAAAGCATTCTTCGCACCACCACCAACACAAATCAAACTTTCCGCTTGGAAATGTCCCACTTGCTGTAATAAAGCTAGGTTCTGTTTCAATTTATTTGCTAAATATTGCAAAGTAGCTCGATAAATCTCACCTCGAGTAGTATGCATTGTTAGACCAAGAAATTGCCCAAGCTGTAATGATTGTTGGTTAAATTCAAAATTACCTTGTAAAGATACGGTGCTTTCACCAACTACAGTTGCTTCATCAATCATTGTTCGGTAATAATTTTCTTTGCCATAACAATCACTGAATAACAACCTACCAACCCATTCCAAAATACCTGAACCCACCCATTGAATTGCCGGATTAAATAGACCTTTGACACTATCCCATTCTGTGGTCAGCCCTTGTGAAAGGTAATCTGGGCGAACGATAGCTCGTTCAGTTCTTGCCATCAAAATTTCCCATGTTCCTGAGCTTAATACAGGCTGATTTAATGCTGCACCCGATCCTAATATCGCAAATTGCGTATCGTGTCCGCAGGAAATAACCGGAATTCCTGATGACAAGCCCCATTGTTTAGCAATTTCAGATAACAACGTACCAATTTTTTGACCAGCATTGACTAATGGTGGGAATTGACTCTTATCAAGTTGTAGCAATGCTAAAACTTCCGAATCCCAATCTTGCGTTTGCAAATCTGTCATCATTGAAGTGCCAGCCATTGTGCTATCAGTGCTTAGCACACCCGTTAAACGATAAGTAAGCATCGAAGAAATAAACAAGAATTGTTCAAAACTGGCATAATGTTCTACATCGTTTTGTTGTAACCAACGTAATTTGTACAACGTATTAAAACTATATTGTCCAATACCATTACGTTGATATAAGGCGGCAACATCAAATTGATCAGCAAGCTGTTGCATTACACTGATCGTCCTCGGGCATTTCCAAGAAATTATTGGCGTAGCTTGTTTACCATTGATAAAAAATGCCCCATCCACTCCAAAAGTAGTAACACCAATCACATCAACAGACAGTTGTTTTTCACGCAACTGTTGACAGACGTGTTTTGCACAAGCAAAAAGTTTTTCCACAATCTGCTCAAAATCCCAAATTTGATAATCCTTATGTTGCGGATCTTCAGTGGTTTGATTTGCTTGATGTGCATTAGCGATGATTTGTCCTTGTTGATCGATTGCGATGGCTCGCACATTCGTCGCACCGCAATCTAAAATCAGCGAAATTGACATAATCCCTCCGATATTTCATTCAAGTGCAGCCTTAAACACTGCACTTGAAAAGTGATTTCCATTACTTATATAAAGGTCCAAAATTAGTGCAAGCACGATAGTCTTGTCCTTCTTTATCTTGACCAAAAGCACTCCAAGCACTCGGACGGAAAATGTCACTTTCTTTAATATTATGCATACAAACAGGAATCCGGAGCATTGATGCTAATGTGATCAAGTCAGCACCGATATGTCCATAACTCACTACACAGTGATTTGCTCCCCAATTAGCCATTACTGAATAAACATCTTTAAAAGCACCTTGTCCTGTTAAACGAGGAACAAACCAAGTACAAGGCCACGTTTCATTAGTACGTTGACTCAAGGTATTGTGTACCTCTTCAGGTAGTTCAATTGACCATCCTTCTGCCAGTTGTAGCACTGGCCCAAGCCCTTTAACAAGGTTGATACGACTCATTGTGAATGGTAAGCCACCTTTGGTGAGAAATTGAGAGGATAAACCGCCTCCACGGAAATATTCGTGTACCGCAGCACACCACCGAGTATGAGCAAGACAACGTTTACCGTCCTCTTCAGTAATTTCCCATACCGGTTTGATCAAATGATTTCCTGTTTCATCTAAATGTTGGCCTGTACCATCTAATGCGGCTGATCCTGAATTTAATAAATGCAAAAAACCTGATGTCGGACGGAAGCCTGTAACGCGCTCAACAGAATCCTCACTCCAATAAGTTCGTACATCAGCAAAAATTTGTGCTTGTCCAGTTAATTGATGAGCGAGTAACATCGTGACACCATTAAGTGAATCATTTTCAGTCGCCATAATGAAAGGTGGGCGAACGCCATTCCAATCGTAAGTGGAGTTAAGCATTGCTTCCATAAAATCACCATTTGGCAAGTGATCTGTCCAATGACGTTGACCTTGGAAGCCAGCAACGATAGCATTATGTCCTAATGCTTCTTCGCCAAAATTAAGCTCAGCCAACTTTGGATTTCCTATCATCAAATCACGCGCAATAATGGTCATTTTAACAACAGTTTCCCAAAGTGCTTCTTTCTCCTCTGCTGTACGCTGATATTCTTCTTTATTGACATCTATACCCTCTTGACAATATTGCTTCACCCAAGACAATGCCAATTTAACTTCTTCAGGATCGTAAATTTCACGATCAAGACGGCGTTTAATTTCTGTCATATCAACATATTCATTCCGCATTCCTAAATAATGTTGAAAGAAAGATTGATCTACTATTGAGCCAGCAATTCCCATTGATACAGAACCGATAGATAAATAAGATTTACCTCGAATCGTTGCCACAGCTAAACCCGCTTTAGCAAAACGTAACAGTTTTTCTTTCACATCATCAGGAATAGTGGTGTCATCAGCCTCTTGAACTTCTGTGCCATAAATAGAAAATGCAGGCAATCCCATTTGGGTATGTCCAGCTAAGGCAGCAGCCAAATAAACCGCTCCGGGACGCTCTGTACCATTAAATCCCCAGATTGCTTTTGGCATATGTGGATCCATATCAATCGTTTCCGAACCATAACACCAACAAGGGGTAACGGTAATGACAACACCGACATTCTGTGCTTTAAATTTTTCTGCACACTGTGCAGCTTCTGCAACACCACCGATACAACTATCGGCGATTACACACTCAACAAATGAACCGTCTGTATGACGAACGTGAGTTTGTAACAAATCGGCAACAGATTGAGCCATTGTCATCGTTTGTACTTCTAATGATTCACGAACCCCCATACGACGACCATCAATCGTTGGACGAATACCAATTTTAATTTTTGTTGATTGCATAGCTATCTCCTTAGTTTGACGCTGTAAATAAATGTTTTACACGCAGTAAAAATTCACTAAGGAAATCTTCTACCCCTAATACGGTAATTCAAAGGATTTTTTTGAGAAAGGTATTTTTTTGTGAGGGTTATCACAGAAAACAGGCAAAAAATTCATTTTTTTGCACTAAAATATGACTGATTAAACTATTTTTTATACAAAACGGTCAATTCAGTCATTTTAAACAATAGAAAGGCTCACTGCCATTTTTTCACAATAATGTTGCAGTTTTTTAGGAACTGTTCCCTGTGTAAATAACATATCTAACTGAGAAACCTCAGCTAGCTTAACCAGATTTTGCTTGCCAAATTTAGAGGGATCAACCAATAAAAACTTTTGTTCAGACATATCCATCATTTTACGTTTCATCGATGCATTTAACTCATTAGACTCCCAAATGCCTCCCTCATTGTCTACTCCAACACAAGAAAAAATACCAATATGAATATGCAAACGAGAAAGTAAATGTTCGGATAACGGCCCATAAAAAGCATCATATTTTGCGGAATAAACTCCACCTGTCGCAATTGTTTTAATATTCGGTTTATTTACCAATGCTGTAATATTACGCATTGAGTTAGTCACTACTGAACAAGGAATATCGGGTAGAAGTTGCGCCACATACCAACTAGTGCTACTTGCATCTAATCCAACAACAACTCCCTCATATATATACTCCACGACTTGCTGTGCAATAGCCTTTTTTGCCTCTGCATTGGTACGCTGACGAATATGAAATGCACTGCCAATATCATTCGTCTTTTTGCTCAACGCTCCACCGTGAGTACGATAAAGTAATTGATGTTTTGATAATAAAGCTAAATCTCTCCGCACAGTTTCAACTGAAACATTCAATTTCTCAACTAGCTCATTAACCGAAATCTTACCTTGCTGATTAACCATTTCTAAAATTAAATTATGTCTATCTTTCATTTCACTGCCTCCTAACAAACCATCAAATATTTTGACATCCTCCCCGTCCTAAAGGACGGGGATTCCTACCAGTGCCCATTTCAAACAATCGGCTACTCTCGGTGGGTTCTTGCTGCTGACCGCTAATGCGGTTCACTTCACAAGCTCGATGACTGTGTCCCAGCCTGATATTTTTACGCTTGGACGACTACTCGCCCCGCACCAATAACATTTAACGCTCCAACGACATCTGCATTTTCTGTGTAGCCACATTCTACACACTCAAAATCAGCCTGTGCTTGGCGATTTTCCTTAGGCGTTTAACGGTTCAAAATATTCTCCATTTGAAAGCGTTGCAAAACGTGCAACACCCATATCAATACCGATTTCTCCGCTTTTATGAGTAGGGATTTCGTATTCAAATTCCGTTTGAATACTAACAAAAAAGCGACCGCACTTGTGGCCCACCGTAACGTTTTTGATTTCGCCTACGACATCACGGCTGTTGCGGTAGCGAACCCAGCCAATTTTTGGCAGATACAAGCGGTTATTTTGTTGTTCTAGTTTGCAACCTTGCGGAAAGCGAAAGCACTCTTTCAAGCCTTTTTTCTTGAATTTCGGGAAATCAGAACGCTGTTGAAAGAAATTTTTAAACGCACTTTCTAAGTCTTTTAACGACTGTTGCAGCACTTGAGAATGGCAGTCTTTAAGCCAAAGTAGCTCTTTTTTCCATTGCGGAAGCAAGTTAGCGATTTTGGTGTAGCTAAATTTGAAGCTGTTATCTTGCTTGTATTGCTCATTTTGCCACGCTAACGCCCTATTAAACACAAAACGAGAACAACCACAGAACTGCTTAATTCTGCGGATTTGGCTGCCATTTGGCATTATCTCAAACTTAAAGGCTTTGCGTAGTTGCATTAACAAGATTTAGAATGTAATTTTTCCGCATTCTACACTTGGTCTATGAAAAAAGAAAAGGAAATTAGACACAGCAAACCTTGTATTTTTAATGTGTATATATTCGCCAATACATCGAGCAACAACAAACATCCTATTAGTTAGGTTTGAAACGGCTCACACCGTTTGTACCTTATATCCCCGCACTTAAGGACAGAATTTTACGGCACAATCTGATAAAAACTACTTCACAATCACAATATCTAATAAAACCTCACTAAACATTTTTAATCCTAATTTAAATTGAAAAGCATTAAAATATTTAAGAAATAAAAAAACCTACGATGAAATATCGTAGGTTTGTCAACAGCCTGAAATCTTGCATTAAGCGAATATTTTTTATTACTTATTAGCACGTTCCAATTGTTTTTTATATTTCACTAGCTTGTCTTTAATACGATTTCGTTTTAGCGGAGACAAATAATCAACAAACATCACACCATTTAAGTGATCAATTTCGTGTTGAATACAAATTGCCAACAAATCGCTAGCCTCAAGCGTAAACGGTTCGCCGTTGCGATCCAGCGCTTTAACTGTAACTTTCTCTTTACGTGGCACTAAACCTCTAAAGCCGGGTACTGATAAACATCCCTCTTCAATTCCGGTTTCGCCGTCACTCTCGACAATTTCCGGATTAATCAAAACCAATTGATTACTTTTATCGCCCTCAACATCAATCGTGATAATACGTTGATGACGGTTAACTTGTGTTGCAGCTAAACCAATCCCCTCTTGTTGATACATTGTTTCAAACATATTATCGATAAACTCCCGAATTTCATCGTCCACCTTTTCCACTGGTGCTGCAACTGTTCTCAAACGTTCATCGGGAAAACATAACACATCTAATATCGCCATATTCTCATCCTTTTTTAAAATCTCGCATTTTACTGATTTTTTCAGCAATTAACACCGCAAATTATAACGTAAAAATCGTTTTATCTTTAATTTTCGATCAGCTTCACATTTTTTCAATGATATTCCTGACAACCTCTATTAATGAGGTAAAGTGCATTTTTTTCAATCTTTTTTCTACTATGCAAACATTAACCACGCTTTTACGTTTATCATTATTACCAAATTTTGGTGCGATTAGAATTCAACAATTAATTGAACAGATAACAATCGAAACCTTACTCACCTATGATAAGAAAAATTTGATAGATATTGGTTGGAATAGCACTCAAATTCAAGCTTGGTACTCGCCGCAACAAGCAATTATTGACTCCATTCTAAATTGGCAGCAACAGGCAGGAAATCATATTCTGCACTATTTTGATCACAGGTACCCATTCTTGTTGAAACAAACTCGCTCCGCACCACCATTGCTGTTTGTAAAAGGTAACATTGATGTACTTTCTTCTCCACAAATCGCTATGGTAGGTAGTCGCTATTGTTCACCTTATGGCGAACATTACGCCCAAACTATTGCCGGCGAATTGGTACATAGCGGAATTACTATCAACAGTGGTTTAGCCTTAGGCATTGACGGCATTTGTCATCGTGCCGCTTTGGATAATCACGGTAAAACCATTGCCGTTTTGGGTAGTGGATTGAATCAACTCTATCCGGCTCGCCACAAAAAATTGGCACAACAGATTCTAGAAAACAACGGTGCATTGCTGTCGGAACTGTTCCCCGACACACCTCCCATTGCAGAAAATTTTCCACGCCGCAACCGAATTATCAGCGGTCTCTCGTTCGGCACCATCGTCATCGAAGCCTCGCAAAAAAGCGGTTCATTAATTACTGCACGTCTGGCATTGGAACAAAATCGCGAAGTGTTCGCCGTTCCAGGTGCATTGGACAATCCATTGAGTCAAGGTTGCCATCACTTAATCAAACAAGGGGCGTGGTTAATTGAAAATGCACAGGATGTATTAGAGATTCTAACACCGCAAATTTCATCATTAATGCCGTTTACACCAGCAATGGAGATACAAACGCCAACCGGCAATAGCTCTACTGCACAAAGCACGATCGCAATATCACCACAAGCAAAATCCGGTTACACGCCGCCGACCATCAACAAAAAAGCGGTGATCAAACTTGATATTCCGCCACAACATCAAGCATTAATGCAACAATTAAACAGTGCAACTGCGATTTCACCGGATGAACTTTCGACTGCATTAAATCGCCCTATCGATCAAATTCTTACCGATCTATTGGAACTGGAAATTCTCGGTGCAGTGCAACAGATTCAAGGAGGTTATATTAAAAATATCGGTTAATTGTGCTTGCGCTAATTTCACTTAACTCACTATTTTATACTCAAAAAAGAAGTACATTTCGCAATGCACTTCTTCTATTTTCATTTATAGCTGTGGCAAAAACTACCAAGTATAACCAACACTGACCGAACCGCCAGTGTCACCGTTACTGGTGGTCATACCGGAAATACGAATGCCGACTTTACCGCTATCAGAAAGTTTGGAAATCCCTAACGCCACTGCACTTTCACCTTTGAACACCGCTGAGCCAACAGAAACCGTAGTACGTCCACGTTCAGTGGCTTGCTGCAATCCAGCAGTTGCCATTGCTCCGGCAATTCCGGCTCTTGATTCTTGGGTTAAGTGGTCAACACGACGATTAACATTGTTAATCGCTTTGCTGGTTGCATTCGCCAATTTATTCATTTGACGAATATTAACCGCATCGGTCGGATCAATGCCATCTTTAACATTGGTAATACGTGTACCACCAACATCAATCGCTTTTTCACTGCCTTGATATTGTGACTGGTTAACAACCGAGATCGTGGTCTTATTGTCTCCTTTACCTAGGATCAATTTTTCCACTTCCAAATTTCTAGTATCCATACTTACGGTATAAGCAGTTGTTCCATTTGTGCCTGTACCTTTAGTTACAATCACATTCTTGCCTGCTTTCACTTCTGTATTACTGGATTTAGCAATCTTCACTGTTTCGGAAATTGCTTCACTCATAGTATTCTTACCAGTGCCACCAATACCGTTTTCACCACTTTTACTGTCTTTGACTTTTCCGTCTTTATCAACTGTCACACCTAAAAGATCTGCCACTTGACCGCCGGTTACCGCCTGTTGTGAACCATTTTTGATCTCACCTTTGGCAACATCAACCGTACTCAACTGATCGTTAACAACCGCTTTGTCATTAAGTTTAGTGGTATCTTTCACCACTTTAACACCTGCCGGTGTTGCGGTAGAGGCAAAGTTGACTGCACCGTTTTCCTGCAAATGATAGAAGTCATCACCGACTTGAACCAACGGTTTACCATCCGCATCAACATAGGTCATTGGAATACCTTTGACGCTAATGGTATAACTGAATGTTCCTTTATCATCATCTTTCTTCACTTCAGAAATACTAACATTCGAACCGGCTTTCACCACTACAGTATCGCCCAATTTCGCTGTTTGTGAATTCTTTGTTTTACCACCATCATTGCTGGTCGCAAAATTCATACCTTTATTCACAACCTCATTTTTAATGTTGTTGATATTGGTATTCACTGCACCAATTGCGTCATCCATTTGACCTTTATTCACCGCATCGCCTCGGTTTTTGCCGTCCGCAATACCGATAATACGTGAGTTATTAACATTAATGGTTTTGACAATGGTTTCCTCACCTTTATCATTTGTATCGGTAGTTGAACCAAAACTCAAACTACCTTTATCTTTACCACCACCAATAGAATCTACGGTTAAGTCTTTATTTAAGGTGATATCAACTTCACCGTTGGCATTGACCGCAGTTTTGATATTGCTATCCCCTTTAAAGTTAAGACCATCGGCAAGTGAAACGGTTGGTTTATCAACCTTTTGACCGTCTTTATCGGTGTAACCTTGACCTTCGGCTTTGTAGGTCAATTGTGCAGAAGCATTGACGCTACCCTCAGTGAGGACTTTTGAAGCACCATCAACACCGTCTTTACCATCTTTACCAGCAAGACCATCCACACCATTTTTCACGACAACATTACCCTCAGCATCGACGCCAATATAACCGTCTTTGCCATCTTTACCGTCTTGACCTTTACCATCCAAGATAATGCCATCAAAGGTTGGAGTTTTCTTCATTTCTATGCGAAGTGTGCCTTTATCATTGCGCGTAATTAAATTATCCGCTGAATAAACAGCCTCACTATAGGTCGCACCAGATTTACCTTGAATCAACAAGGTTGTGCCTAACGCTTGATGAATTGGATTGTTGCTGTCATTACCGGCAAAGCTTAAACCGGCTTGCGCCACAGTTTGTAAGTCACGCAAGGTTACAGCACGGCTAAGCTCATTGGTATTGGTATTGGTGTTGGCTAATAAACTAGCAACAGTGGCATTTACTTTTTGCTCTTTTAAAGCCTTGGCGACAGCTGCTTTTTGCTCGTCAGTCAAGTCTTTACCGCCATTGGCAGCTTTGGCTAAGTTTTCAGCATTTGCCTGCTCTGCAGAAGTTACCTCAGCAACCACAAGATTGTCTTTTAAGTTGGCAATCGTGATTGGTTGCGTAGTTTGACCATCGGCATTGACCGCAGAAAGAATCACCTTATCGGATTTCGCAATCAAATCCTCATTGCCAGCTAACTTAGCAAGCTCTTTTAAGGATTTACCTTGACCAGCAACATCTGTCGCGACAGAACCGTCAGCATTAACTTTGTCTTTGGCATACCATAAGCCATCATTGGCTTTGGCATAATTATTTACCAAGTCTGTTTTGTAGAAAGTGCCGTTTTCGGCAATCAAACGATTACCTGCTGTGTCGGTATACACCATAGTGCCGGCTACCCCATCACGCAAGGCTTGTACTTTGTTGATGACAGTGGTGCCATTTAAGCCATCTTGACCCGCTGCTCCTACGAGTCTTTGACCATTTTGTCCCTCTTTGCCTGGAACCCCTTGCTGACCAATAGCAGGCGTACCATTTTTACCATCGACACCATCTACACCATTAACACCGTTGCTACCGTCTTTACCCACACCAATAAAATTTCTCAAATTGTTCAATTGTGCAAGATTAACTGCAGAATTATCAGCAGTACCGGCTGCAATACCATTGAGAACGACATCTTTTGAATTACCATCAGTACCCGAAGATAAACTAATTGCAGGTTTATTGGCATCTGTATTCGGAGTAAGGTTAATAATCGGCGCATTATCGCCTGCTTTTAAAGCCAACGCGGCAAATTCTGGCTTGTCTTTCATTGCAAGCAATAAATTACCGTCTTGCACCTCTGTTTTGAGATTTTTGCCTTTGTAAGCGGTATCACTCAAATCAGCGGATTTCGCCACTAAAGTATCCCCAAAATACTTCGTCGTAGTGTTTTTACCATCACTAAAGGTAAGCCCTTTATTATTGGCAGTGATTAAATCATCTACCGCACCTTTCAAGCTTTCTGGTTTTTCCGGTGCTGTATTATTAGTACCACTACCTTTGACAGCGGTATCAAATGTCGGTGCCGTGATTTCACCATCTGGACCCACTTTAGCACCTACTGTTGTTGCCATCGTTTTAAGTTGAGCCATATTCACAGCATCCGTGTCATCCACACCTTTAAGCACACCCTTGATTTGTGCGCCATTTTTAGTACCGCTACCACTTAAGGTTAGGATACCTTCGCCCAATGTGATCAACAATGGTGTGCTTGAGGTTTTTGGTCCCTGGATAGAACTTATACCGGTCAACTGATCTTTAAGATTAAACTTAATTTGACCACCATTATCCGCCCCTTTGCTAATCTCGATATTGTCAGAAAGGCTGGTAAAGTTAAAGCCGGTAGTCAACGGTGTCTTACCGCCATCGCTGGTTACCCCTTTACTATCGGTAACTTTATACGCAATAGAAGCACTATTGCTGGCAGTTTGCAAATCCGTAATAGATTTTTTCACCGCAGATAACTGCCCCATATTAACCGCATCGCTATCTTCAACACCATTAGCCACATTGGTGATTTTGGCATTGTTGACAGAAATTTGTGGCGCTTGTGCAGGCGTATCGCCTGATTGTGCCACACCTTTAATAAAGCTTAATTTAGCTGCTAAGTCATTGCCCCCTTCACCAGAGATAGAGGTAATGCCTGTTAAGACATCATTAAGTTTGTAATTCACAACACCACTATCTGCCGTGCTCGCCGTTAAATTAGTCGTTCCGCTACCATTGGTTGCACTCGCAGCAAATGTCAATCCAGTATTTAAAGCCACATGTTTAGTTGGATTTTCACCATTGGCTTTATAAGCCAATTGACCAGTACCCACTTGGTCAGTGACATATTTTTTAAGCACATCAGAAGTAACAAGACCACCTTTGCCATCTTTTACATCCTGTGCACTGGCTTGTTTAAGCGCAATATTTACCTTGCCATCTTTTATCGCAGTGACGATATTCTCTCCTTTGAAGCTGGTATCTGTCGCGTCATTTTCGGTCACAAATTCAAGCGTTTGACCCAGTGTTTTGGTAATGGTTTGTGCATTGGAAGGGCCTTCGGCTTTAAAGGTAATGCCCGTACTAGTAACACTTGTATTTAACGCAGAAATCGCCTCTGCCACAGTGTTTTTACCGGTGCCGCCAATACCTTTTTCGCCTGTATAGCTTATTGAGCCATTTTTATTGCTAAAGTCTTCGCCCAATACTGTCGCAAAACTGGAAATAGAGGTGTTTAATTGACGACCGTTAATCGCATCTTGACTACTTGCGCTGATTTCACCATTCTCCACTTGTTTAAGTTTGGCATTATTCACAGAAATCTCAGGTGCCGTCATCGTACCTGATTTATCTGTAAAGGTGATACGCGCAGAATTGCCATTGCCTAAAGCGCCCGCGCCAATCGAGTGGATATTATTAAGATCTTTAGCTAATTTCACCACTAAAGTACCTTCGCTAGCATCTTTACCCACCACAATATTGCCTGAGGCACTTTGGAAAGCAGAGTAATTCTGTTTTGTTATGCCCTCACCTTTAATGCTTAAAGTCTGTGATAAAGCACGATTGACTACCGCCTCATCATTGCCTTGGAAAGCAAGGCCAGCTTGAGCCAACACTTGAAGATCAGCCGCTGTAGCAGCACGATCTAGATCTACTTTAGTTTGTTGCTCAGGTTCTTTATCTTTATCCGTAGGGTTAATACCCGCTAATAATGCACCCACTTTGGCTTTAGCATCGTTAAATTTTGCATCAATCGTTGTGACTGTTGTTGGAATAGCTCCCAACACACTGGCTAAATTAGACACACTAATCGGTGTGGTGGTATTGCCAGTTGCATTAACCGCTGAAAGAATAACTTCATTGGCATCCAATTTTTTATCACCAGCCCCATCTAAAGCTTCTAATTTTTTACCGGTATTTTTACCCTCTTCTTTCACCGTACCATCGGCATTCACATTGCTGGCAACATACCATAAGCCGTCATTAGCTTTCTTCATATTTTTGGTTAAGGTTTCTGGATAGTAATATTTACCATCTTCAGACATTACCCGAACTCCTTTGGCATCGGTATACACCACGGTACCAGCCAAACCGTCACGCAAAGCTTGTACTTTGTTGGCTAGGCTTTGACCGTTTAAACCGTCTTGACCAGATGGACCATTAGCACCATCTACGCCATTAATACCATTTTCGCCATTAAGCCCCACCGCGTTAGCCACCACATCCAATTGAGCTTTATTCACTGCAGAATTTGGTTCAGTACCAGCAGCAATACCATTGAGAACAACATCTTTTGAATTACTGTCAGTACCGGAAGATACGGTTAATGTTGGCGAATTGTTATCGGTTTTTCCTGGTGTTAAATTAATCTCTGGATCTGTACCATTTTGTAAACTTACGCCTTGGAAAGTTGGTTTAGTTTTCATTGCGATACGAAGCACATCACCATCTTTATAGGTAATAAGATTATCAGCAGAATAGTTAGTAGCTACACTATCTCCAGAGCCATAAGTAGCGCCTGATTTACCTTCAATTTTCATCACAGAACCGAGCGTTTTGTGGATAGCATTAGTATCAGCTTCATTACCCAAGAAGCTGATACCAGCTTGAGCAATCGCTTGCAAATCCGCTACAGTCGCTGCACGACCAAGACCTGCACCTGATTTTGTTAATAAATCAGTCACTTTGGTTTTGGCAATATCGGCAGTTACTGCCGTCGCTGAGTTACTGGTTGGTAAGTCCAAGGCACTTGCCAAGTTAGCTAAAGTAATTGGGGTGGTGGTTGCACCATCTTTTGCACTTACCAATGAAAGCAAGATATTGTCGGTGTTAACCGTTGCTACAGTAGCTGTCCCTGTACCTTCGGCAGTGGGTTTACCCTCAGCATCATTCCACGCTGTCGTCTCATACCATTGACCATTGTAGTAATGTTTGCCGGCAACATCTGTCGCTTTGTAGAACTCACTTGCACCGGTTGCATTGGTCACTTTCACCAGTTTATTACCGTCTTTATCGGTATAAACCACAGTGCCTCTTAAACCACTTTCCAAATCATTCAAACGATCAGTAATAGTGCCATGTTCGCTATTGTTAGCACCAATAATATTAAAGATTTGTTTACCGGTAATCGCATCGCTGGAAGTTTTGCTAATATCACCATCGGCTAAACCGGTTAATTTCACATTGCTAGCCGTAATGTTGGCAGCGGTATCGCCGTTTTTACTATTAAAGCTTAAACGTGCCGCAGTGCCTGTCGCATCTTTTGAGCCGCTACCGATAGATTTAACATCACGTAAATCTTCGGCTAAAGAGAAATCAATAACACCGGCTTTTTCTTGCTTAGTCGGTTCAACAGAAATCAAAATATTTTTATTGGTTGCGGTAAGTGAGCCGTCACCACGGAAGTCAAAGCCGGTTTCACCATTGACCGAACCTACTTTTCCAGCTGAACCATTACCATTCGCTTTATAGTTAAAGGTCACTCCGGACAATGCAGTGCCGTTATTGAGCTTTTCAATTGCTGTTTTAACTTGATCGCTCACACCAAATTTTAAGATAGGAGCTTTATGCTGTTTGCCACCCTCAGCGTAAGTATAATCTTTAGTTTCAAAGGTAGCATTCACATAACCGTCACCTAAAAGTTGGATACCTTCACCTAAATTAACTGCTTTTTTGCTTGGTGTAGTCTGACCGTCAAACACAGCAATCCCTGCGCCATTGACCGCACTGACAAAATCATCCTGCAACGCAGTCACTAAGTTTTTCTTAGAAAGCGAAAGTTTAAAGGTGTCACCATTAATACCGTCAGACTTCGTGCCAACAATATCAAGTAAGTTGGTATCCCCTTGTGCGACTTCCCCTTTAACAACCGCTGGTTTCGCAGCCGCTAACGCAGAGTAAACTGCACTTGAAGTGACCACACGATTAGCGTCATCACCGGTGTTGGTAATAGAAGTGGCTTTGTTTAATGTCAAAGTAACATTGCTATTAGAAGCCGTAGTGGTAATATCACCGCCATCCGCTCCTTTGATATTAAACGCAATATTTGGGGAATCAAGGCGTTGAGCAGTGGTTGAGCTATTATTACCGTTCAAGGTAATGGTATTATCCAACAATGCCGTAGCGTCATTAATCTCTTTGCTAACAGCTTGATCTAATTTCGATTTCGCAATCGTGCCTTCAGCAATCTTCGCTCCGGTAACAGACGCATCTTTGATTTTGCCTGTTGTTACAGCATTATCCGCCAACATCGTTTCTGTAATACCGCTGTTTTTCACTTTAATAGTGACTTTGCCATTGCTTGCATTGGTTTCAATTGCACCTTCACCGCCAATAGCAAAACTAATACCGCCGTCTTTATCTAGACGCTGTATACCTGTTTTGGTGCTGTTATCTGCGGTCAATTCAATGGTTTGATTAGCAGTCGCTACGCCTTTAGTGGTGTCGATTTGGTTTAATTTCTCTTTCACTGCTTGTGATAAAGAGAGTTCAAGTTTGGCATTGGTTCCATCACTTGCTGCGGCCGTTTTCGCTTCAATATCAGTACCACTGACATCCAATGTTTTGTTTAAGCCGACCACTGCATCGTTTGAACCGCTTGCCGCACCTTTGAAGGTAATACCGGAAACACTGGAAGCGAGATTATCTATGCCTAATTTCTTTTTCCAAGCAGTCACATTGCTAGTGTCTAAATTGCTGGCATCCACTTTAGCAAAATCATCCTTCAAGCTGTTGGCAACGCCTTCTTTGTTTAAAGAAAGGATGTAACTATTGGCACTTAAATCGTCATTTTCTGTTTTGTTTACGCTTAATAATTTACTTGAGTCACCAGCAATTGCAACTTTGGTTTTCGCACCTTTCACTGCATCATAAACAGCACTGGATGACACCACTTTTTTACCTTCGGTGGTATCATTAGTGACTGAATTCGCTTTATTTAAGCTAATGTTTACTGTATTGTCACTGGCATCTGTTTTAATATCGATGCCATCACCATTAATACCAAACGCAATTTCTGCGTTTGAAAGGGCTTGTGTAGCAGTCGTACTATTGTTGTTGGCCGTTAATTTAATAGTGTTATCCGATAAATCACCACCTGCCTTAATTTTTTGTTTTAAGGCTTCTGCCAAATCCTCTTCGAGAATAGTGCCATTGAGAATTTGTGCCGTAGTGACTGCATTATCAGCCAATTTAGCCGTAGTCACTGCTTTATCAGCAAGATGCGTTGTCGCAATGCCTTTTTCAGCCACCTTAACCGTTACGGTAGAACCACTCGCTACGGTATCAATAGAGCCATCACCACTGACGGTGAAATTAAGCCCACCTTGTTGATTAAAGGATTGCGGATCCGTCGCAGTATTATCTTTAGCTGTTAATTTCAATGATTGATTAGCAGATACCAATCCTTCATCAGGGATTTTATCCAATTTGTCTTTCACATCTTGGCTTAAATCAATGCTTAGCCCATCTGTGCCAGCCGTTGTCGTGATACGTTTACCACTCTCAGCGCCTTTCACATTAAGGGTTGAACCTAGTTTAATAGTTTGTTCAGTGCCTTGATTACCTGCTACTTTAAAGCCTTTGTCAGTCAAATCTTTAGTAATAATGGTCGTCGCTGTGCTCACCATCGATTCCATCTGACCTTTGTTCACAGCATCGCCGTTTTCTGTGGCATCTGCTACATTTTGAATACGTTGACCACCATTATCCAAGCCATTTTGCGTCAATCTGACAGTGCTACCTGAGGTGCTAGGTTGAATTGTCACACCACCGCCGTTAATCGTGGTGGTAGTGCCGTTATCGGTAAATTGTGCTGAGGTCAATCCGGTTAAATTTTTGGCTAATTGAACCAATAAACCTTCACTACCGGCAGTCACACCGATATTATTGCTGCTCAAATCACTCGCTTCAGTTTTACCACCGTAGACTTTAAGGGCTTCACCTAATTTTTTAGCCTGTTGCTCACCGGCATCACCGCTAAATGTCATTGCCCCCAAGGCATTACGCCATTTCTGTTGATTGCCGTTTTTGCTCGTAATGTTGCTGGCATCTGCTTTCGCATAGTTTTGCTCAAGTTGATTGGTACCGGCAATTTCTTTGATCTTATCATTGTCCAAAGCGATATTGACGGTTTTCTTGCCGGAGCTGTCCGAAGTAGAGGTCACGTTTAAAGCACTCGATTCCTTGCTCGCATCCTCTTGCACCACAATCGTATCGGCAATCACTTTGCGTCCAGCGTCCGTGATATTGTCTAAGGCAACATTCGCTTTACCGGCTAAACTGCTATTCACATCCTCCGGTAAATTATCCAATTTAGTTTGTAACGCATCGACAAGTTGGATATTAACGCCACCTGTCGTTGTTTTCGTTTTAATGTACTTATTCGCACCATTTTCACCTAAGCCATCACCCAAGATTTTGAATGTGCCGCCAATAGCCGTATTCACAGCTATACCACTATTGGCTGTGAAGGTAATCCCTGCTAAACCTAAGGCTTGCAAATCGGCTACGGTAACAGCTCGATTTAAGTTCGCTTCTCTTAAATCATAAAGACCGCTTGCTGCTTTACCATCTACAGCCGGTGTGCCGATAAATTTTTTGGCTTGCTCAACTGAGGTGACCGCTGTTGCAGCCGGAATATTCAATACACTCGCAATATTTGCCAATGTAACCGGTATTGCAGTTTTACCATCTGGATTCACCGCAGAAAGCATCACTTTATCGCTACCAATAGCCGTGCCTAATTCTGCTAATGTTTTACCGCTGGTATCATTGGCATCTTTTAAGGTGCCGTCAGAGTTAACTTTGCTAGCGTCATACCACAAGCCGTTGTTGGCTTTTACTTTACCGCTCACAATATCAGCAGAATAGTATTTGCCATTTTCAGCTAACACGCGTTTACCGTTGGTATCGGTATACACCACTGTCCCTGCTACGCCATCACGCAATGATTGCACTTTATTCACTAAAGTCGTGTCGTTTAAACCATCACGACCGGCTGGTCCTTGTAAACCATCTGTCCCGTCAGCACCCGGTACACCTTGAGCACCTTCTGCTCCGGCGGTACCGTCTTGACCGGCGACAGTTGCGCCGTCAGTACCGCTGGCGCCATCAACACCATTAATAGGTTTGCCGTTAAGACCGATTTTTTCTGCCAAATTGGTGAGGTAAGTATTGGTAGCAAACAATTGTGAACCATTGATGGCATCGGTTGAGTTTTCTGCAATCAACCCTGCTGCCACACCTTGAACACGACGCGTTTGTTCGTCATTGCCAACAGTGACAACGCCAACCGGTTTTGAACCGGCAAACTTACCAAATTTTTGTCCACCGATAGTCGCTTCTTCGTATTTATCTGTGGCACCGGCACTGCCTGTTGTGACGACATTGCTTTGCGCACCAAGATAAACTGAATTGACTTGGCTGGCTTTTAATTTATTATCGCTACTTTTACCGCTGCCCAAAACGAACACATTATCCGCACTGACTTCAACATTATTACCGACCACAAAGCTGCCTTTTTCGGTTTCAGTTGTTGTCGCTGTACCGATGGTGTTGTTATTACCGACAGAGTAAGAGTTATCATAATTGATGGTGCTTGGATCACCGAACGCTCCGGCATTATTACCGGAAATGCTTAACGCTGTACCGACTGCAATTGAGTTGTTGCCGGAAACATTGTTATCTTTACCCATCGCAATGGAAGCATTGCCACTCACTTTTGATTTCGTGCCGATTACAATACCATCTTCACCGGAAACACCATTTTCACCGCCTGCTTCTACGCCCAAGGCAATGGCATTTTTACCGCTTGCATTGGTTTTTGCTTTCCAACCAAAGGCAATGCTGTCTGCCCCTTGCGCACCATCATTATCGTAGTTGGTGCCTTTTTTCAAGTTAGCAATTTGCTCTGCAGTGAGATTATTTGGTAAGCGCGTAGAATCACTTTCAAATGCCGTTGTCAATCTACTCACATAATCATCATATTTATCTTTATCAATTCCTTTGGCTTCTGCTAATAAACTTTGTTCTAGCGCTTTAAGCTCTGAACTTAAGCTATCAAAACGACCACCCTCATTGAGTTTGTCCGCCTTATCTTTCATCGCTTGTAGGCTAGCCTCATTAATTTGCTCACCGTTTAGGATTTCACGTGCTTTAAAGCCAATCCATTGTTTTTCTAAAGTGATATATTGTTGATAATCTTTAACCTCGTTGAGGGTACGTCCTAACTTGGCCGCTTCACCCGCTGTATTAGATTTATCAATGGATTGATATTGCACCCCACCGCCATTTTCTAAGCTATCAATGCGGTTATCAAATTTTTCATCAATAGTGCGAAGTTGTGCCACGTTGGCAGCATCTGTATCCGCATAACCAGAAGCTACGTTAGTAATACGGCGTTCATTATTAATTGCCCCTACAGAAATCAAGCCTGTTGCTGCTGATGTCGGAATAGCAATTGCCCCTTTTGCTACCCAACCAGGTTGATTTAAATCAGCAGTTTTATAGTCTGTTTTGGAATTTACCCCAAGTGCCACAGAGTTATCAATAGTCGCAGAAGAGTAGTTGCCGATTGCCATACCATCACTAGTGCCATCATTAACGCGGGCAACCTTACCAATTGCAGTAGAGTTTGCAGATCTTTGTCCAATATAAGAACCTACCCCTAACGCCATAGAGTCATTGGCATAAGAACGAGAAGAATAGCCGGCAACGAAGTTATTTTTACCAGCAGCATAGGTGTTTACACCGAAAGCAATAGAGTTATCCGCAGTGTAATCAGTATGTGCAAATGAACCGATAGCCAAGCTAGATTGTGCATCGGCAATTGTTGAGTAGCCGAATGCCATCGCATTAGAACGCAAGGCAAAGGCATAACGCCCCATTGCAAAAGAGTTTTCAGCGGCATCGGAACTGTTAAAAGTGCTGGTAGAAGTGGCCGTTTTATAAATTGATTTACCACCGATATTTAAATATTCTTTTGATGTATCTTTCTCAAACAACGTTTCATCGGCAAACATTTCCGCCACACCACCAAATTGTGTACCGTTAACATTACCACCCTTAATTAAGGTATTCACGCCAGCATAGAATTGTGCTACTTTCTCGTTATCAATAGAACCATCCGACTTAAACAGCTCCAATGTGTGTAAATTTCGAGTAAAGCCTAGCAATTTGGCATATTGTTCACCATTAATTTTTGCACCTGCTGCAGAATCATAACCAAAAGCCAATGCACCTTGACCAATCGCCTTGGCGTTATAACCATAAGAGAATGAGCCTTGGGAAGCGGATTCCGTGTAGTTACCCATCGCGATAGAATTGGGAGCAAAAACACGTGATTGCTCACCAATTGCTGTACCTCCCACCGCATTTTGTGCTACAAACGTACGAATACCCATTGCAGTAGAACGATCTGCCAATGCAAAAGAAAGTGAACCCACTGAAGTCGAAACCTCACCGCCGGCAACCGCACGTGAACCAATCGCAATCGCCCCTAATTTAGCAGCATAGGTTGGAGACCATTCTCTCGTTTCAGGAGAGTTGTATTTTGGGTCAAAAGTTTTGTCTTTCCCTACCCAATATTGACGAGCATTTTTTAAATCAGCAAACACACTATTAATAGTTTCAGCAGGCAACTTATCTCCATAAGTTTTATTTTTATCGCCAAATGTTAAGTCATCACTACCAATGGCAATTGAACTTACCCCATTGGCAAACACATCATTACCAATTGCTGTTGCTTGTCCTTTTGCACCAGCATTATTACCAATCGCAGTAGCTTGTTGAGCAAGCGTGGTCGCCGCATAACCGATTGCCGTTTGTCCAAACTCGTTAGTTTGAAAGGGAGCTGCCGAGCCACTGCCGCTGAAACCGTTATAATTCTGAGCATTAAATCCTATCGCAACACTTTGAGAAGAAATTCTATCACAGCCCTCTACGGTTTCTGCTCCTAGTTTTGGATTAAGAAATACCGAACCTAATGGACGACAACCTTTCACAGAATTATCAGGGAAAAGGTTATTGTCTTTTGTTTGAACATACTGAAACGCTAATGATTGACTTGGCAAAAAACCTACTACCAAAAATAAAGATGAGGAAATGAGAGAGAGAACAAATGATTTTAGTTTACCCCCCCCCCAATACTATTTGACATAAATTGACTTTCAGACAATTTTTCAGATTTTTGCTTACGTTTTCCCGGCGTTAATTCTGATACAGCAATAAAAACACCTTTAATGTGATCAAAAATGACTCTAAAAATATGGTTCATAAATTACCCTCAACATTATGATTTGTTGCAAAAAAAGCCTGCCGCATAAAAAGCTTGTTACGATTGAATTGTAAGTTCACGTTATAGACACGGAAATCAGTTTGTAAGATTTTAGTCTTTACCCAAGCTTAGGTAAAGACAAAAATAATTTTATATTCATAATTTTTTAATAATTTACGTTAAATCTTATTTTGGAGTGATTTTATTGGTTTTGATCAAAAGACGACACTTTACTGTGACTGTGCCTTGTATTGAAGTTTGGGTTTCGACTTAAAGGTCAACTTCATTTTTTGCTCTTGCAAAAAACACGCTCCTAACAATTCAAAGAGCATTTCTTTGTTTCATTTTTTATATTAATACGCTTTGATTTTTATCTATTTGATTTGCAGCAGTTAACTTATACTATATTTTAATTTTATAACTAATATTATCATTCATGGAGATCAATAAAGATGCAAAGGGAAAATTTAATTACTCACGAAACGAGATTAAAATTTCAACGATACCAATATTCATCTTTAGCCGGTATTTTTATTGGATATATGATGTATTATATCGTACGAAATAATTTCGTTTTCTCTACTCACTTTTTAAAAAGTGAAATGGGAATGGATACAACACAAATAGGGCTTATGACATCATTACTCCTGATTGCTTATGGTTGCAGTACAAGCAATGGAGGTGATTCCTAGTTTTGCTCTCGGATCTGCTGTTGGACTCCGTGGTTTTATGAGCTATATCGTTGGCTCGTCTTTAGGCACCACACTTTTCGGATTTGTTGTAAAACATTTTGGTTGGGATAGTGGCTTCTATACCCTACTAATTGGCATAATATTATGTTTCTTATTTTGTTTTTTATCTCATAAAGGATTAAGGAAAATCGAACAAGATAACCAAACAATTTAATAAGCATTTAAATAAAATGGCTTAATGCCTTGTAATATAAAGACATTAAGCCTCTTTTTTAAGCTATGTTTCTATTATATCAAGTTAAAAAGATTCTATTTTCTAAAACACATTATAAATTAACGTTCCTGTAACGCCTGCTTCATTCGTGTAATCGGTTTGATTAAATATTGAAATACTGTTTTTTCACCAGTCTTAATATCCACTGTTGCAATCATTCCCGGTAATACCGGCAATTCGTGACCGTTTTTATCAGTCAAATGACTGCCATTAGTTTTTACCAACACACGATAGAACGAGTTATTCGGATTTAAATTTAAGTCACTCGGTTGACGTTTATCCTGCAAAGTACTCGGACTTAATAACGTCACTATGCCATCTAATCCACCGTAAATCGCATAATCATAAGCTGTTAATTTCACTACTGCTTTCATTCCGGGACGTATATAAGCCACATCTTTCGGATTGATATAGGCTTCCACTAATAAATTATCCTCCACCGGCACAATTTCCATAATATCTTGTCCAGCAGAAATGACTCCACCAATAGTGTTAATGCGGATATTTTTGACAATACCTTTTAACGGTGCACGAATAAAAGAACGCTCCACTGGATCAGCTCGCGCTGCAAGATTCTCTTTTGCCTGATCAAGATCGCCTTGTACTCTCACTAATTCATTACCTGCATCAGTAATATACTTATGTTCACGTTCAGAAATCTGCAATGCCATATCATTCGCTGAGCGCTTCATTCGCAATAATTCCACCTGTGAAACCGCTCCTTTTGCTACCATCGGTTCTGTCAAAGCAATTTCAGAATCAAGATAGGCTTTACTATCTCGCAAAGTTTTAACTGCTTCTTCCAATGCTTGTTTTTTCGCTTTATAGACCTCCATTTCACGATCTTTAATCTCTTTCGGAATTTTTTCTGAAAAAACAGGTGTCTGCCCTGAAATTTCAGCTTTTAGACGTGTGGTAATCGCCTCAAGATTATCTACTTTCGCTTGTGTTTCACGCAAAATAGCAGAACTTCTGGTGTCGTCCAGTTTTAATAACACCTGTCCTTTTTCCACCAAATCTCCCTCATGCACCATCATTTGATCCAAAATGCCGGGATCCAAACTTTGAATAATCTGTTCTCGGCTATTTGGAATAATAGTACCTTGCCCACGGGTAACTTCTTCTATTTTGCTAAAATATGACCAAATTAGAAACACCACTAAAAAAGCACCCAATAGCCAAATCATAGCAAATGAACCCGTGTGTTTTTCCACCTGCAATGCCGCATTGAGGTCATTTAACAGACGTAAATCCTTACTATTCACTTTTTCTGTTGGCATTTGTGATTGTTCAGATTTTTTTATTTCAGTACTCAGAGATGTCGCCTTATTATCAGCTTGCTTTTTCTGCTCTCCGCTTTGCTCGTTATCCTTTTTATTTTCGTTATTTTTATCACTCATTGCTCAAACCTATTTATTCTCTGTATCATCGCTGTGATGTTCTATTTTCACAGTGGCTTCTTCTTGCTGTTGTGGTTGTGCTAAACGTTTTAATACTGCATCCTTTGGCCCATCCATTACCACTTTTCCGTTATCAACTACAATCACTCTATCAACTAACTGCAACACTTGAGGACGATGTGTAACTACCACTAAAGTACGGTTTTGTACCCATTGTGACAAACCTACCAAAGCCTGTTGTTCGTGGAATTGATCCAACCCAGTAGTAGGTTCATCCAACAACACTACTTTCGGATCTTTTAACGTCATACGAGCCAATGCCACTGCCTGTTTTTGCCCACCGGATAGCCCTAAACCATTTTCCCCAAGATACATATCCAATCCTCGCGGATGATTTTGCACTAAGCCTAACAAGCCGAAACGTTGCAACGCCACTAATAGGGTTTGATCGCTCGGGAAGGAATCCATTCGACCTATATCCAAATTTTCACGCAAAGTTCCTAAAAATAGACGAGGATTTTGTTCTAATAACAAAACTTGATTGCGTAAATAATAAGGATCGAGCTGTTTGAGGTTGATACCATCTAAAGTAATATTTCCTTTACTCGGATCATACAAACCAACACCTAATTTCAACGCCGTAGATTTTCCACTGCCAATTTTACCCAATACCCCTACTTTCTCACCCGGACGAACAATTAGGTTAAAATCTTGCAATGCTGGTTGACTATCTTCCTGATATTTAAAAGAAACGTGATTAAACTGCAAATGACCTTGCACCTGTTTCAAACTGATATATTCACGATCTGCGGGTTTATCAATAGGTTTAGATACAATACCTTCTACCCCTTTTAATGCTAACCACGCCTGTTGGAAACGAGTTGCCAATCCAGCAATTTGTCCCAACGGTGCTAATGCTCGCCCAGAAAGAATGACAGAAGCTATCAGTGCCCCCATTGTGATGCGACTACTCGGATCTTCACTATGAATCAGATAAGTACCGAAAATTACTAGAATTACAGTGTTTAACTGCTGCAAAGCGGTGATTAAATTCACCACAAAATTACTGGTATCTTTTACTTTAATTGAGGAAAAAGAACTTTTTGCGGTATAAAAATCCCAACGCTTCTGCGCCCACGACATTGCATTGTTATTTTTAATAGTTTCAATCCCCTCTATTGCTTCCACCACCAAGCCTTGACGTTGTGAAGATTCACGCATTGATTCATTAATGGCACGGGAAAGTGGGGCCTGTGCCAAAATACCGATAACAATCACCAAAGGAATAATAATCGCTGGTACCAATGCTAATTTACCAGCGACAATCCAAATTACAGTAACAAACAGCAATAAGAATGGTAAATCAACCAAAGTCAGCAAACTGGCACTAGTTAAAAATTCACGCACCGACTCAAAATCACGTAAGTTATTAGCGTAAGAACCAGAAGAAACCGGACGATTCTGCAACTTCAAGGCCATTACTCGCCGAAACAGCATCGCACTAATAATTAGATCGGCTTTTTTACCTGCCACATCTGTTAAATGTCCACGTATCATTTTGGCGGCAAACTCAAAACTGATTGCCAAAATCACACCTATACTTAATACCCATAAGGTTTCATATGCCTGATTAGGAATTACCCGGTCATACACATTCATTACATAGAGAGAACTAATTAAAGCAAGGAAATTGATAATAAATGTTGCCGCAATAACCTGATAATAATATTTTTTAAACCGCCAAATAATACGGAAAAACCAACTCTTCGGCAAAGAGTATTCCGGCAATTCAGAACGGATATCTTTTTCTACTTTCGGCTTAATAAACCAACAGTAACCAAGATATTTTTCAGCTAAATCTACTTCAGCAAGTTGCTGTTTTATACCATCAGTATGAGTAATGGTATAAAGGCGTTTACCCTCTTCATTAGTATCTATGGCAGTTACCACTGCAGCTTCTTCATTCTGTAAAATCAAAATTACTGGTAATGCCAAAGAAGGAATTTCATTCAATGATCGTTGCGATAAATTATTCTCAAAACCTTCGCTTCGCAAATATTCACATAATGATGAAAAATCAAGATTATTGCCATTACGGCGAATAGTATGAGAGGCAAGTGTCGCCACAGAAAGTGGCGACCCTAAAATTTGTGTTGCCAATGCAACATTTTCAATAATTAACTTCATAACTGTTTTTATTTTCTATTTAAGATCAATAGCCCATTTAGTAGTCATTCCTTGTGAATAAAGATAATCCAACACAGAATGACGTAATTGATATTCGGCGGATACTCGATTTAATTCCGCGCTTAATAATTCATTTTCCGCATTCAACAAATCCAATAAAGAACGCTTTGCAATTTGGAATTGTAATTTATAAAAGTTGGTAACTTCATAAAGTGAGTTAACCTGTTTTGATAACGTGCCAATTTGACGTTGGTACTCTTCTAAATTAATTAATGCAGTCCTAGTTTTCTCTTCCAACTCTAATTTAGTCTGCTCTAAACGACTTTTTTCAGCTTCTAATGTTTGTGCTTTTTCCTGTACGCTGTATGAAGAAGCACGATTAAACATATCCCAAGATACATTCAAATAAACCTGGCGATCATCTTTAGTTGCCTGCCCTATCAAATCTAATTTAGGATAACGACTCGCTTGCTCCGCTTCTACACTCGCGTGCGCACTCTTAATTTTAGCTTGAGCAGTCTTATAGGAAGGATGCAAATATTGGTTCTGAGAATACTGTTTCTTTAGTACAACAGCTGTCATTCCTTTAAAAGGATCAGACAACCCACTCACTTTTACCGCTTTACCTGAATAACGTTGCAATTGACTTAATGCGTCCTGTAACTCACGTTCAGAGGTATTTTGTTGTTGCTCAACTGCAAACATTCGTGCTTCTGCCTGCACCAACTCAGAACGACGCCCTTCATCATTGTCTGCAATCGCCTCTATTTCACCGATAATACTACGCAAACGAGCTAATCCTCGTTGTTGTGCTGCAATCGCATCTTTACTACGAATTGCCATTAAATAGAGTTCTGTAATTTTATAGGCAATATTCTCTTTTGTTTCATCATATTTATAACGGAAAGAATCTTCATTGGCCTCAGAATAAGCGACCTTTTTTTCAATTGCACCAAAAGAGTAAAGGTTCACATTCGCCTGTGCTCCCGGTGTAAATTTATTATTTCTATCATTTGTTTGATAACGAGAATAATCCTCTAATGACTGACGACCAAAAACAGATAGTGTTGGATAATGCCCCGAAATTGCCTGTTCTGTTTGATTGTGAGCAATCATCGTATTGGCTTTTGCTTCTAATAATTCCGGATCTTTCTCAAAAGCACGGGATAAAATTTGTTTCAATTCTGTATTTTGGCTATTCGCTGCATAGGTAACACTCGATAAGCATAACCCCAAAGCAAGAATAGAGTAAGTGAAATAATTTCGTGTCATAACCTATATTCCTCAACCAATTTAAAAATCGCGTAATTATAGGACAAATTAAATATTATTTGTACCTGTTGTTAACTATTACGCTTATTTTATTAAAAAGCATCTTCATCTCTTAATAAATGAAAGTTTCCTTTTCGTCGTAAAAATCCGGAACGATCAAAATATTCTACTAACTGTACCGATAATTTACGTCCAAACCCGAGTTGATCCCGAACCTCATTTACCGAAATCTGTTGATATTGACGAAGGTAAACTTTTAACCATTGTGCAAAACGCTGAATATCTTGCTGACGGAAAAATCGATCCTTCACAATTGGAATCAATAATCCCATTTTTCCTGCTTTATACATAAAACAGCGCATCTCCTGTTCATCTAACGATAAAATTTTTGCCATATCACGCACCCAAATAGGTTGTGTGGTTTTCGTAAATTCCGCCTCCACCGCTTGCCAAAGCTGCTGCTCCTGTGAAGTAAAACTGATCTGATGTTCAGGTAAATGTAACCAACCATTGGCTTGCAGCATCTGCTGCTGTGCCACTAATTGATCAATAAAATGGAAAATTAATATCTTCGGTTGTTGCAAGGCACTCATTCGCCATAAACGTACCTTACTAACTCCTAATTGATCTTGATGTTGCTCGTGAAACTGAGCCAAATGCTGTAATAACGCTTGTTGTTGTTGCTGTTGGTAATTCAAGGAAAATGCCTGATCACGGTATAAAAACAAGTGTTGTTGCTGTTGTAATTGTCGTAACTGACTAGAAGTCAACTGCTCTATCCATTGTAAATGAGCAACTTCCAATGTCTGATTTTTAAGATAAAATTTGATCCTTTCAATGCTGTTAGTACACTGTAATAACGATTGCAGATAACTCAACCGTTCCGGCGTACGTTTATGCCGTTTCGGAGAGTTAATCTCCAATACTGTTGCACCAGCTAATGTCTGCTGATCATCAGCATTACGCAAAATCAATTTATCACCACTCGCCATCAACAACGGTTTATCCATTACCAATTCAACTAAATCATTTTCACCATTGATCAATCGAGTAAATTTGCCAATTGTATGATTTGCCGCATAATAAATATGCACCGCCTGACTGTCATTTAAAACCTGATTTGGTTTTAATTTAATCGTTATTCTGTCACTAAAAGGCATTGTTTCTAAACTACTAAGCCAATCTCCACGTTTAATCTCATCTTTGCCTAATTCAGTAGCAAGATTTAATGCCACACGTTGCCCGGCAACCCCTTTTGACGAATTCTGATTTTGAGCGTGAATGCTTTTAACCCTAACCTTCTGTTGTGCACAAGAAAGATAAAGTTCATCACCTACTGACACCGCTCCACTGAACACAGTTCCAGTGACTACTAATCCAGCACCTTTTAAAGTAAATACGCGATCTATTGCATAACGGAACGGTTTATTTTGATCACTCAGATTTTCCAGTTTCAATAAATACTGCTTTAACTCATCAATACCCTGACCTGAATAAGCGGAAGTGATAAATGCAGGATTTTGAGCTAAGAATGGAAATTGCTTGCGAATTTTCTGCAATAATTGCTCAATTAGCTTAGAATCAACACGATCCGCTTTTGTAATAACAATTAAAATTTGTTTAAACTGCAATAAATACAGTAAGGTTAAATGTTCAACAGTTTGTGGCTTAATACCTTCATCTGCCGCCACCATCAACATTGCATAATCTACACCCCCCAATCCTGCCAACATATTAGAGAGAAATTTTTCGTGTCCCGGCACATCAATAAAACCAAGAACACGATCACCGATTGGCAAATAAGCATAACCAAGATCAATCGTCATTCCCCGTTTTTTCTCTTCCGGAAGACGATCAGCATTAGTGCCTGTCAATGCTTGAAGTAAAGCAGTTTTTCCGTGATCAACGTGTCCCGCCGTGACTATAATCATAATTCATTTACCGTTGTTAATAATGTTTCTATTCGTGCTACACTACGCAAATCTAACCATAATTTATTATTTTCAACACGACCGATAATAGGTTGCGATAATGACTTAAGTATTGTCATTAATTGATATAAATCTTCGCTTTTCGTCGATTTTGCCTGCAAAGTTACCGCTAAAGAATCAATTTTTGTCATTGGTTGCGCCCCACTACCAATTTGAGCAACAGAAGATTCTATCATTAAATAAAAGCGATCTCCGAACTTTACCTGTAACATTTGTAATAATTGTTGCGCCTGCGTTTGTAATTCTTCTATAGTTTTTGTTAAAGCATTTAATGTCGGCAATGATTTAGGTAACTTTTCTGGCTCGAGATATAAGCGTAACGTTGCTTCCAATGCACTTAAAATCACCTTATCACAACGCAACACTCGTTTTAACGGATGTTGTTGTAATTGCTCAATCAACGCTTTTTTGCCGACAATAATGCCTGCCTGTGGCCCACCCAATAATTTGTCACCAGAAAACGAGATTAAATCCACTCCCGCCACCACTTTCTGTTGTACTTGTGGTTCGTATGGCAAACCATAATTACGAAAATCGATCAACGCTCCACTACCTAAATCAGTAATTACTGGAATATTTTTATTTTTCCCCAACTGTACTAACTCTTCTTCACTAACACTATTAGTAAAACCGACAATTTGATAATTACTGCTATGCACCTTCAATAAAAAAGCAGTATTTTCATTGATTGCTTGTGCATAATCACGCAAGTGTGTACGATTTGTTGTACCAACCTCTACTAGCTTACAACCTGCCTGTTGCATAATGTCGGGAATACGGAAAGCACCACCAATTTCGATCAGCTCACCACGCGAAATAATAACTTCTCTATCCTTTGCAAAAGTCGCTAACATTAACAACACTGCTGCTGCATTATTATTCACAACACAAGCAGCTTCTGCACCTGTCAAACGTACTAACAACTCACTTATTGCTTCATCACGATGTCCACGCTTACCTTGTTGCAAATCAAACTCTAATGCCACATTTTGTCGCATCGCCTGTAGTGCCGCCTGTTGTGCCGATTCCGCCCAAATAGCCCTACCTAAATTCGTATGTAGCACCGTTCCGGTTAAATTATGCACCGGTTGAATGGCAACTTGCCGTTGCTGTTGTAACGATAATTCCACTTGTCGCAAAAAAGCCTGATCATCTACACAAAACGACGGTAATTGTGCCGATATTTTAATGAACTCCCTTGCTTGCTGTAAAAAATTACGCATTGCTGAAACCGTTGCGCTATGTCCATACTCTTCCAGAAGAAGTATACCGTTTTCGGTTTTCAGTAAACGATCAATAGAGGGAAGTTGTCGGTAAAATCCTGACATAACAGATTCCTAATTATTGAAAATAAAATAAATAATACTGTTTTTATCAGAAAAATTCAGTAAAATGAGTACACTTTTGTTACATATCTTACACTCTCGGGAGAGTCGTCGTTTCCGGTGAGGCGGCAGGACTTCAAATCCTGTTAAGGCTGCCAGCAGTCTTGGGTAGGTTCAACTCCTATGACTCTCCGCCATTAATTTCATTAACATATCTTAATAAGCTGATAGTACCATTTTATTTTTAAAGCTCGCTAGAACGAAGAACATCGTGGAAAAATCCCAATTAAACATTATTGATGAGAACAGCAATGGGCTAATACAGGAAAATTTCCCAAAACAGTAAGAGAATAAATCAATAGGAGTAACTCAGAACACCTTATGAAGTTTTTTCATAAGGTATTGTACTTGGTTTGACAATTCTACAAAAAAACCTACAAAATGAACTGACTTCAAAATGTAGGTTTAGTTTATATCTTAGAAGAATTTTAAAAGTACATCTATCATTATTAATGCTGTTTATGCGTTGTGTTATATAAAATCCTATCAGTATATGCCACCGCCAATGCTGATGCTAAGAAACCGAGATGTAAAAACAATTGCCACATAACCTGTTTTTCCGGCAAATTAGCCGCATTAATAAATGTCTGCAACATATGAATAGAGGAAATACTAATTATCGCCATTGATAACTTCACTTTCAACACTGAAGCATTAACGTGATCCAACCATTCCGGTTGATCCGGATGATTATCAGTATTTAATTTAGAAACAAAAGTTTCATAACCGCCAACCAACACCATCACCAATAAGTTGGCAATCATAACCACATCAATCAGATTCAACACTGCTAACATTATTGTGTTTTCATCCATTTGATTAAGATTTACTATCAAATGCCAAAGTGATTTCAAAAATTTAAAGGCATAAATAATCTGTACCACGATTAAACCAAGATAGATCGGCAATTGAACCCATCTACTGGCAAAAATCAATTTAGCAATCGCATTTGGTTTTGGAGTTGTTTGTTCTTGTTGCATAAAATCCTTAATTATTTATTTTTTAATAAATCACGAATTTCTGTTAATAATTTTTCTTCTGCGCTTGGTTCAGCAGGTTTTGGTTCTTCTACCGGTTTTTCACGTTTTAATTTATTCATCGCTTTAATTGCAACAAAAATAGCAAATGCAATAATAATGAAATCAAAAACAGTTTGAATAAACATACCATAATTTAAGGTCACTGCTGGTATATCACCGACCGGTCCGCGCAAAATAATTTTAAGATCTTTAAAATCAACTCCGCCTACCAATAAACCGATAATCGGCATTACAACATCACCAACTAAAGAGCTTACAATTTTACCAAATGCACCGCCGATAATAACCCCGACAGCCATATCAACGACATTACCACGCATTGCAAACTCACGGAATTCTTTAAAAAAACTCATTTTTATACTTCCAATCTAAAATTAATAATCAAATGTTAAAACGGCGCACATTATATTTTTATTGAAAATGTGATACAAATATTTTTAACTATTTTTTCCAAAAATTAGGAAACAATAAAATAAGAATTGTCATAATTTCAAGTCGTCCCAATAACATTCCTAAAATCATCAGCCATTTTGCTACTGTCGGAATATTAGCAAAACTGCCACTGGCTCCTACTTCATTACCAAATCCCGGTCCAACATTACTGATTGCTGTTGCAGCCGCACTCCACGCACTTTCAAAATTCATTCCTGAAATTGCCATTAACACTGCTAATACAGCCATAATCATAAAGTAACTGAAGATAAATCCTACAATCCCAAACACTGTTTCATTTGATACCGTATGGCGATTATAATGTACAGCGGAAATACTATTTGGATGAATCAATCTTAATATTTGATGTTTTAATACTTGGAACATTATTTGAAAACGGAATATCTTAATTCCACCGGTAGTTGAGCCTGAACACCCTCCTAAAATAAAAGCGACCGTAAATATCATTGTTGTGGTTGCCGTCCAAGTATCAAAATTACCTAAACTAAAGCCACAAGTGGACATAATATTAATTAAATTAAAAAAAGCATAACGAAGGCTATCCTGCCAACTAAATACATTCTCATAATTGAGCCAAGCAGCAGTGAATAAAGCAACAATAAAAACAAAAACAGTAAATCCCATTAATTGCTGATCACGGAATAAAACCCAAATATTTCGCCGATGAATTGCCTGCACCATTAATAGGAAAGGTAATGAGCCGATAAACATAAATACCGTGCAAATCCATTGTGTATTACTGTTAAATTCACTCATTGAGCCACTGCGTGTCGAAAATCCGCCGGTTGCAATCGTGGTAAAGGCGTGATTAATTGCATCAAAAAAATCCATTTCCGACCACATATAGCAAAATAGACAAATAACGGTTAAAGAGAGATAAATCTGAATAATACTTTTAGCAATATCTCGTGCTTGCGGCAAAATTTTATCGGATTTATCAGAAGACTCGGTTCGGAACAATGTCATTCCCCCCACATTTAAGAACGGCAACACCGCAACTGCCATCACAATAAAGCCTAAACCTCCTAACCATTGCATTGTAGAACGCCACATTAACAGTGCCGGAGAGGTATCGCTCACATCAACAATAATGCTAGAACCTGTAGTTGTCAGACCAGAAACAGTTTCAAAATAGGCATCAGTAAAACTAAAATCACTGATTACAATAAATGGTAATGCACTGAACACGCAACTAATCACCCAAATCAGAGTCGTCAACAACAGCATATCTTTCACACGTAAGCGCATATCTTGCGGTTTTTTACGCGTTAAAATAAAAGAGACAAAATGAGTGATGCCGATACAGATTAAAAAACCAATCAAACCATCACCATTATGAAAAAAGGTTACGATTAACGGAATAATCATCAACCACGCAATTTTAGAAAGCACTGAACCTAAAATGTAGAGAATAAATGGTCGATTAAACATAGTGTTACCTTTTTAGATAAAGAACGGGCTTGGTTGGAATAATTTTTCCACTTCAGCAATATACTTTTTATCTTGCAAGAACAAAATAACGTGATCATTTTCTTCAATCATCAACTCCTCATTGGCAATTAACACTTCACCGTTACGACTAACTGCCCCGATGATCACGCCTTGCGGAATTTTGATTTTTTTCAACTCACGTCCAATAACTTGTGAAGTTTGTACATTACCGTGAGCCACAATTTCGATCACTTCAGCCACACCGCGCCGCAATACGGTAACATTCACAATATCGCCTTTTCTGACATAACTTAACAGTGCCGAAACAGTCGCCTGTTGCGGTGAAATGGCAATATCGATCGTGCCGCCCTGTACCAAATGCAGATAAGCAATACGTTGGATTAAAGCAATCGCTTTTTTTGTTCCCAACCGTTTTGCCAACAGTGATGCCATAATATTGGCTTCATCATCACTGGTTAAGGCAATAAATGCATCAATATTTTCAATATGTTCTTCAAACAGAAAAGATTGATCAGAGGCATCGGCACAAAAAACAATGGTTTTTGATAATCTCTCCGCCAATATTTCCGCTCGCTTTTGATTACGCTCAACCAGTTTAACACTGTAATCATTTTCCAGTGTTCTTGCCAAGCCCGACCCCACATTACCACCGCCAACAATCATTATGCGACGATAATTTTTCTCTAACCGTTGCAATTCACTCATCACCGCACGGATGTGCTGACTGGCACAAATAAAAGTCACTTCATCGCCCGCTTCAATAATGGTTGAACCTTGCGGTCGAATCACTTTATCTTGACGCCAAATAGATACAACACGTGCATCAATATGTGGCAAATGTTCCTGTAACATTGAAATGGAGTAGCCAACTAAAGGCCCACCGTAATAAGCCTTAACTACAGCTAAACTGATCAATCCATCCGCAAAATTAGCTACTTGTAATGTTCCGGGGTAATTCACCAAACGGGCAATATCATCAATTACCAACTGTTCAGGTGAAATAATATGATCGATAGGCAAAACTTCATTCTTAAACAGTTTATCTTTTTCACGAATATATTCAGCATTACGGATACGCGCAATTTTTGTCGGAACTTTAAATAGTGTATAAGCCACCTGACAAGCCACCATATTGACTTCATCCGAACTGGTAACCGCCACCAGCATATCTGCATCAGTAGCCCCTGCTTCACGTAGAGTACGTGGCGATGATGCATTACCGTGAACGACACGTAAATCGTGCTTATCCTGCAAACGATTCAATCGTTCAATATCATTATCTACTAACGTGATTTCGTTATCTTCGCTAACCAAATTCTCTGCTAACGTACCGCCAACCTGACCGGCCCCCAATATGATAATTTTCACCCTTCTTACCTTTCAGCTTGTTTCACTAATTTGGCATAAAAGAAACCATCTCCGCCTTGTTGATGCGGAAAACATTGAAAACCGAATCCGGTATCTATGCCCTGCTCGCCTAAATCAACTGCGCTCAATTTTGCATCGGAATGCGTCGCTAAAAAAGATCGAATTTGCTCACTATTTTCCTGTGG
Organism: Gallibacterium genomosp. 1; assembly: GCF_000771875.1. Taxonomy (GTDB): domain Bacteria; phylum Pseudomonadota; class Gammaproteobacteria; order Enterobacterales; family Pasteurellaceae; genus Gallibacterium. The sequence continues at coordinate 37,074 of NZ_JPXX01000012.1, read as the reverse complement.
CAAAATAGAACAAGTCGCATAAAGTAAAACACCATTTACTTTTAGTCGTTGCCATAAGGCCTCCAAAATCTGTTTTTGTAATGCAACCAACTGCTCTATATCACTTGGCTGTCGCAACCATTTGATGTCTGGATGACGACGAATCACACCGGTTGCCGAACAAGGTGCATCCAATAAAATACGATCAAACCTTTCATCATTATTCAACCATTGTTGCGGCTGTGATGCATCACCGCAAATCACGTTTGCGTGCTGATTGAGGCGTTGCAAATTCTGCTCAACTCGTTGCAAACGACCAACATCAACGTCCAAAGCAGTGACTACTGCTTGTGGTGCTAATTCTAAAATATGCGTTGTCTTTCCGCCTGGTGCAGCACAAGCATCCAATATCGTTTCATTATTCTGCCCATCTAATAGCAATGCTGCCCATTGTGCGTGACAATCCTGAACGCTTACCCAGCCCTGTTCAAAATTAGGCAACTGCTCCACTGAAATGGCGTTTTGTAAACGTAAAGCAGAAGGTAGTTGTGATACTTCACTGGCAATTTGTTGTTGTGCTAATAACTGTTGATACTGTTCGGTACTACAATATTGTTGATTAACGCGTAACCACATCGGCGGTTTTTGATTATTTTCTTCAACAATCTGTCGCCAATTTTGCGGATAATAAGATTTCAATAGATTCACCAACCATTCCGGATGTAATGTTTGCCAATGTTTATCAATCACCGCCAAAATCGACTCTTGCTCTCGCAAAAAATGACGCATTACACCATTGACCAAGCCACGAAAGCTCTCCACTTTTAATACTTTGGTTGCTTTTACTACTTCATCGACTGCGGCGTGTGCCGGAATACGGGTATAAAGTAACTGATACAACCCCACTAATAACAGACAATGAACAATGCGAGTTTTTCCTTTTAAAGGTTTAGTCACCAATTTACCGATAATACGTTCCAGTCTTGGTAAAACACGACAGATACCAAAACAAACTTCCTGTAACAATCCCATATCCTGTAGGGAAACACGTTGTTGTGCCTCCGGTAATAATGAAGAGAGTGATTTTCCTTGATCCAACACTTGCAATATCACTTCAGCCATCACCGCTCGCAACGGCATTTTTTTAGATAATTGAGGTTTCATTTCTGGCTCACTTAATCAAGTTGTTTTCCGACTTCAAACCAATCACTGCGTCCATTAAGGAAATCTTGCACTGTCATCGGTTTCTTACCTGCCGGCTGTAATTGTGTAATATTCAATACACCATCAGCAGTAGCAATCTGTATTCCCTGTTTATTTACCTGCAACACAGTGCCAGCTGTTTGATTTTGATGTGGCAACACAGTGGCTTGATAAACTTTCAATATTTGTTTATTACCTTGAGCATCCGTTGTTTCCAACCAACTAATCGGCCACGGATTAAATGCTCGAATGCAACGTTCAAGCTGAGCTGCCGGCAATGACCAATCCAATTTTGCCTCTTCTTTACTTAATTTTTCGGCATAATTGCTGAATTCATTTTGTTGCGCTTGTGGCGGATATTTGCCCTCATCTAAATGATCCAACACCTCAATTAATGCTTTTGGTGCCAATGTAGCTAACTTTTGATATAACGATGCGGAAGTTTCATCCTTGCTGATTTCACAACTTACTTTATACAACATATCACCAGTATCTAAACCTTCATCCATCTGCATAATGGTGACACCAGTTTGGTCATCGCCTGCCCAAATCGCACGTTGAATCGGCGCAGCACCTCGCCAACGAGGCAATAATGAACCGTGAACATTTAAACAGCCTAAACGAGGCATCTCCAACACTGCTTTCGGTAAAATTAACCCATAAGCTACCACTACCATTACATCAGCATTTAATTGTGCTAATTGCTGTTGAGCCTCTTCTTTACGTAGTGATTTCGGTTGAAAAACAGATAGATTATGAGCCAATGCCAACTGCTTAACTGCACTTGGTTGTAATTTTTTACCTCGTCCCGCCGGTTTGTCTGGCTGAGTATAAACCGCAATCACCTGATGTTGAGAGTCTAATAACGCCTGCAAATGTTTTGCCGCAAAATCGGGCGTGCCGGCAAAAATAATTTTTAAAGGTTTCATCAATTTGCACCTAAATATCAATTCTGTTTTATCGTTAAAATAAATTGGTTATCTTACCTTAGGGGTTTATGAAATAAAATCGTTAATTATCTATCCCTCTCGTTTACGAGATTAAATGTCGTATTGTGATGTAATTCAAGGTAAACTATGCACTATTCATTTTCGCTAGCTTATTTCGTTTTATGCGTTTATTAACTATCGCTTTATTCTCATTATTATTAATTTCAATTTATAACTTTTGGTTCGGTGATTCCGGTTATAAAACTTATAAACAAACAATAACAGAAATCAGTCAACAGAAAAGCATCAATGAAAAACAGAGCCAAATTAACCAAGAAGCAAAAGCGGAAACACAAGATTTAAAACAGGGTTTTGCGGCGGTTGAAGAACGTGCTCGCAGAAATTATGAAATGGTCAAACCGAATGAAACTTTTTATCGTATCTTAAAATCTGAAAAATAAAGGAGCATTCGTTAATGATTCGTCGAATATTTGCTATTGTCCCTGCTGCCGGTGTTGGCAGTCGTATGCAAAGCAACTGCCCAAAGCAGTATCTCTCTTTGCTCGGCAAAACCATTTTGCAACACACATTGGAAAAACTTCTCACTTATGTTGCAATTGAAAAAATTATTGTCGCTGTTGCCGCTGAAGATCCCTATATTTCCCAATTTCCGTTAAAAAATCATCCAAAAATCAAATGGGTAATTGGCGGTAAAAGCCGCGATCAGTCAGTATTAAATGCCTTAAAAACTGTTGATGAAGATGGTTGGGTGATGGTACACGATGCTGCCAGACCCTGCATTACCCATCAGGATTTAGATAAATTATGTGCGATAACCGATACTCAGGGAGCTATTTTGGCTAAACCAGTTGTTGACACTATCAAAAAAGCTTTTCCAAATCGACAGCAGATTGAAAAAACGGAAGATAGATCACGTTTATGGCACGCATTAACGCCACAATTTTTCCCGGCACAACGTTTAAAACAAGCGTTGCAATATGCTCATCAACAAGGGTTAAGTGTTACCGATGAAGCCTCTGCACTGGAGTTAATCGGTGATTATCCGCAATTAGTTTCCGGTCGCAGCGATAATATCAAAATTACCCGTCCGGAAGATCTGGCATTAGCCGAATTTTATTTACTGCAACAACAAAAAGAGGAAAAACAATGATAAGAATCGGTCACGGTTTTGATGTTCACGCCTTTACTGATGACGGCAAGGGTTTTGTCATCCTTGGTGGCGTTAAAATTCCCTATGCCAAAAGTTTGTTAGCTCATTCAGACGGCGATGTTGCATTGCACGCACTAACCGATGCCTTACTCGGTGCCGCTGCATTAGGCGATATTGGTAAACTGTTTCCAGATACCGATATCGCATATAAAGGTGCGGACAGCCGAGAATTATTAAAGGAAGCATTCCGCCAAATTCAACAACTTGGCTACCATATCGGAAATGTGGATGTCACCATTATTGCTCAAGCCCCGAAAATGCGACCGTATATCGATCAGATGCGAGCTAATATCGCTCAAGATTTGCAATGCAATATTGCTCAAGTCAATGTTAAAGCCACCACTACCGAAAAATTGGGCTTTACTGGTCGCGGAGAAGGGATAGCTTGCGAAGCTGTTGCTTTATTGCACAAAACTCTTTAGATTATTCCTCACTTATATTCAGAAAGAAAAAAGGAGCATATGATGAATATTTTATTAAGTAATGATGATGGCTTTCACGCTGAAGGCATTCAAACTTTAGCTTCCTATTTACGTACTTTTGCCAATGTTATTATTGTTGCTCCTGATCGCAATCGAAGTGCTGCGTCTTCTGCACTCACTCTGGTTGAACCGTTGCGTCCACGCCAAATTGATAATGGCGACTATTGTGTTAACGGCACGCCTGCGGATTGCGTTTATTTAGCGATGAATTATTTGCTTGCCGGTAAAATCGATTTAGTGGTATCCGGTATTAATGCTGGTTGCAATCTTGGCGATGATATTCTCTATTCGGGTACGGTTGCCGCCGCCTTTGAAGGTCGCCATTTAGGTTTACCTGCTATTGCGGTATCACTTGACGGCAGACAACATTACGACACCGCCGCTAAAGTGGTTTGTGATCTAATTCCGAAATTACACTCTCATCTATTGCATCGTCGTGAAATTTTAAATATCAATGTCCCTGATCTGCCTTATGATCAATTAAAAGGTACAAAAGTGACTAAACTCGGCTATCGTTCCAGTGAAGGAGAAATTATTAAACAAATTGATCCACGTGGCGAAGCTATTTACTGGTTAGGTCTGTCCAGTTTGCCGGAATATGCCGATGAAGGCACTGATTTTCACGCTGTTGCCAATGGTTTTGTTTCTATTACGCCAATACAGACAGATATGACCGCTCATCATTCTCTAGCTGCAGTACAAGAGTGGATTAATTTAGGATAATCATTATGTCTGTTGAACAACAACGTTTGGTTAATGAACTCTATCATCGTGGTATTCACGATCAACGAGTTTTACAAGCGATCTATGAAGTTCCTCGTCCTTTCTTTATTGAGGAGGTCTTCCGTCAACACAGTTACGAAGATATGCCGTTGCCGATTGGTGATGGGCAAACCATTTCACAACCCTATATCGTGGCAAAAATGACAGCACTGCTGCAATTACAATCGACCGATAAAGTGTTGGAAATCGGCACCGGCAGTGGTTATCAAACCGCAATTTTAGCCAAATTGGCACAACAGATCTTTAGTGTAGAAAGAATTAAATCCTTACAATGGCAGGCAATGCACCGTTTTAAAAAATTGGAATTACATAATATTCGCTTAAAACACGGTGATGGCTGGGAAGGTTTAGCAGGACAAGCACCATTTAATGCGATTATCGTTACCGCTGCGCCGTCAACTATACCAACTGCATTATTACAACAGTTGTCGGATGGCGGGCGACTCGTTTTGCCGGTAGGAGAAGAGCAACAGGTTTTGCAACGTATTACGCGTATTAATGATAAATATCAGATTGAAAATATTGAAAAAGTTAAATTTGTGCCGTTAGTAAAAGGAGATACTTTATGAATCTGTTTGGCCGAATGTATGACAAAACAATGCAATGGTCGAAACATAAATTTGCCGTTTATTGGTTATTATTAGTTAGCTTCATTGAAGCTATTTTTTTTCCTATTCCTCCAGATGTGATGTTGGTGCCAATGTCGATGTCAAAACCACAAAAAGCTTTGCGTTATGCTATTTATTGTGGTTTAGCTTCAACTATCGGCGGTATAATCGGTTATGCTGTTGGCTATTATGCTTTTGATTTTATTAAAGATTATATTTCTCTTTGGGGATATCAATCACATTGGGACACCGCTGTATCTTGGTTTGAAAAATGGGGTATTTTAGTAGTTTTCGTTGCCGGCTTTTCGCCAATTCCTTATAAAGTGTTCACTATTTGTGCTGGTGTAATGCAAATGGCATTCTTGCCGTTTGTTGCAACGGCCTTTATTTCTCGTACCGCTCGTTTTCTTTTAGTCGCAAAATTATCCGCTTGGGGAGGAGAACGATTTGCCGCACAATTACGCAATTATATTGAAATCATTGGCTGGGGCGTTGTAGTATTAGCAATCTGTGCCTATTTTCTCTTAAAGTAGCAAAATTTTAATAGGAATATTTATGAAACAATCTTTTTTACTTATCCCCGTTGTTGTTGCCGTGCTTGCAGGTTGTAGCAGTAATAATTCTGCACCTGTCGAAGATGTTAATGGTACATTAACACCGGGAATTATGCAGTCCGTCGGTAATAGTGCAAATTCTACCTGGGAACCACAGGTACAACAACAACAAATGCCTTCCGATATGATGGCGACACCAGCAACACCACAACCGCAAGCTCAACCGGTGCAAACTCAATCAACTTATCAACAACCACAACCTGTTTCAGCGCCAACACCAGCACCTCAACCGGTAACAAAACCAGCTACGAAAAAAGCTGTTTCTCAAGATTTCACTATTCCACGCAATCCACAAACCAATGCACCTGACTATAGCAAAATAGATAAAGGTTTCTATAAAGGCGACAGTTATACTGTACGTAAAGGCGATACAATGTTCTTAATTGCCTATATTTCCGGTATGGATGTGCGTGAATTGGCGGCATTAAACCATATTCCCGAACCTTATAAATTAAGTGTCGGTCAAAAATTACGTATTAGTAACAATGCGGCGGAAAGCAATGAAACTATTGCGGCGACCACAACTACTGCATCAACTACAACAGCTGCTACCGCACCGACACAACCAGCCGTCACTTACACACCGGGTCCAAACGGTACAGCTTACGGCTCTGACGGCACAGTAATTGGTCCAATTAAATCTACTGCTGGTACAATGCAGACAACCAGCAACAATTCCGTCAATACCGTTCCGGTTGAACCGCAGCCAACTAACACCGTTAACCAAGCACCACGTAATATTGAGCCTGTTGCCGTTAATAACAGTAACATCACTTGGATTTGGCCGACAAAAGGTAATATTATTCAAGGCTTCTCCAACAGTGATGGCGGCAATAAAGGGATCGACATTGGAGGTTCTCGAGGTCAAGCCGTTTATGCTGCCGCACCCGGACGTGTTGTTTATGCCGGCAATGCATTGCGTGGCTACGGTAACTTGATCATTATTAAACACAATGATGATTATCTCAGTGCTTATGCCCACAATGAATCGATCTTAGTAAAAGATCAGCAACAGGTGACAGCGGGGCAACAGATCGCAAAAATGGGAAGTTCCGGAACCAATAGTGTTAAATTACACTTTGAGATTCGTTATAAAGGCAAATCGGTCAACCCAACCAATTACCTACCAAGAAACTAAAATGACAAACGGTATCGCAAAGATACCGTTTTTTATTGCAAAAAATAGCGACGCTAACCTTAAGGAGTTTTTTAATGAAAAAAATCACAATTATCAGCGGCAGTACTTTAGGCGGTGCGGAGTATGTAGCTGAACATTTAGAAGACTGTTTACAGCAACAAGGTTTCAAAACCAATTTATTTCACGGCCCTGATGAGTTAAATCAAGTGATCGAGGATAAAAACTGGCTGATAGTCACTTCTACACACGGTGCTGGTGATTTACCCGATAATTTACAACCGCTTTTTGAACAGATTAATGAAGAAAATCCAGATCTTTCCGATCTGCGTTTTGCTGTGGTCGGTTTAGGAAACAGTGATTACGACACTTTCTGTTTTGCAGTAGATCGGGTTGAAACCGAGCTTACTCAATGTCACGCTGTAAAGATCTGTCCTTCACTGAGAATTGATATGTCAGTCTGTGCTGATCCGGAAGCTGAAGCTGAGCAATGGCTACCAAATTTACTCAGTCGTCTTTCCTGATCTGTTATGATCTCCTGTGGATAAACTGATGAATTTCCATTATATAAACTGTTTTATTGCTGAATATAATTTTATAAATTAGATCACCTGTGGAAAAAAAAGCACTTTATCCACAAAAAAGATCACACTTTCGCTAATGATCTTCACAGTTTCATAAGGATCTTAACTCATTAAGATCTTTATGAAAAACAAACTTTCTCACAAGGATCTAAGCTACTAATAATAACAATAATAAAAAGATCTCTATATAGAGATCTGTTCTATTATTAGCGATCATTCATTGTGATCTTAAAAATTAAATTTTAACAGATCCTCAAAATTCAGTTAAAATAATCAAATTTTCTTATCACAAATTAATTTTCAAATTTTAGGTTTTTTATGCTTTATCCAAATCAATATGATGTCATTGTTGTCGGTGGAGGTCACGCAGGTACAGAAGCGGCTCTCGCCCCGGCAAGAATGGGTCTAAAAACATTATTAATCACACATAATATAGATACTTTAGGGCAAATGTCCTGTAATCCGGCAATCGGAGGGATCGGTAAAGGACATTTAGTAAAAGAGATCGATGCTTTAGGCGGTTTAATGGCTCACGCTACTGACCAAGCAGGAATTCAGTTCAGAACATTAAATAGTAGTAAAGGGCCTGCTGTAAGAGCAACTAGAGCTCAGGCAGATCGTGTTTTATATCGTCAGGCGGTTAGAACGGCTTTAGAACGGCAGCCTAATTTAGATCTTTTTCAACAAGAAGTAACTGATATTCTTATTGAAAATGGTCACGTAAGCGGTGTTAATACCAAAATGGGATTAACATTTAAGGCTAAAGCAGTGGTATTAACAGCAGGTACTTTCTTAGCAGGTAAAATTCACATTGGTCTTGATCATTATGAAGGTGGACGTGCCGGAGATCCTGCATCCGTTCGTTTAGCAGAACGTCTTCGTGATCTTGATCTGCGCGTAGCTAGATTAAAAACTGGTACTCCACCGCGTCTTGATGCAAGAACTATCGATTTTTCCGTGCTAAAACAGCAACACGGTGATGAGATTTTGCCGGTATTTTCCTATATGGGAAGTGTTGATGAACATCCACAACAAGTGCCTTGCTACATTACTCATACTAATCTTAAAACACACGATATTATTCGTGCTAATTTAGATCGTAGTCCAATGTACACAGGGATCATTGAAGGTGTTGGTCCACGGTATTGCCCTTCGATAGAAGACAAAGTAATGCGGTTCGGTGATCGAAATGGACATCAGATCTTTTTAGAACCAGAAGGATTAACCAGCAATGAGATCTATCCGAACGGCATTTCTACCAGTCTACCGTTTGATGTGCAAATGGGCATCGTTAACTCAATGCAGGGTTTGGAAAATGCTCGAATTGTTAAACCTGGTTATGCAATTGAATATGATTTCTTTGATCCGAGAGATCTGAAACCTTCTTTAGAAACGAAAGCGATCAACGGTTTGTTCTTTGCTGGACAGATCAATGGTACCACAGGTTATGAAGAAGCGGCAGCACAAGGTATTCTTGCGGGATTGAATGCCGGTTTACACGTACAAGACAAAGAGGCGTGGTATCCGCGTCGTGATCAAGCATATATCGGTGTATTGGTTGATGATCTCTGCACATTAGGTACGAAAGAACCATATCGTGTCTTTACTTCGCGTGCGGAATATCGTTTATTGTTACGTGAAGATAATGCCGATTTGCGTTTAACTTCTATTGGACGTGAGCTTGGTTTGGTTGATGATGCGCGCTGGGCGAGATTTAATCAAAAATTAGAAAATATTGAGCTTGAACGTCAACGTTTAAGACAAATTTGGATTCATCCTCGTTCTGAATATTTGGATGAAGTCAATTCTGTGTTGAATTCTCCGTTAATACGTGAAGCAAACGGAGAGGATCTGCTACGCCGTCCGGAGATAGATTATGAAAAATTATGTCAATTAACCCCTTTCCAACCGGCAATGCAAGATAAAGAGGCAGTGGAACAGGTTGAGATTTCGATTAAATATCAAGGTTATATTGAGCATCAAAAAGAAGAGATAGAACGACATAAACGCCACGAAAATACTTTAATTCCTTCTGAATTTGATTATTCCGCTGTTGTTGGCTTATCTAATGAAGTGAGATCTAAATTAGAACAGCATCGACCTGTTTCTATTGGACAGGCTTCGCGTATTTCCGGCATTACCCCAGCAGCAATTTCAATTTTATTAGTTTATTTGAAAAAGCAAGGAATGTTGAAACGTGGTGAGTAAGATGTTATTGGAAAAACTGACTCAATTATTGTCAATTGCCGATATTTCCTTGACCGATCAGCAAAAGTCTCAATTAGTGAAATTAGTGGAGCTTTTGCATAAGTGGAATAAGGCATATAACCTTACTTCAGTGCGTGATCCGCAAGAGATGTTAATAAAACATATTTTAGATAGTTTAGTGGTAAGCCCTTATTTGGTTGGAAGACGTTTTATTGATGTTGGTACTGGGCCGGGATTGCCTGGTTTACCGTTGGCGATTGCTAATCCGAATAAAAAGTTCTATCTGTTGGATAGTTTAGGTAAACGCATCAGTTTTATTCGTAATGCAGTGAGAGAATTGGAGCTGACTAATGTTGAACCTGTTTTAAGTCGTGTTGAGGAGTATCAACCGGAGCAAAAGTTTGATGGCGTATTAAGTCGTGCTTTTGCTTCTTTATCTGATATGACGCAATGGTGTCAGCATTTACTGAATGAAAATGGTTTTTTTTATGCGTTAAAAGGTCAATATCAAACAGAAGAAGTCAAAATGCTAAATAATCGTTTTCAAGTGATTGATGTTGTTACGTTAGCTGTGCCAGAATTAGTGGGAGAAAGGCATTTAGTAAAAATAAAAATTGTAGCATAATTTTAACAAAAAGAGATTTTATGCAAAAAGGAAATCAAAAAGTTAAAATTTTTATTAAAAATGTTAACTATGTAACACTTTTATAGTATTAAATCGATTGCATAAAATCATAGTCCTCGTATAATTGAGTGGTGCATAAACGGGATAATTCCTTCAATTCAGAGCAATTCATAGAGTAACAATTTGTGTTTTGTTTTGTGAATTGAAATATGGATAGAATCTGAACAATGTCTTTTTGGATTAATCATACAAAAACGCTCTATAAAAAAATATTTTTAACGATGGCAATGATTATTGCCGTCGTTTTTATTGGGATGTATTTTTTTAAACCGGATTATGCCTTTTCTTATTTAATCGGCGCTTTAATTGGTTGGATTCCTCAAATTCTATTTGTTGGTTTTCTGATTTTTAAAGGATTAAAAACAGCGCAAATAAATAAGGCTAAAGTGTTATACCAAGCTGAAATTTTTAAAATTTGTATAACTATTTTGTTTTTCGTGATGTTGTTTGTCTTTGATAAAACAGTGTCACCATTAGGATTATTCGGTGGTTACTTGGGAGTAATCTTTTTGAATAATTTCTTGTTATTTCGTTTAAGAAATAGTAACAAGGTAATAAACTAGCATCTTAACAATCAGTAGGAACAAATATGTCTGCAGAAGGTTCATCTCTTACTTCTATGGAATATATTAACCACCACTTAGGCAATCTTAAAGCTGGTGAGGGTTTTTGGTCATTCCATTTTGATACTCTTTTATTCTCTATTATTTGCGGTGTTGCTTTTTTGTATCTATTTTATCGTGTAGCACAAAAAGTAACGACTGGCAAACCAACAAAACTACAAGCGGCGGTTGAGATCTTGGTTGAATGGATCAACGGTGTTGTTACCGAAAATTTCCACGGTAGTCGTAATGTTGTTGCGCCGTTAGCATTAAGCATTTTTGTTTGGGTGTTTTTGATGAATACTATTGACCTTATTCCGGTCGATTATTTGCCGAAGCTAGCCGCTATTTTGTCTGGTAATGATGAAATTCATTTACGTGCAGTACCAACTACTGATATGAATCTTACTTTCTCATTAGCTTTGGGTGTGTTTGTGCTGATTATTTTCTACACTGTGAAATCTAAAGGAGTAAGTGGATTTGTTAAAGAATATACAATGCATCCATTTAATCATTGGGCATTAATTCCTGTTAACCTTATCCTTGAATCTGTAACTTTACTTTCTAAACCTGTATCTTTGTCACTTCGTCTTTTCGGTAATATGTATGCAGGTGAGTTGATCTTTATTTTGATTGCTGTGATGTATTCCGCCAATATGTTTGTTGCCACAATGGGAATTCCATTGCAGATTATTTGGGCAATCTTCCACATTTTAGTTGTTACATTACAAGCATTTATCTTTATGATGCTTACTGTGGTTTATGTAAGTATTGCTTACAATAAATCGGAACATTAATTGATTTTTTTTAACCTCAGCATTTTGCTGTTATCTTTAACCAAACTGGAGAAAAATATGGAAACTGTAATTAGTGCAACAATTATCGCTGCATCTATCATGTTCGCTTTTGCTGCTTTAGGTACCGCTATTGGTTTCGGTATCTTAGGTGGTAAATACTTGGAATCAGCTGCTCGTCAACCAGAGTTAGCAAACTCTTTATTGACAAAAATGTTTATCGTTGCTGGTTTGCTTGATGCGATTGCGATGATTGCAGTAGGTATCGGTTTATACTTTGCGTTTGCAAACCCATTCGTTTCATTGTTAGGTTAATACATAACGGGTTACTCTTTATAGAGTAAATCAACCAACTTCAATAGGAGGTCCGTTGTGAATATCAACGCAACATTAATTGGACAAACAATAGCTTTTATCATCTTTGTATGGTTTTGCGTGAAATATGTTTGGCCACCGATTATTAAAGCTATCGAAGAGCGTCAATCACAAATTGCGAATGCATTGGCTGCGGCTGAAGTAGCGAAAAAAGAACAAGCGGATACACAAGCACTGATTGAAAAAGAAGTGAATGCGGCAAAAACACAAGCTCAATCTATTATTGATGCAGCGAATCGTCGCCGTAATGAAATTTTAGCTGAAGTTCAAAATGAGGCAGAAACTTTGAAAGCAAAAATCGTGGAACAAGGTTATGCTCAAATTGAAGCTGAACGTAAACGTGTTCAGGAAGAATTACGAGCTAAAGTGGCTTCTTTAGCAGTGGCCGGTGCTGAAAAAATTGTTGCTCGCAATGTCGATGAAGCTGCTAATAACGACATTATCAATAAATTAGTGGCTGAATTATAAGGAAGGTAAGCTATGTCAGAATTTACTACAGTAGCTCGTCCTTATGCGAAAGCGGCTTTTGATTTTGCGATTGAACACGATCAATTAGCTCAGTGGCAAACAATGTTAGGTTTTGCGGCAGCTGTAGTTACTGATGATAGAATGCAAAATTTATTAGTCAGCGATTTATCAGCAAATAAAATTGCCGATATAGTGATTAAAATTTGCGGTGATCAGTTGGATAAATATGGTGAAAACCTTATCCGTATTATGGCTGAAAATAAACGTCTACAAGTTTTGCCGGCTGTGTTGGCACTGTTTAAAGAGTATGTGGATGATTATAAGTCAATCACAGAAGTTTATGTTACCTCCGCTTTTCCATTAAGTGATAAGCAACAAAAAAATATTATTGCCGCGATGGAAAAAAGGCTTGCTCGTAAAGTTAAATTAAATTGCAATGTGGACAGTACTTTAATTGCGGGAGCAGTTATTCGTACTAATGAATTTGTCATTGATGGAAGTAGTCGTGGTCAAATTGCTCGTTTAGCTAATGAGTTGCAATTGTAAGAGGAAAAAAAGATGCAACTAAATTCTACAGAAATTAGTGAACTGATTAAAAAACGTATTGCCCAGTTTGAAGTCGTTAGTGAAGCACGTAATACTGGTACAATCGTTTCCGTGAGTGATGGTATTATTCGTATTCACGGTTTAACAGAGGTAATGCAAGGGGAAATGATTGCATTACCGGACAATCGTTATGCTATTGCTTTGAACTTAGAAAGAGATTCAGTTGGTGCGGTAGTAATGGGACCTTATGCTGACTTGGCTGAAGGTATGGAAGTACAATGTACTGGACGTATTTTGGAAGTGCCAGTCGGTCGTGGTTTATTAGGTCGTGTGGTTAATACATTAGGTCAGCCGATCGATGGTAAAGGTGAGATTGAAAATGATGGTTTCTCTCCGGTTGAAGTGATTGCACCGGGTGTTATTGATCGTCAATCTGTTGATCAGCCAGTGCAAACCGGTTATAAAGCGGTTGATTCAATGATTCCAATCGGTCGTGGTCAACGTGAGTTAATTATCGGTGACCGTCAAACCGGTAAAACCGCATTGGCGATTGACGCAATCATCAACCAACGTGATTCAGGTATTAAATGTGTTTATGTCGCTATTGGACAAAAAGCATCAACAATTGCTAATGTAGTACGTAAATTAGAAGAATATGGTGCGTTAGATAATACAATTGTTGTAGTTGCTTCGGCGGCAGAATCAGCGGCTTTACAATATCTTGCTCCATATGCTGGTTGTGCAATGGGAGAATATTTCCGTAACCGTGGTGAAGATGCTCTGATTGTTTATGATGATTTGTCAAAACAAGCTGTAGCCTATCGTCAAATTTCATTGTTATTACGTCGTCCGCCTGGACGTGAAGCCTTCCCAGGTGACGTTTTCTATTTACATTCTCGCTTATTAGAACGTGCTGCTCGAGTTAATGCTGAATTCGTAGAGCGTTTTACTAATGGTGAAGTAAAAGGAAAAACAGGATCACTAACAGCATTGCCTATTATTGAAACTCAAGCGGGAGATGTTTCAGCATTTGTTCCAACCAACGTAATTTCTATTACTGATGGTCAGATCTTCCTTGAAACAAACTTGTTTAATTCTGGTATTCGTCCGGCAGTTAACCCTGGTATTTCTGTTTCTCGTGTTGGTGGTGCTGCACAAACTAAATCAATGAAGAAATTGTCAGGTGGTATTCGTACCGCATTAGCACAATATCGTGAATTGGCGGCCTTTGCTCAATTTGCTTCTGATTTGGACGATGCAACTCGTAAACAACTTTCTCTTGGTCAGAAAGTTACAGAATTGTTGAAACAAAAACAATATTCACCGATGACTGTAGCACAACAATCTTTAGTGTTGTTTGCTGTTGAATTTGGTTATTTAGATGATGTTGAATTAGACCGTATTGGATCATTTGAATCTGCTTTGTTGGAATATGCTCAAAATAATTATGAGGAATTTATGCTAGAATTGACTAAAACCGGTAATTATGATGATGCAGTAAAAGAGACTTTAAAAGCAATTTTAGACTCATTTAAGAAAAACGGTGCTTGGTAATTATCATAACGTAACGGAGAGATGAAATGGCAGGTGCGAAAGAGATAAGAACCAAAATCGCTAGTGTACAAAGTACACAAAAAATTACTAAGGCGATGGAAATGGTTGCTGCCTCCAAAATGCGTAAAACGCAAGAACGCATGTCTTCTTCACGTCCGTATTCTGACACAATACGTTACGTAATTAGCCATGTATCAAAAGGTAGTATTGGATATAAACACCTTTTCTTAGAAGAGAAAAAAGCAGAAGACATTAAAAATGTTGGTTACATAATTGTTTCAACTGATCGTGGATTGTGTGGCGGTTTAAATATTAATCTTTTTAAGAGAGTATTAAATGAACTTAAATCATTTAATGATCGAGGGGTTAATGTTCAATTGAGTTTAATTGGATCTAAAGCTATTAATTTTTTTCAATCAATGAATTTTGCTGAAATTATCTCTCAAACTTCAGGAGTTAGTGATACACCATCGGTTGAAGAGTTAATTGGTACCGTAAATACAATGGTGGAAGCTTATCGAAAAGGTGAAGTTGATGCAGTGTATTTAGTATACAATAAATTTGTTAATACTATGTTGCAAAAACCAATTTTGGAAAGATTACTTCCATTGCCAGCACTAGAAAACGATGGTTCTCAGTCAGGTCTTTGGGATTATATTTATGAGCCAGATCCAAAAGTGTTGCTTGATAATTTGTTAATTCGATATATTGAATCTCAAGTTTATCAAGCCGTAGTAGAAAACTTAGCATCTGAACAAGCGGCGAGAATGGTTGCTATGAAAGCAGCAACAGATAATGCTGGTAATTTAATCAATGATTTACAGCTTGTCTATAATAAGGCTCGTCAAGCAAGTATTACAAATGAATTAAATGAAATTGTCGCTGGTGCGGCTGCAATTTAAAGTAGATTAGAGGAATGATAATGGCAACTGGAAAAATTGTACAAATCATCGGTGCCGTCATTGACGTTGAGTTTCCACAAGATGCTGTACCAAAAGTGTATGAAGCATTAAACGTTGAAACTGGTCTTGTGCTTGAGGTACAACAACAATTAGGTGGTGGTATTGTTCGTTGTATTGCGATGGGATCTTCAGACGGATTAAAACGTGGTTTATCTGTAACTAATACAGGTAGCCCAATTTCTGTACCGGTTGGAACAGAAACATTAGGTCGTATTATGAATGTACTTGGTGAGCCAATTGATGAACGTGGTCCTATTGGCGAAAAAGAACGTTGGTCAATTCACCGCGCTGCACCGAGTTATGAAGAACAAGCAAACAGTACAGAATTGTTGGAAACCGGTATTAAAGTTATCGATTTGGTTTGCCCATTTGCGAAGGGGGGTAAAGTTGGTTTGTTCGGTGGTGCGGGTGTAGGTAAAACTGTTAATATGATGGAACTTATCCGTAATATCGCAATTGAACACTCAGGTTATTCCGTATTTGCAGGGGTAGGTGAACGTACCCGTGAAGGTAATGACTTCTATCACGAAATGCAAGAATCCAACGTTTTAGATAAAGTATCACTTGTTTACGGACAAATGAATGAACCACCAGGTAACCGTTTACGTGTTGCATTAACCGGTTTGACTATGGCTGAAAAATTCCGTGATGAAGGACGTGATGTATTGTTTTTCGTGGATAATATTTATCGTTATACCCTTGCTGGTACAGAGGTTTCTGCGTTGTTAGGTCGTATGCCGTCAGCGGTAGGTTATCAACCTACTCTTGCGGAAGAAATGGGGGTTTTACAAGAACGTATTACTTCAACTAAAACTGGATCAATCACTTCCGTACAAGCGGTTTACGTTCCTGCGGATGACTTGACTGACCCATCTCCGGCAACAACTTTTGCTCACTTGGATTCAACTGTCGTATTAAGCCGTCAAATCGCTTCACTCGGTATTTATCCTGCGGTGGATCCGCTTGATTCAACTTCACGTCAATTAGATCCGCAAGTTGTTGGACAAGAACATTATGATGTTGCTCGTGGCGTACAGGGTATCTTACAGCGTTATAAAGAATTGAAAGATATTATCGCAATTCTTGGTATGGACGAATTGTCTGAAGAAGATAAATTAGTGGTGGCTCGTGCACGTAAAATCGAACGTTTCTTATCACAGCCGTTCTTCGTTGCTGAAGTATTTACCGGTTCACCGGGTAAATATGTGCCATTAAAAGAAACAATTCGCGGCTTTAAAGGTATTTTAAACGGAGAATATGACCATATTCCTGAACAAGCGTTCTATATGGTTGGTTCTATCGATGAAGTATTAGAAAAAGCGAAAAAAATGTAATTGCTCCTAAGGCAAACAATCGCTAAGGAGATAACTAATGGCAACGTTTAACTTAACAGTTGTAAGTGCGGAAGAAAAAATATTTTCAGGTGTTGTTGAAAGTATTCAGGTTACAGGGAGCGAAGGTGAGTTAGGTATTCTCGCTGGGCATACCCCGTTATTAACTTCGATTAAACCTGGCATCGTAAAAATGATGAAAGAAGGTAAAGAAGAAGTTATTTATGTATCCGGAGGCTTTCTTGAAGTGCAACCAGGAAATGTGATTGTATTGGCGGACACTGCGATTCGAGGAGAAGAGCTTGATAAAGAACGTATCCTTGCAGCGAAACGCCGTGCAGAAGAAAATATTCGCAGCGCACATAAGGATGGTAATTATGAGCTTATGGCTTCTAAACTTTCCAGAGAGCTTGCGAAATTGCGTGCTTATGAACTCACAGAAAAATTAGTCAAAAATAAACGCTAATTCTTAATATTGAAAAAGCCGGTTATAGCGATATAGCCGGTTTTTTGTTTTTTTAAGGCATTAAAAATGTGATCCAGTTAACATTTTTAAAATAATTGGTATCGTTCCCATTGAATAAAATTGGGCGAGTTTTATGATGTTATTAACAACACATTGATGAATAAAATCTTTCACTTATGGTTGAGAAATATGTTTGATTTGGTAGAAAGAAAATTCTTCCAAAGTGAGCTGATTCATAGGCAATATTTTATGTGTTGCACTGTGAAATTATATGTTTGTTATATTTATGGGGATTAAAAAATGAAAAAACTTTCATTAATTACATTACTTCTTTCAGTATCCACATTTTCTTTTGCACAGGATAATGATGTTACTACTAAGCCTGATTTGTATTTTCTAAAAAGTAGTGAAGTAATTGATAGTTTTAAACTTTTACCACCGCCGCCTGCGGTCGATAGTGTTCTGTTTTTAAACGATAAAGCACAATATGAAAAAGGAAAATTACTGAGAAATACAGAAAGAGGAAAACAGGCTTATAAAGATGCTTATGTCGCGGCTGACGGTGTGCCACAAGCATTTTCAGAAGCGTTTGGTTTAGAAATTTCTCAACAAAAAACACCTGAAATTTATAAATTACTACAAAACTTTAGAGAGGATGCCGGCGATCTCTCAACAAGGGCTGCGAAAAAAGGTTATATGAGAATTCGTCCGTTTGCTTTCTTCAAAGAAGGAACTTGCCGACCTGATGATGAAAAAACTTTATCGACAAATGGTTCCTATCCTTCTGGACATACTGCTATCGGTTGGGCAACTGCTTTAGTTTTAACTGAAATTAACCCAGCTCGTCAAAATGAAATTATAGAACGTGGTTATGAAATGGGGCAAAGCAGAGTGATTTGCGGTTATCACTGGCAGAGTGATGTTGATGCAGCAAGAGTGGTGGCGAGTGCAGTAGTGGCAACATTGCATACTAAACCGGCATTTTTACAACAGTTAGAAAAAGCAAAACAGGAATTTAATAAACTTTCTAACAAATAATTTTTGAATAGCGATGGCAACCGGCTATAGCGATATAGCCGGTTTTTTGTTAGCAATAATTTTCATTAATTATAATTAGTTGATATATATTATCTTTTTTATCTTGGAGCAGAAAACACTCCATATAATAGCATCTCCTAAGGGTCATATAAAATAAGTTTATTTTGTAAAAGTAATCATAGAGCCGGATTACTATTCGCGGTATTATTAGTTTTCGGTGGAGAAGTGTTAGGTCGCATCATTTTTTATGGACTGCATATGACGGTAGGTATGGCAGTTTGATGTTAATGATGGCTATGCCTAATGATTTAGGCGTAGTTCCTTTCTGTGGGAGACACAATGATGGAACGAGAAAAGTTTTTAGAATGGGTAAAAACAAGTGGTTATTGGATGGGAATGTTATTATATTTTGAACCAAGACACTCTGTTTTAAAGCCTATTCTAGATGCATTGGATCATATGGATTGGCAAGGAGATTGGTTTCCAGCACTCAAAAATGAGGATGAAATTGTGGCGTTGTTACGCCAACGTGATAATTTGCCGGAACAATTCCAAGCGCAATTTATTGGGCCTAATGCTTTACCGGCACCGCCTTGGAGTACAGTTTATTTGGATGAAGAGGCTGTCATCTTCGGCGAACCCTTGATAGATCTTCGCAAATTTATGCTGAAAAATAATATCTGCTGTAATGTTGGTACTGAAGAACCTGAAGATCAGGTTGGCTTAATGTTAATGATGGCAGGTTATATTGCTAATAGTAATCCGAAAATTCTTGATGAATATTTAGCGAAGTATCTGTTTACTTGGATTTGGCGTTATTTAAGTTTACTTACTAAACAAACAGAATCTCCTTTTTATCGTGGAATTGGTTTAATTGCGGAACAAACTTTATCGTTATGGCAGATGAACATTAAATGCTCTGTTCCAAAATTACCACTCTATTTTTAGCAATGATGACAACAAAAGACGAACGTTATTATTCGGCATATTTGTCACATCATAATATTTCAAGGCGAGGGCTTTTTCGTATTTTTAAACAATCACCGCAACAACAATCGTTGCGGCGATTACAAAATCGCCCACCGTTTGCTGCAAAAGAGTCGTTGTTTACCGCTTTTTGTGATGGTTGTGGTAAATGTGCGCAAGTTTGCCCATATGGGTTAATCCAAATTGAACAACAAAAAGCGACTTTAGCGATAACTTATACTGCCTGTGATTTTTGTGGACTCTGTGCACAAGTTTGTTCAACAAAAGCATTACATCCGGCATTCAAAGCAGACACTGAATTAAGACCATACTTCTTAACGGAATGTTTACAACAACAGGGACAAGCGTGTGATAGTTGTATACAAAGCTGCTCGACAAAAGCGATCCGACTTGATAGTAATAAACAACTTATGGTTGATTTATCGCACTGTAATGGCTGCGGCGAATGTAAAGTCAGCTGTTTTATGAGTGCGATAGATTTGACATTAATGGAATGAAAAATGCAGTATCGGAATACTGCATTTTTCTTACAACCACCCTTTTCGTTTGAAATAAAGGAATGGGAATAAGGCGGCGAGAGCCATTAAAACTAAGGCGAATGGGTATCCGAATTTCCAAGTTAATTCCGGCATATTGGCAAAGTTCATACCGTAAGTGGAAGAAACCAATGTTGGCGGTAGGAAAATCAAGGATGCCACAGAGAAGATCTTCATAATTCTGTTCTGTTCGATATTCATAAAACCCATTGCCGCCTGCATTAAGAAGTTCACTTTTTGGAATAAAGATTCGTTGTGAGGTTGTAGTGATTCAATATCTCGTAATACTTCACGTGCTTGTTCTAACTGGCTAGCTGGTAAGCGAGTTTTTCGCACTAAGAAACTTAATGCCCGTTGTGTATCCATCAAACATAAACGCACTTTTGAGCTTACGTCTTCTTGTTCAGTAAGAGTAGATAGTGCTTGATCAAAGGCTTCACCTTGTTTCCCTTCAAGAATAATACGGCTTAATTTTTCTAAATCAGCATAAACAGTTTCTATAACATCGGCCAACTGTTCAATTTTAGTTTCAAATAAATCAAGCAGTAATTCATAAGCATTGCATTCAAGTAAACGTTGAGTTCTGGAACGCATACGATAAAGACGGAAAGCCGGCAATTCACGGTCTCTTAATGAGAACAAACGTCCGTCACGTAAGGTAAAAGCAACGGTGGCAATATCGGCGTAATCATCTTCATCTTCACAATAAAAGAAAGAGTGTAAATGTAAGCCGTCTTCATCTTCAAAGAAGCGTGCGGATGCCTCAATATCTTCCAATTCAAGATAAGAAGCTAAGCTTTGACCTAGTCCTTTTTGTAGCATCTCACGCTCTTCGGCAGTTGGTTCTAATAAATCAATCCAAATTGCATCATTTAATGCATCGCTGTTTTCGTCAATTCGCACTAAACGTGCGTCATCTAAGGCAAATGCTCCAATCATCTGTTCTTACTCCCTAAGTTGGGTTTTGAACAACGCAATGAACAAAATAAAAAAGATTCCAGTTTATTTAATATAATGGGAAGTTTGATACTTACCGACTTTTCGCCGATAAGCAAAAGAGGCTATGAGGCGAAAAGATTAGTTGTAATAGTAAAACCAGTATCGACTGTGACTGTCCAAAGTGTTTGTCCTCATAGAAAAAATATCGGGCGGAATGTTACTCTTGTCAAATGAAATAGTCAAGTTTCACCATTAATGAAACTTGACTTTACTTTAAAGATTAATTTTTCTTTTCAAAATCATTGATATGCTTGTTGGCTGAAATCCAAGCTGCTGTATAGCCAATCGCAGAACAGATAATAATCATAAGAAGTATTTCTGAAATAGCTAAGCCATTTAAGGCAATTTTTATAGCAAAAATATCAGCAACATAACCAACAGCAGTAGAGAAATAGCTGATTAATAAAAAACTGAAAATAGTAGCTAGAATACTGCCTAACATACCATAAATAATGCCGGTGCAAAGAAATGGTCGAAGAATGAAGTGATTAGTAGCACCAAGCAGTTTCATTACTTCAATATTAGTGCGGCTGCTATAAACATCGGAACGTACACTATTTCCAATAACTAAAAATACTGCCAAGCTCATTAAAAAACTGCAAATAGTGGCAATTTTTGCGATTAAATAGGAAATTGCTCCTAATTTTTCTATCCAGCCGTCATCTAAACGTACTTCCTGTACGCCTTTGACTTTCGCCAGTTCTGTGCGTAATTCCATCATTTTATCGCTGCTTTTATATTCATTTGTTGGTTTTATCATCACTACAGCTGGTAAAGGATTGTCATCTAAAAGAGATAATTCTTCATTAAATCCTGACCATTGACGAAAATCTTCAAGGCTTTTTTGGCGAGAAATATAATTGAGTGAATCGACACCTTGTTGTGCTCTGAGTGACTCAACAACGCGTTCTGTATCCTGTTCACTCAAATTCTTATTCAGATATACTGCCAATTCTGATTCTGGATAGAAGTTATCGATAGTATATTCCACATTTTTCCATAATAAATAAGTCGTTACCGGAATAGTTAATGAAACGGCGATCACAATAACGGTTAATAATGTACCGAGTTTTCTTTTTAATAGTTCACGAAATACCATTTGGAAGACAATTTTGAATTGCAAGAAAATGGAAGCGTTGAGATGATGTTGGTTCATAATAATCCCATTAACAAATAAACTGTTTTAAATGCCCTTGTTCTAAAACGATGGTCGGTTTTGGATTCTGTGCGATGATATTGACATCGTGCGTGGCAATAATCACCGTTACCCCCATACTGTTCAATTGCTCGAAAAGATGAAAAATATCCAATGAAAGCTCTTTATCCAGATTGCCGGTTGGCTCGTCTGCCAACAGAAGTTGTGGGCGATTCACAATGGCACGAGCAATATCGACACGTTGCTGCTCACCGCCTGAAAGTTGCTGCGGATAGTAATCGGCACGATGGAATAAACCAACACGATCCAATGCTGCCGAAGCACGTCTTTTGACTTCATTAGGGTGCATTCCGTTAATGACTAACGGCAAACCGACATTATCCAACACAGTGTAGTTAGTGAGCAGACGATAATCCTGATGCACCATTCCGATTTGGCGGCGTAAATAAGGCATTTCAGATGCGGGTAAGCGGGTAATATCGTGATTATTGAACCAAATATTACCGCCATTGGCACGTTCAATACCAAGGATCAGTTTTAACAGCGTGCTTTTACCGGCACCGGAATGACCGGTGATATAGGTCATACTGCCGACAGGTAAATGAAAACTGATTCCTTGCAGGGCGGGTTTGTTTCCGCCACTATAAACTTTACTGACATCTGAAAACCGAATCATAACTGTTCCTTAAACCTCTTTATCCGATGTAAACAGCGCTTCAATAAACTCTTCGCTATTAAATGGGCGTAAATCATCAATTTTTTCACCCACTCCAATATAACGAATAGGTACATTAAATTGATCTGCTAGTGCAAAAATGACACCGCCTTTTGCTGTGCCGTCCAATTTAGTTAGTGTAATTCCTGTAATACCGACCGCTTCATTAAATAATTTCATCTGACTAATGGCGTTTTGACCGGTGCCGGCATCTAATGTCAGCATAATTTCGTGTGGTGCATTTTCATCATATTTTTTCATCACTCGCACAATTTTTCTTAGTTCATCCATTAGATTATTTTTATTTTGTAAACGACCTGCGGTGTCGGCAATGAGAATATCCACCCCTTTTGCAGTTGCAGATTGCATTGCATCAAATAATACTGAAGCGGAATCTGCACCGGTTGCTTGAGCGATAACAGGAATATGATTCCGCTCACCCCAAACTTGTAACTGTTCCACAGCTGCTGCTCTGAAAGTATCACCGGCAGCTAACATAACGGATTTACCTTGCTGCTGGAACTGTTTTGCTAATTTACCAATGGTTGTGGTTTTACCTACACCGTTTACACCGACCATCAGAATAACAAAAGGTTTTTTATCGGTTAGCACCAAAGGTTGTTCATTCGGTTTCAAAATAGTTGCTAATTCGACCTTTAATTGTTGATAGAGTAATTCCGCATCTTTTAACTGTTTACGACTGGCGTGTTCTGTTAGATTTTTAATAATTTTATTAGTGGTTGGCACGCCAATATCGGCAATTAACAACTGTTCTTCTAATTCTTCAAACAGATCATCATCAATTTTTTTACCTGAAAAGAGAGAGCGAAAACCGGCACCGATATTTTGTTTGGTTTTCACTAAGCCTTGTACTAAACGGCTGAAAAAGCCTTGTTTAGTTGGTTTTTCCTGTGTTCTAATTTTTGTAGGCTCAGGCTCAGGCTCAGGCTCAGGCTCAGGCTCAGGCTCAGGCTCAGGCTCGATTTGCTGTGGTGGAAGTGAAGAATTTTGTTGTTCTTGCTGTTCTGTTGTTGCTATTTCTGTGTCGGTAAGTTGTGATTCAGTAATCGGTGTTTCAGTTTTATGAGCTTCAGTTTGTGGATGCTGATCTGAAATAACATTATCTACATTTTTATCAGTTTTTGTTTCCTGTTGTGTATTTTGTTGCGGTTGTTGAGATTTATTACGACCGAATAATGATGCCCAAAAGCCTTTTTTCTGTTTATTTTCCGACATATTTATTTCCAAATTAATATCAAATGATAATCTGCATAAGGTTATGCACAAAGTGAAAAGAATAGACTAAAATACCAGCTAGTTTATCATTTTAATGTTATTGATGTTTAGCATTTCTTTTATTTATGGCAAAAAACCTTTCAAAAATAGCACAATTGAGTAACAACAAGGGCGAAGTGAGAATTATCGGTGGATTATGGCGAGGGCGTAAATTGCCGGTATTGTTGTCCCAAGGGTTGCGTCCTACTTCAGATCGAGTGCGTGAAACACTGTTTAATTGGCTAATGCACGATATTGTTGGAGCGGATTGTTTAGATTGTTTTTCTGGTAGCGGTGCTTTGGGGCTTGAGGCGTTATCTCGTCAGGCAAATTCGGTAGTAATGTTGGAAAAATCGCCACAAGTGGCAAAACAGTTAAAGCAAAATTTACAACAGCTTAAAACAGAGCAGGGCGAAGTGGTTTGTGCGGATACCTTGTCGTTTTTAGCAACAGCTGAAGCGAAAGGTTTTAATATTGTTTTTATTGATCCGCCGTTTCATCAGAATCTGCTTTCAGAAACACTGTTATTATTAAATAATCACGGTTGGCTGGCGGAGGAGGCGTTGATTTACATTGAAACGGAAAAAAACTTAACACCGACCGTACCGGAAAACTGGCAGTTGTTAAAAGAGAAATTTACACAGCAAGTTGCATATCGTTTATATCAGAAACAGGGGTGAATTATGAAAGCATTGGTATTACGTCAATCGGAAAATCAACCTTTTCAGGCAAAAATTGAAAATATCGATTCGCAATTTTTCTCTGAAGCACAACGACAAGGCATTAAAGTTAAAGTGCATTATTCAGCGTTGAATTATAAAGATGCGTTGGCATTATGCGGAACCGGTCGGATTATTAAACAGTACCCCTTCATTCCCGGCATTGATTTGGTCGGCAGTGTTGCCGAAAGCAATGATCCGGCGTTTAAGGTGGGGGATTTAGTGTTGGCTACCGGCTTTGGCTATGGGGAATTGCAGTTCGGTGCGATGGCGGAATATACCTATGTACAACCGCAACATTTGTTGAAACTGCCGATAACGCTGACAGAATATAAAGCGATAGCATTAGGTACGGCAGGTTTTACTGCAATGTTGTGCGTGAATGCGTTACAACAGGCTGAAATTACGCCTGATAAAGGGCAAATTATTGTGACCGGTGCAAGCGGCGGTGTCGGCTCAATTGCGGTCTATTTATTGCATAAATTAGGCTATTCAGTGGTTGCCGTTTCAGGAAATACGGATCGTTATCAACAACTTTTGGATTTCGGTGCAGAGAAAATTTATGATCGATCCCATTTTGCACAACCAAGCCGTCCATTAGAAAAACAACAATTTGCCGGCGTGATTGATACTGTCGGTGGCGATATTTTGGCAAATTTGTTAAGTCGTGTGCAGTATCACGGTTGTGTTGCTTGCTGCGGTTTAGCACAAAGTTATCAACTGCAAACCACAGTAATGCCGTTTATATTGCGTAATGTGCGATTGCAAGGCGTGGAGTCAGTTTATTTTCCGCTCGAAAAACGCACAGCCATTTGGCAGCAACTGGCACAACTGATCGGTGATGATTATTTACAAGCGTTCACGCGTGAAATCCCATTAGCAGAAGCTGCCGAATATGCTAAAAAGATGCTCGATCACCAGTTATACGGCAGAACAATTGTGAGGGTGGGTTAGGTACTGTCTCGGATGATGAGCCGGCTGCGAACAAGGATACTATCCGGTTTATAGGCTATTTGTTGATTGAATAAGCGTCTTACAGTTCGCCCGGCTAGAATTCCCATTTCTTTATAAGGAATGGCTACAGTTGTTAATTTGGGATAACACACTTCGCTAACTTCTAAACCGCCTATGCTGCTTATTGTTGTTTCATAAGGAATATTAATATGACGACGATGAGCTTCAAATAGTGCGCCACAAGCCATTTCATCAGATAGGCAGATAAAAGCGTCAATTCGTCCCCAAAGTAAAAACGCCTCGTTGAACAGTTGCGCTCCAGTTTTGAAAGAGGCGTGATTAGCACCGTGTAGGACAAGGTGAGGGTTAATGGCGTATTGCAAACAAGCGCTATGCCAACTTTTCATATATTGTTGGAAAATAGAAAGTTGTTGATTGGCGCAAAGTAAACCTATTTCTTGTTTTCCTTTTTGTAATAAATGCGAAACCAACAGATGAATGACTTGTGATATATCAACGCCTATGTTGATACCTAAACCGTCAGTTTTATGTGCACCAATGGATATGAGTGGTAAATTAAGATTTTTTAGTCGTTGTGATTGATTGGCATCATATTCCATATTTAATAAAACAATAATTTCAGGGGAATATTGAATTGCTTCGTTGATCCAATCTTTGTCTTTTTCAGTAAGAAGAAACAGAAGTTGTACATTAGCGGTTTGTAATTCCCTCTGTAGCCCTTCTAGAATAAGTGTATTCTCAGTGGCAATTAATGATGTTGTAACAATCACGATATTATTGGAGTTGACACTTGCCAGATTTCTTGCTGCTACATTCGGAATGTAACCCATTTCCTGAATAGTCTGTTGAATTTTATTCCTTAACTCTTCAGAAACCAAATCTGGTTTATGAATAGCTCGGGAAACCGTCATTGCACCAACCCCACTTTCTTGGCGATATCAGCTAAAGTTACTTTCCCTGTACTGCAACTGCTGGTGTATTCGGTAATGCAATGGGTGGAAGAAGAGGTGCAATTCTAGGTGCATTTGCACACGGCATATTAATTACATTCCTTCCTGTATTCCTATTGCCTGTATTAGGAAACTTGGGATTTTCAAATACTACTTTCTCAGATGCAGATTTTGGGGTAGTGGGCATTATCTTAGGAAATATGGCGAATTATTGGGATAAAAATATTATTACTGTTGTGATTGTCAGTTTATTTATAGCGTTAGTGGCTTACAACTATCTTAAAAAAGAAAAAGCAAATAATTAAGGGGTAGATGATGGAAACTAATCTGATCCAATTTGCTAATCAAATTAGAATTGAAACATTAAAAATGTTGATGAATTTAGGATTTGGTCATTTCGGCGGTAGTTTGTCTGTGGTAGAGGCTCTTGCTGCATTATATGGAAAGGTGATGAAAATTGATCCGAAAAATCCAAATTGGAATGAGCGAGATTATTTTGTGTTATCAAAAGGACACGCAGGCCCTGCTTTATATAGTACATTAGCATTAAAGGGATATTTCCCATTAGAGCAATTAAAAACACTCAATCGAAATGGCACATTGTTACCTAGTCATCCGGATCGTTTGAAAACACTTGGTGTTGATGTGACAACCGGTTCTTTGGGACAAGGTTTATCAATTGCTAGCGGAATTGCTTTTTCTCATCAATTAAGAAATTTGCCGAACAGAACATTTTGTATAGTGGGGGACGGTGAATTAAATGAAGGGCAATGTTGGGAAGCGTTTCAATTTATTGCTCATCATCGTTTAACTAATCTCACTGTGATGGTGGATTACAACAAAATGCAGTTGGATGGAGCTTTAACAGAGATCATAGCTCCTTTTAATTTGCAGGAGAAATTTACTGCGTTTGGTTTTAATTGCCTTGCCGTTGATGGAGCTGATGTACAAATGTTGGCTCGAATTTTATCTGAACCAGCACAAGACAAACCGAAAGTTATCATTCTAAACACGAAGAAAGGACAAGGCGTGCCTTATTTGGAAGGTTTGCAAAATAGTCATCATTTAAGACTAAATGATGAAATGAAGGCGCAGATTGAAAAGGCCATTGCAGAGTTGGAGGTTAAGAATGCGTAATTTAGAAAAAGATACTCTGGAAATGAGAGCAGTTTATGCCTCTACTATGGCTGAATTGATCCAAGAAAATCCTTTAATCATTGATTTAGAAGCAGATTTAATGAGCTCTATGTCGATGGATAAAGTACAGAAGCTGTATCCGAAAAATGTGATTAATTGTGGCATTATGGAAGCGCATAGTATCGGTTTAGCAGCAGGAATGTCGATAGCCGGACATATTCCGTTTTTTCATACATTCACAGCTTTTGCCAGTCGCAGATGTTTCGATCAACTATTTATGTCGGTAGATTATCAGCAAAATAATGTGAAAGTGATTGCTTCTGATGCCGGTATTACTTCTGCACATAATGGTGGAACACATATGTCGTTTGAAGATATGGGAATTGTTAGAGGTTTGGCTTATGCAACAGTAATGGAAATGACTGATGCGACAATGATGAAAAATATTGTGCGTCAATTAGCATTATTGAAAGGTTTTTATTGGGTGAGAACAATGCGTAAGCAGGCGACAAAAATTTATTCTGACAATGAAGAATTTGTTATCGGTAAAGCAAAAGTTTTGCAACAAGGAAAGGATGTGACATTAATTGCTAATGGCATTATGGTTGCAGAAGCGTTAAGAGCGGCGGATATTTTAGCTGAACAGCATCAAATTTCCGCAGCCGTAATTGATATGTTCACCTTAAAACCGATAGATGCAGAAACGATAGTGAAATTTGCCCAACAAACAGGAAAAGTAGTGACCTGTGAAAATCATAGTATTGAAAACGGTTTAGGCTCGGCAGTTGCCGAAGTGCTAGTTGAACATTGTCCTGTGCCAATGAGAAGAGTAGGGATAAAACATCGTTATGGTCAAGTGGGAACGGTCGATTTTTTGCAAAAAGAGTACCAACTTACTGCAGAGGATATTGTTAAACAAGCATTATCAATATTTTAATTAAAAAGAGAGCGTTTATAAGTGGCTTAACTGTTTTTTCTGTAAAAAATTAAGCCACTTTAATATCCTAAATTAAATCATCTTCAGTTAACACACCTAAAGCCAATAAACCTTTGAGAACACCATCGTGTTCAATATCTTCAGTAACATAATTAGCAATTTTTTTCAGTTCGGGATGAGCATTACCCATCGCTACACCTGTACCGACATGAGTTATCATTTCAATATCATTTAAACCATCGCCAAATGCCATCACATTATCAATTGTGAAACCGAAATAGTTTATAACAGAATCAATACCGCTTGCTTTTGAGCCACTTGCGATAAGGCAATCCACAGAATAGTCGTGCCAGCGGACAGTTTTAAATTGTTCACCTAAAATGCCTGAGTCGGCGATAAATTGGTCTTGTGATTCAGGATAGAAAAGTAAAAGTTGATAAATGTCGTGCGTTTTATAGTAGTCTTTGTCGATAAAATATCGGGTAGTAATAGGATCAAGTGCCTCTTTTAATTGTGGCGTAATGTTAGAAACTGCAATGGCTTCATTGCTGACAAAAGCATAATCTATTTGGTGTGTATGTAAAAAATGGATAATTCTTTCAATATCTGTTGTAGCAATAGGATGTTTGCTAATGACTTGATTTTTATAACTATTATATTGGCCGTTAATAGTTACAAATAATTCGATACCTTCTTGCTTGATTAATTGATCAATTTTTTCTGGAAAAGCACATCTTGCTCGTCCAGTAGCGATAGCCGGAATAATGCCCTTATGTTTTAAACTGCGGATTACGCTTGGCACGCTGGCAGGCAGAATAGCTTTATTTTTTACGTAAAGTGTTTCGTCAATATCGAAAAAGATAATTTTAATGTCTGGTTTTGTCATAACTTGCCTTGAGATAATGAAAAGAGTGTTAATTTTAGCAGTTTTTCTTTATTTCTCGATCCTCTTCACAAAAATTATCATTATCTCATTAATAGTTTAAGGATTTTGATTACGATAATGGAATGAAGCGGAATAATATTTTTGATTTTTGTTGCATTCAATGTGGAAGACGTTTGCAGATTGCGGTACACGGGCTTTGTTCATTTTGTTATAAACAGATTAAGAAATTTCATTATTGTGGTTGTTGTGGTACAAAATTACCAGAGAATCGGCAACGTTGTGGTATTTGTTTATTAACACCGCCGTTATGGCAAAAAATAGTATTTGTTTCGGCGTTTGAAGAACCGTTGCAATCGCTTATTTATCGTTTTAAATTTCGGCAAGATTATTGGTTGGATCGAAGTTTAGCAAGATTGCTGTTATTGTCTGTTAGAGAAGCGAGACGAACACATCAATTAGAATTGCCGGAGTTGTTAATTCCGGTGCCGTTACATCATAAAAGACAGTGGGGACGCGGTTATAATCAATCTTCATTGTTAGCTCGATATTTAAGTCGCTGGTTGAATATTCCCTATTTAGAGAATGCTATTATTCGTCAACGTGCTACCTCGACACAGCGAGGCAAAAATAGCTGGCAAAGAGAGCAAAATATGCAACAGGCATTTGCCTTAAAACAGCGTCTTCCGGCGCAAATAAAGCGAATTGCGTTAATTGATGATGTTATCACTACCGGAGCGACAATGGAGGCAATTTGTCGTTGCCTGATGCAACAGGAGTTGGCAGAAATTCAGGTATGGGCATTGTGTAGAACGCAAAAATGATTTTTCCTTTCGGTTTAATTGAGTGAGGGAGTAGAAAAAATTTTAGATTAGGCGTATTATTCCCGACCATATCAGTCAAGTATTAACAAAAAGGATAGATAAATTATGCAGCAAATTGTGATTTCCAGTGCGGCACAGGCACATTTCCGTAAACTGCTTGATCAACAGGAAGAGGGAACAAATATCCGTATTTTTGTCGTTAATCCGGGTACACCGAATGCGGAATGCGGGGTGTCTTATTGTCCGAAATCAGCAGTTGAAGCAACAGACCATGAAATGAAATATGAAACATTTTCAGCGTTTGTTGATGAGTTAAGTTTGCCGTTTTTGGAGGATGCGGAAATTGATTTTGTGACTGATGAAATGGGGTCACAATTAACTTTAAAAGCACCGAATGCCAAAATGCGTAAAGTAGCGGATGATGCACCATTAATTGAACGTGTTGAATATGTTATTCAAACACAGATTAATCCGCAGTTGGCAAACCACGGCGGACGCATAACTTTGATTGAAATTACTGATAAAGGCGAAGCAATTCTTCAATTCGGTGGCGGTTGTAATGGATGTTCAATGGTTGATGTTACATTGAAAGATGGTGTGGAAAAACAGTTATTGGCACAATTTGAAGGTGAACTGACAGGTGTAAAAGATGTTACAGAACACCAACGTGGTGAACATTCTTATTATTAAAATGTTAAGTTAAGGGCAGGACTATTCCTGCCATATTTTTGATATATTGTTGACAAATTCCTTTCTTGTAGCAGTTTTTGCTAGTTTCTTGTAAAATCTTGCGGTTTATTTGATTAATCAACTATTTTATTAAAATTATCCATTTATGAAGAATATCCGTAATTTCTCAATTATTGCTCATATCGATCACGGCAAGTCCACTCTATCAGATCGTCTTATTCAAATTTGTGGTGGTTTAAGTGACCGTGAAATGGAAGCTCAAGTATTAGATTCAATGGATTTAGAGCGTGAGCGTGGCATTACTATTAAGGCACAAAGCGTTACATTAAATTATACAGCGAAAAATGGTGAAATTTATCAGTTAAATTTTATTGATACTCCCGGGCATGTAGACTTTTCTTATGAAGTTTCCCGTTCGTTGGCAGCTTGTGAAGGAGCTTTATTAGTGGTTGATGCTGGACAAGGCGTTGAGGCTCAAACTTTGGCGAATTGTTATACAGCAATTGAGATGGATCTTGAGGTAGTGCCGATCTTGAATAAGATTGATTTGCCGGCGGCCGATCCGGAAAGAGTGGCGGAAGAGATTGAGGATATTGTCGGGATTGATGCAATTGATGCAGTTCGTTGTTCGGCGAAAACTGGCGTCGGAGTTGAGGATGTATTGGAAGAAATTGTTAAACGTATTCCAGCACCACAAGGTGATCCTGAAGCGCCGTTACAAGCGTTAATTATTGATTCGTGGTTTGATAATTATTTAGGTGTGGTTTCTTTAGTTCGTATAAAAAATGGAACCTTAAAGAAAGGTGATAAGATTAAAGTAATGAGCACCGGTCAAAGTTATGGTGTTGATAGATTAGGTATTTTTACACCTAAACAGGTTGATAAGAATGAATTATCGTGTGGTGAGGTTGGCTGGGTTGTTTGTGGTATTAAAGATATTCTTGGCGCACCGGTAGGAGATACTTTGACATTACAATTTAATCCTGCATTAAAACCATTACCGGGGTTTAAAAAAGTAAAACCGCAAGTATATGCAGGCTTATTTCCTGTTAGTTCCGATGATTATGAAGCATTCCGAGATGCATTAGGAAAATTAAGTTTAAATGATGCATCGCTATTTTATGAACCGGAAAATTCTAGTGCGCTTGGCTTCGGTTTTCGTTGTGGCTTCTTGGGTTTATTACATATGGAAATTATCCAAGAACGTTTGGAGCGAGAATATGATCTAGATTTAATTACTACTGCACCGACAGTAATATACGAAGTGGCGATGACAAACGGAGAAGTATTATATGTCGATAGTCCGGCAAAATTGCCACCAATTAATAATATTGCTGAAATCAGAGAGCCTATTGCTGAATGTAATATGTTACTGCCACAGGAATATCTTGGTAATGTAATTACTCTGTGTGTTGAGAAACGTGGTGTACAGACGCATATGGTATATCACGGTAATCAAGTGGCATTGACATATGAAATGCCAATGGGTGAGGTGGTGTTGGATTTCTTTGACCGTTTGAAATCAACTTCGCGTGGCTATGCGTCTTTGGATTATTCATTTAAACGTTTCCAAGCGGCAGATATGGTGCGAGTAGATATAATGATTAATGGGGAGCGTGTAGACGCTTTAGCGTTGATTGTTCATAAAGATAATGCGCCTTATCGTGGTCGAGAGTTGGTAGAGAAAATGAAAGAGCTTATTCCTCGTCAACAATTCGATATTGCGATTCAGGCAGCAATTGGCAACCATATTATCGCACGCTCAACAGTAAAACAGTTACGGAAAAACGTGTTGGCAAAATGTTATGGTGGTGATGTTAGTCGTAAGAAGAAACTATTGCAGAAACAAAAAGAGGGTAAAAAGCGGATGAAATCGCTTGGTAATGTTGAAGTTCCCCAAGAGGCGTTTTTGGCGATTCTACACGTTGGAAAAGATAAATAAGGAGCAAGTATGTCAAACTTTTTCTTGCCTATTTTGTTAGTAGTTGGATTTATCCTGTGGAAAGTGTTGGATTATTTTCAACTACCGAATACATTCACAATTTTGTTAATTGTGTTCTCGGTGTTATCGGGTATTTTTTGGTGTCATCAACGTTTTGTACTGAAACCGAAACGTCAGCGTCAAATTGCAAGAGCAGAGCAACGTAGTGGTAAACAGTTAACAGATGAAGAAAAATCAAAAATAGAGCCAATTTCAGAAAGTGCGGAATTTATTGCTTCATTATTTCCTGTGTTGGCAGTAGTATTAATTGTGCGTTCTTTTTTATATGAACCATTCCAAATTCCTTCTGGTTCAATGGAACCTACTTTGAGAGTAGGGGATTTCTTATTGGTCAATAAATATGAGTATGGTATTAAAGATCCGGTATTTCAGGAAAAGTGGGTGGCGTTAGGCGAGCCGAAACGTGGTGATGTCATTGTTTTTAAAGCACCAATGCAACCGAACGTGGATTATATTAAACGTGTTATTGGATTACCTGGAGATCATATTAAGTATGATCAGCAGGATGGCGTTTTAACGATAACACCAGCTTGTGGTCAGGATGTTTGTGAAAGCCAAACTTATCAGTATGAGGGATTTGAACCTAATCCGGAGTTCGTTTATCACGGTAACTCACAAATTGAACGAACTGAAATAGGTGCAGTAACACATCAGATTTTACTTAATCCAGATCGTTTTAATTATGACCCTTATTATTTTAAACAAGATGGAAATGCGGCCGGCGAATGGACTGTGCCGAAAGGTGAGTATTTTGTGATGGGCGATAATCGAGATAATAGCAATGATAGCCGTTTTTGGGGATTTGTGCCGGAAAAAAATATTGTTGGTAAAGCTACTGTAATTTGGTTAAGTTTAGATAAAAAAGAAGGTGAGTGGCCGAGAGGTATTCGGACTGAGCGTTTCTTTAAACAAATTAAATAGTTATGAATAATCAACATTTAGATAGATTACAAAATAAATTGAATTATCAATTTAAAAAAATGGTGTTATTGCAACAAGCTTTAACCCATCGTAGTGCGGCAAGTGAACATAATGAACGTTTAGAATTTTTAGGTGATTCGATCTTAAACTTTACGATTGGTGAGGCGTTATATCATCAATTTCCTAAATCTGCTGAAGGGGATTTAAGTCGTATGCGTGCTACTCTAGTTAGGGAACAGACTTTAGCTCAAATTGCAGTAGAGTTTGATTTGGGTGAATATTTGAAATTAGGACCGGGTGAATTAAAAAGTGGTGGTTATCGCAGAAGCTCAATCCTTTCTGATTGTGTGGAAGCGATTATTGGTGCGATTTATTTAGACAGTAATTTTGAGAAAGTGAAAGATACTGTTTTAAAATGGTATCAACAACGCTTAGCAGAAATTAAGCCTGGCGATAATCAAAAAGATCCGAAAACACGTTTACAGGAATATCTACAGGGTATTCGTCAACCTCTGCCAACTTATAAAGTGGTGGAAATTAAAGGTGAAGCGCATAATCAAACTTTTAAAGTGACCTGTAAGATCTCACAATCTGAAACTTTATTTGAAGGCGTCGGCAGTAGTCGTCGTAAAGCAGAACAAGCTGTGGCAGAGAAAATTTTGTCTGCATTGAAAATAAAATAAATGAGAGCATAATGACAGTAGATCATCAAACAGATAATCAACAAGAAACCTATTGTGGTTTTATCGCTATTGTTGGGAGGCCGAATGTCGGTAAATCAACACTATTAAATAAAATTTTAGGGCAAAAAATATCCATTACTTCAAGAAAAGCTCAAACTACACGCCATCGTATTGTTGGAATTGATACGGATGGTGTGTATCAAGCGGTATATGTTGATACTCCGGGACTTCATATTGAAGAGAAACGTGCGATTAATCGTTTGATGAATCGTGCGGCGAGTAGTGCAATTGGAGATGTAGATTTAATCATTTTTGTTGTTGATGGCACCCATTGGACTGATGATGATGAAATGGTGTTGACAAAATTACGCAGTGCGAAAGCGCCGGTAGTGTTGGCCATCAATAAAATTGATAATGTGAAAAATAAAGATGAATTGTTGCCTTTCATTCAGCAATTGACAGAAAAGTTTTCATTTAAAGAGGTTGTGCCTATTTCGGCACAGCGAGGCAATAATGTGCATCAATTAAAAGCGATTGTGCGTCAATTTTTACACAAAGGCGTTCACCATTTTCCGGAGGAGTATGTTACCGACCGTTCTCAACGTTTTATGGCATCAGAAATCATTCGTGAGAAGTTAATGCGTTTTATGGGAGAAGAGTTGCCTTATTCCGTTACAGTAGAAATTGAGCAGTTTAAAATTAATGAACGTGGCACTTATGAAATTAATGGATTAATTTTAGTTGAGCGTGATGGACAGAAAAAAATGGTGATTGGTCATCAGGGTCAAAAATTAAAAACGATTGGAACGGAAGCTCGACAGGATATGCAACGATTATTCGATGCGAAAGTGCATTTGGAACTTTGGGTCAAAGTGAAAAGTGGTTGGGCTGATGATGAACGAGCGTTAAGAAGTCTAGGCTATATGGATGACTAAAAAAGAAAACCTCAAAAAAGCAGATTTTTGAGGTTTTTCATTAATTAAGCACTTACTTTTTGAATAAGTGCAGAAATATCGTCAGGGAAGTTTTCGGCTTGGGCAAATTGTGCAATCTGTTGATGATGATATTGTCTTCCATCATATACTACTACGATACTGGTATCTCCAGCTTGTAAATAATGGGTTTCACCAAATTCGGTATATCTGGTTGCACCAATACTGATAATTGCTTGAGAAGGATAATTGGCTTGTTGCAACAATTCAGAAATGTTATTCATTGGTCCTTGATCGGGCTGATTATTCATTCTGTCAATTAGCCAATTTACTAATTTTTGATTGAAATAATTATAGCCTGATATAGGGCTATCTATACCGTATGCAGTCAAGATATCATTTCTTTTGTGAAAACAAGCAATACGATAATGATCTAGTTTGCCACCTTTATCTATAGAATTGACATCTAAAAAGCGACTCGAAATGCCTTTTGACGCATTTCCCCAATTCTTTTTTTCACAAATTTTCTTGGCATTAGGTTTTCGGATGGAGCAATCATTATAAGCTGCAAAAGCAAAAGGCGATAAAGCGATGACTTTTTTGTTGCTGTCATAACTAATATTAAATAGTATGGCAACTTCTGGCTCTATTTGTAAATTATCTGCACCCACAGGGGCTTGAATGGTTGAGGATGAAAGCGGAAAAGTTGCTAAAAAATTATCGGCATTAGGTACATAAAAAGGAAAAATAGCTTTCGGTTGAGAAGCCTCTTTTGTTACAACCTGTTCAAAATCTTTTGCTTCACCAGCTTGTTCTAAATGCCCAGCAAAGTTACCGGCTACTCCGAAGCCGATAAATTGAGTTAAGTCCATAGTTATCTCCATAGTAGTAAAAAATACAGATTAAAAAGAAAATTGATGTAAAACAATACATTTTGCAGAAATTCTAGGCAGTTAAATAAAAAAGTGTGATATTCGTCATAAAAACAGTTGCAAGGCATAAAAAAATCCCTATAATGCCGCCTCACGCAACAAGAGAGGATAAACATTGGCTCAAAAGTGAAGAGAATATCCCAGAAAGTGAAAAAAAAGCTTGAAAAAATCTTGTTGACAATAAAGGTCAAGAAATGTAGTATAGACGACCTTGTCGCAATAATGCGACCTGTTCTTTAAAAAA
>NZ_JPXX01000011.1 GCF_000771875.1 Gallibacterium genomosp. 1 | reverse complement strand
TGCAGATTTTTTTTAATTTCTTTTTAATTGGTGTTTTTTACAACAATTTATCTATTTAATCCATTCATAACAGAAGCCATATCTCCAACGAAAAACATTGAATCATATGGCTTAAACTTTTTTATTTTCAATTAGTTATTCTTTAGGTAATCGTTTAATGGAAATTAATAAACCACCCCAGATGATCACAAGCGAGATAATCATCATAATGATTGCTGTCGTACTCATTCTGTGTCCTCCTCAAATTTTTCTTCATTTTTCCAAGGTAAATGTGTTAATAGGAAGGCGACTACCACCAATCCGAATGCCATTCCCCAACCGAATATATCTACAAACCAGTTTGGATAACCTTCATAACCTTCGCGGAACACTTTTGCACCTTCAGTAAATAACATAAACGCTAAAATACCTGTTGTAACAACGATACACAAACGCCAAATAAAGCCAACTTTGAAAGAAGAGGTTTTGTTAAGATGGTTTCCTAACAATCCTAATTTTTCATTGGACACAATAATAACCAATGAACAAAACGCTACCGCAACAATACCGAAGTAGTTAACAAACTTATCCATCACATCCAACATTGGTAACCCTGTTGTTGTACCGAATAAAGAAACAGAAAGAACCATCATCGGAATACCTACAATGAAGGTTGAAACAACACGTCCAAGTTTTAATTTATCTTGCACTGACGCAATAATCACTTCAATAACTGAGATAAAAGAAGTCAATGCGGCAAAAGTAAGTGAACCAAAAAATAGCACACCTAGTATTGAACCAAATGGTGCATTATTAATAATCGTTGGGAACGCAAAAAATGCTAAACCAATTCCGCCTTTTGCTACTTCGTGCACTTGTTGTCCACTTGCTACAGCCATAAAACCTAAGGCTGCAAAAACACCAATTCCAGCCAATAATTCGAAACTACTATTTGCAAAGCCAACCACCAATCCAGAACTGGTTAAATCTGAATCTTTCTTCAAATAGGAAGAATAAGTAATCATAATGCCGAAACAGATAGATAGAGAAAAGAAAATTTGCCCATAAGCTGCAATCCAGACACTCGGATCGGATAATTTATCCCAATTAGGGGTAAATAACGCATCCAACCCTTTACTAGCTCCCGGCAACAAAAGTGCTGAAATAACCAAAATTACAAACATCACCACCAAAAGTGGCATTAAAATGCTGGATGATTTAGCTATACCTTTTTGCACACCCAATGCTAATACGGCTAACGCCACCAACCATACCGCAATTAAAGGACCAACAACCATACCAACAAATTCAAAACTGACGCCTTGTGTAATATCGCCCATTTTAAGGAACTCACCAATAAAGAAATCTATCGGCTTATCCCCCCAAGCACCATTTATAGAAAAATAGGTATAACACGCTGCCCAACCAAGTACTACCGCATAATAGATTCCAATGATGACATTAACTAATACCTGCCACCAACCAAAAATCTCAAAGTTCTTATGCAAACGTCTAAACGCTAATGGCGCAGAACCACGGTGTCTATGTCCGATGGCATAATCCAAAAAAAGTAAAGGAATCCCTGCCGTTAACAATGCGATAATATAAGGTACAATAAATGCACCACCCCCATTTTCATAAGCGGTATAAGGAAAACGCCAAATATTCCCCAATCCTACTGCCGAACCAATAGCCGCTAAAATAAACGCTTTACGCCCCGAGAAAGTTTCTCTTGTTGTTTTTGCTGTATTACTACTCATTTCGCCCTCCTAAAGGACTTATCTTTATTTTGTTATAGGAAACCTTAATATAATCGAATAGTTATATTAGTCAACGCTATTTATTTGATAATAAAAGTAAAATCTTAAACATGATTTAAATTTATCTAGTAGAAAACACTAAAATAAAGTGGTAATTTTAGTGAAATAAACTACAAGTAGTTTCAATTAAGAACATATCACTATTTAAACCTGCTCTTTTTAGTGAAAAAAACTAATATAAAGTTAATTTTATTTTATAAAAAAGATCAAGATAATTGTATTACCTTGATCTTTAACAACGCTAAAATCAGTAATTTTATTTTGCTTTACGTTGTGCTCTTAAGCCTAATAATAATGTTAGTGAGAAAGTGATCACAAATGAAATCAACATACCAATACAATATACAGCGATACTATCTGGTTTAATTGAAATAATGCCGGGTAAACCAGCTGCACCTAATGCCTGTGCTTTCGCATTAAACAAAGCGATAAACGCACTGGAAACACCAGAACCTACCATTGCCGCAATAAAGGGGTAACGATATTTAAGATTCACCCCAAACATTGCCGGTTCAGTAATCCCTAATAAAGCACTGATCCCGGATGGTAATGCAATTCCCTTCACTTTTGCATCTTTAATTAAGAACATCACCCCTAAACAGGCAGCTCCTTGCGCTACATTTGACATTGCTGCAATAGGAAAAATAAAAGTACCACCGGTATGAGCCATATCCGCCAATAATTGGGTTTCAATTGCAATAAAAGTTTGATGCATACCGGTGATCACAATTGGCGCATAGAAAGCACCAAAAATAGCACCACCAATAAAACCAGTTGTGTCATATAACCAAGTTAAGCCATCTCCAATTAAAAAGCCAAGTTTATGTGTAATTGGTCCGACAAAAGTAAAGGTTAAAATGCCGGTGATAAACAAGGCTAATAGCGGTGTTAATAAATTATCCAATACGGATGGAATAATTTTACGGAAACCATTTTCCAATCTAGCCAAAATCCACGTTGCCGCCAACACCGGTAATACTGAGCCTTGGTATCCCACTTTTTCGATATGGAAACCGAAAATATCCCAATACGGAATATCACCTGAAAGACTCGCCGCGCTAAAGCCCCAGCCATTTAATAGATCCGGATGAACCATCAACATTCCCAATGCCGCACCTAAAAACGGATTACCACCAAATTTTCTGCTAGCCGAAAATGCCAATAAAATTGGCAAATAGACAAACGGTGCATTGGCAAAGGTATTAATCATTGCCGCAAGATCCGCCAAATTCGGATAAGCATCAATTAAGGATTTATCATCAATAAATAAACCTTGTGCGGTAAAAACGTTCGCTAACCCCATTAGCAAACCGCCAGCCACAATAGCCGGAATAATTGGCACAAAAATATCCGCCAATCCTTTTACTAAACGCTGCAACAACCCCTGTTTTTCAGCACTTAAATTAGCGACATCACTTTTTGTCATATCGCCTAATCCTAAAATTTCTGTCATTGCGGCATGAACTTTGTTCACCGTACCCGCACCAAAAATAATTTGGTATTGGCCTGCTACGGCAAATTGACCTTTCACACCTTCAATTTGTTCAATGCCTTCCTTATCCGCCTTACTTTCGTCATTAAGTACTAAACGTAAACGAGTAGAGCAATGTGCAACACCACTGATATTCTCTTTTCCGCCCAACTTCTCAATGAGCTCTTTTGCAATTTTTGGAAAATCCATAGGTTTTCTCTCCGGGTAGATTGGTTAAGTAATCAACAGCACGCATTATAGCTAAAACGTTTTAGTAAAATCTATTTTATTCATAAACTAGTTTTCATTTTTGTGATCCAGTTAACACTTTTTAATAGAAATCAACAAATATAATTGCTCAACTAAAACGGTTTAGCTACAATTTTACTGTTCAAAAAACAACAGAGGATTTTACCTATGAATACAGTATGGGTTTTAGGCGATGCCGTTGTCGATTTATTACCGGATGGAGAACAACATTATTTACGCTGTCCAGGTGGTGCGCCAGCAAATGTTTCCGTTGCCATTGCACGTTTAGGTGGTAACAGTGCTTTTATTGGCAAAGTGGGAAATGATCCTTTAGGTCTATTTCTGAAAACTACTTTACAGCAAGAACGAGTAAATACCAGTTTTATGCATCTCGATGATGAACATCGCACTTCAACCGTGATTGTTGATCTCGACGAAACCGGTGAAAGAACCTTTACTTTTATGGTCAATCCAAGTGCGGATCAATTCTTACAACAATCAGATCTTCCACATTTCTCTGCCGGTGAATGGCTACATTTCTGTTCCATAGCTTTAATCAACCAACCATCACGCCACACCACACAACAAGCAGCACAACAAATTAAACAAGCCGGTGGATTTGTTTCTTTTGATCCAAATCTTCGCCCTAGTTTATGGCCTTCACAACAACAAATGATTGATGAAGTGAACAAAATGATTGCTATCGCCGATGTCATTAAATTTTCAGAAGAAGAAATTTGTCTACTAAGCGGTGAGCCTGATCTGGGCTTGGCTATCCGTAAAACCCGTCAACAGTATCCAGATAAATTAATTTTAGTTACTCTCGGAGCAGAGGGTGCATACTATTTTTATCAAGCTATTGAAGGAAAAGTTGCCGGAAATAAAGTAAAAGTGCTCGACACCACTGGAGCCGGTGATGCTTTTGTCGGTGGTATGTTGCAGGCATTAGCTCAACATCAGCACTGGCAACAACAAAATATCTTTGTCCAGGCGATTCAACAAGCAAATCTTTGCGGTGGATTAGCCACTACCGCCAAAGGCGCAATGTCTGCATTGCCAACAAAAACACAGCTTCAATCACAATAACTTTCTATCATTCGGGGGAAGATGATGATTTTTAATCAAGGCAAATATCGCAATCTATATGCAGCTAAAGAAAATGAATTAACAACATTAGCATCACAAGTGCAATGTGATCATCACCATCGTCCACAATATCATCTTGCACCTCCGACCGGTTTATTAAATGATCCGAACGGTCTTGTCTTTGACGGTGAAAATTATCATATTTTTTACCAATGGTATCCGTTCGGTGCGCTGCACGGAATGAAACATTGGCAACATTATTTCAGTAAAGATTTCATTCATTTTCAACAGGCAGAGTTGCTTATTCCGGATCAACTATTTGAATCACACGGCTGTTACTCCGGCGGCGCGATTCTCTATCAAGATCAAATTGTCGCTTTTTATACCGGAAACACGCGCCGTCAATCAGATAACCAACGCATTCCATTTCAGAATATGGCTATTTTTACTAAACAGGGGAAACTGCTCGAAAAACGTGCTTTACTGCACGAACCTCCGGTTGGTTATACTGAACATTGCCGCGATCCGAAACCGTTCCTTACTGCTGAAGGCAAAATTCGTTTTATTTTAGGTGCACAACGCCAAAATCTTTCCGGTACTGCATTATTATTTGAAATGGATAATCTGAATGACACGCCAAAATTATTAGGCGAATTAGCGCTTCATCCCTTTGATAATAAAGATATTTTTATGTGGGAATGCCCTGATCTTTCCAAATTAAAAGATAAAGATCTCTTTATTTGGTCACCTCAAGGAAAGCAGCAGCAACAAACTCAATTTCAAAATAATTATCACGCTACTTATGCCCTTGGCAAATTACAACATCTTAATTTTCAAGTAGAAACATTTTCCGAACTGGATCAAGGATTTGATTTTTATGCACCACAAACTTTTTCCGGCTTAAATGATGACAGTAAAATCCTATTGGCGTGGTGCGGTTTACCTGATTTGCAGTATCCTACCGATCAATATCAATGGCATTCAATGCTAACTTTGCCTCGTCAACTTTGGCTACAAAACAACCAAATCTATCAACGTCCGGTGGAACAGATTTATCAACAGATCGGTGCAATGCATTATCATCAACAACAAGGAAAGACTGAAATTCCTTATCTATCACAAAGTTACTTAACACTTGAAATCAACAACCAATCATTTGACTTACAATTATTCAAAAACGAACTGAATCAATATCTTGAAATCAGTTATCACAACGGAATTTTCTGTTTAAACAGAGAACATAGTGAACAATCTGAATCTATGCGGAAATGGGGTACAAAACGTTATTGTCGAATTAAAAATCTACAAAAGATTGAAATTTTTATTGATCATTCTATTATTGAAATCTTTTTAAATGATGGCGAAAAAGCAATGACTTCCCGTTTCT
The DNA here is from genome assembly GCF_000771875.1 of Gallibacterium genomosp. 1. GTDB lineage: Bacteria > Pseudomonadota > Gammaproteobacteria > Enterobacterales > Pasteurellaceae > Gallibacterium. The sequence continues at coordinate 43,584 of NZ_JPXX01000011.1, read as the reverse complement.
TTATTGAAAAGAAACAGCCTCTATTATGGATATCGCCTTTAATCAAAATAGCAAGTGCCAAAGTTTCGCCAATTTACTTCGATTAAGGATTGAGGTTAATGAATATCAACAATAAACGGCTTACTCTCGCAGATATTGCAGAATTAAGTGGTGTTTCAAAAACTACCGTCAGTATGGTGCTTAATGGACACGGAAATAACTTTAGGATTAAGCCAGAAACGCAAGCAAAAATTTTAGAAATTGCTAAAAAACATCACTATAAGGCCAATAGTGTAGCAAAGGCGTTACAGGCACAGCGTAGTAACACTATCGGTTTAGTCATTCCTGATTTTTCTAATTTAGGTTTTGCCACAACAACAAAAACCCTAGAAAAGTTGTGTCGTGATAATGGATTACAACTGATCATCGCCTGTACCGATGAGGACGCTAAACAGGAATTAATTGCTATTGAGCGTTTATTGGATCGTCAAATTGATCTTTTAATTACAACACCGATTAAATCGGATGCGCATTATTATCGCCAGCTCAATATTAATGTTCCGGTCATTCAACTCGACCGTTTTACACAAAACAGCCTCACGCCTTATATTGTGACGGATGATGAAAGTGCTGTTATTGAACTTATTGATACTTTATGCCGACAATATCATTTAAATGAGATCTATTATCTCGGCGGTCAAGCTGAATTACGTCCTAGTACAGCACGTCTTTACGGCTTTAAACAAGGATTGCAACGTGCGAATTTACAGTTAAATCCGGATTGGATTATGCAAACTTCCTACTATGCCGATAGCGCCTACTTTACTTTTGATCAACTGTATCAACGCTTAGGGCGTTTACCACAAGCATTATTTACTGGTTCATACGCATTATTAGAAGGGGTTCTTCGATGGCTAAATGAAAAACAGTTATTACATCATCTGTCTGATGGAACAATGCACCTTTCCACTTTTGATGATTATGAGTTGCTGAATTGTCTACCGTTCAAAATCAATTCTATTCAACAAAATCACCAAAAAATTGCTCATCAGCTTTTTGCAATGGTACAAAGTTTATTAAAACAAGAACCGGTAAAAAATCAGATCATTCCAGCAACCATTATTTGGCGATAAAACTTAAGGGGTTCATCACGAACCCTTTACGAAACTCATTACTTTAGGCTAGTCGCTGTTCAATAATACCACCACCTAAACAAACCTCATCCAAATAGAAAACTGCCGATTGTCCAGGAGTCACCGCAATTTGTGGTTCATCAAAACGAACTTCAATCAAATCATCATTTAATGGAACAATTTGACAAGGCACATCCTGCTGGCGATAACGTGTTTTCACTGTACAACGCAAAGGTTGTTTTAAAGGCTTACGATCAACCCAATGTAATTGTCCGGCGATTAACCCTCTAGAGAATAGGCGCGGATGGTTATGACCTTGCGCCACAATCAACTCATTATGTTGCAAATCTTTATCTACCACATACCAAGCCTCGTCGCCGGCATTTTTCAATCCGCCGATACGCAAACCTTTACGCTGTCCAAGCGTGTGATACATTAACCCCTCGTGACGACCTATAACTTTACCATCTACCGTACGAATATCCCCTGGCTGTGCCGGTAAATAACGAGCTAAGAAGTCTTTGAATTTACGTTCTCCGATAAAACAAATACCGGTAGAATCTTTTTTCTTAGCAGTAACCAAACCTAAATCTTCTGCAATTTGACGCACTACTGGCTTTTCTAATTCGCCTACTGGAAATAAACTTTGTCCAACCTGTTTATGGCTCAATGTGTAAAGAAAGTAACTTTGATCTTTATTATCATCCAAACCGCGTAATAACTGTGCATTCTCATCATCGCCACGACGACGCACATAATGCCCTGTGGCAATATAATCCGCACCTAAATCCTCTGCGGCATATTCCAAAAAGGCTTTAAACTTGATTTCTTTGTTGCACAAAATGTCCGGATTTGGCGTTCTTCCCGCTTTGTATTCCTGCAAAAAATGTTCAAATACATTGTCCCAATATTCCGCAGCAAAATTAATTTTATGTAGTTTTATACCTAATTTATCACATACTGCTTGTGCATCAGCTAAATCTGCCGCCGCCGTACAATAATCTGTATCATCATCTTCTTCCCAATTTTTCATAAACAAGCCGTCCACTTGGTAGCCTTGTTGCTGAAGAATATAGGCGGAAACGGATGAATCTACACCTCCTGACATTCCGACAATCACTTTTTTCTGTTGGTTTTCTGCAAATTGTTGTGGTGATATTGTCATTAGATCAGTAAATGTTTTTGAAATTAATGCCATTATTTTTCCTTTGTTTTATGCTTACAACTATAAATATGCTATGAAATCCGCTTATCTTAAGAACTCTCAAACAAAATAGCAAACAATCACAAACATTGTCGTTATCTTTGTGTTAACGTACAAATTTATAATTGATTTATTAAAATTATTCCCAAAACAATACAAACCACACCTATAAAAATAGATAATTCCGAGAATTAATCTATTTTGTATTGATGTTTGGAACGAAACAATTAAAAAAGGATATGCATACCGAATTATACATATCCATTAAGGCATAATGGAAAGCGATATTCTTTCCTTAATGTTATCAATTCACAGAACAACGCTTAATAGCATTACCTTATGAATTAAATTATAAAATGCGACCGGCTTCTTGCAGTTTTGCTTGACGTTCTGCTTCTTTTGCCATTCTGGCTTTACGTGCGTCACAAGGTTCTGGACAATCGCATACCTTTTCTAAGCCGAGTGAAGAGATACCGCCGCAGCTACCACTGATAGTTTTACGTTTAATGATATAACCGATTGCCATTGCAAAAATTACAACTACAAAAAAACCGAATGTAATCAAAAATAATTTCATTACTTCTCTCCTTCTTTATTATTGTACAACAATTTTGCAAATGCTGATGACATTTTAACCTCAAATCCTTTTTCTGTTTTAACAATCAGATAAATTGCAAGATTATCTTTTTCAGCCAGTTGCAATGCCTTTTCTGCACCAAGAACATATAGACCGGTTGCATAGCCGTCAGCAATCATACAGCTTGGATCAACTACAGTGATTGAAGCTAAATTATGTTGTAACGGATAACCAGTTTTAGGATCGATTTCGTGAGAAAAACGTTTTCCATTTTCCTCAAAATAATTACGATAATCACCGGATGTCGCCATAGATAAATTGCTTAATCCAACAATCTGTTCTACCGCACGAGAGCCATCAAATTCAGGTTTTTCAATAGCAATTTGCCACGCCTGACCTTTTTCATTCACCCCTTTAGTATGAATTTCACCACCAATTTCAACTAAATAATCGCTGACACCGATACTTTCCAAATAAGAAGCAACTTTATCAACGCCAAACCCTTTTGCAATTGAGGATAAATCAACATAAAGTTCCGGTATTTTTTTAATGAGTACCGGTTTTCCATCTATTTCAGAAACAGATAATTTATCGATACCTATCCACGCCTTACGTTTTTCAATTTCTTCCGATGCTGGTTCTTTATCCAATCGTTTTTCCGGCCCGAAGCCCCATAAATTAACTAATGGTCCAACCGTAACATCCAATGCACCTTCCGTTTTCTGATGTAACTGAATCGCCGCCTGCACTACTTCAGCAAAATCCTTAGACACCTCAAAAGGTTTATTTATCTCTTTACTGCGATTAAAACGACTAAGTTCAGAATCCTTCTGATAAGTTGACATCTGATTATTGACCTCCTTAAGCAGTTGGTCAATTTGCTGATGGGTCATTTCCGGTCCGGTATTCATGCCCTTATCCAAATACTTAATATGATAAGTGGTCCCCATTGTTTTACCGCTCAAGGTAACAATTTCGGGATCTTTTTGGCAGGCGGTTAAGCTGCTCACCAAGAGTAAGGCGATGGCCCAGCTGTAAACCGTTTTGACTTTTCTTAACATAAATCTATCGCTAATTTTCTGTGGCTAAAAATGGCTAAAGCGGTCAGAAATCTGACCGCTCTTTTTCTTTATTTAACAGCGTTATCAACCGCCAAAGTCATCTAATAAGATGTTTTCGTCTTCAACACCTAAGTCTTTGAGCATTTTGATTACTGCTGCGTTCATCACTGGAGGCCCACACATATAGTATTCACAGTCTTCAGGGGCTTCGTGATTTTTCAGATAGTTTTCATAAAGCACGTTGTGAATAAAGCCGGTGTAGCCGTCCCAATTATCTTCTGGCAATGGATCAGAAAGTGCCACGTACCATTTGAAGTTGTCGTTTTCGGCTTGGAGGGTGTCAAAATCTTCCACATAGAACATTTCACGTTTTGAACGTGCTCCATACCAGAACGACATTTTACGTTTGGATTTCAAACGTTTTAATTGGTCAAAAATATGCGAACGCATTGGTGCCATACCCGCACCGCCTCCGATAAAGACCATTTCTGCATCGGTTTCTTTGGCGAAGAATTCACCGAATGGGCCAGAAATAGTTACTTTATCACCCGGTTTTAATGACCAAATATAAGAAGACATTTGACCCGGTGGTGCATCTGGGTTGCTTGGTGGTGGCGTTGCGATACGCACGTTAAGCATAATGATGCCTTTCTCTTCTGGGTATGAAGCCATTGAGTAAGCACGCACGATTGGCTCGTCCACTTTTGAAACATAACGCCATAGATTATATTTATCCCAGTCTTCGTGGTATTCTTGTGGAATATCGAAGTCTTTGTAATAAACCGTATGTGGCTCAGCTTCAATTTGGATATAGCCGCCCGCACGGAATGGCACTTCTTCCCCTTCAGGAATTTGAAGTTTGAGTTCTTTAATGAAGGTGGCTTTGTTGTCGTTAGAAATAACGGTACATTCCCATTTTTTCACGCCAAACACTTCTTCAGGCAATTCGATTTGCATATTGTTTTTTACGTTTACCTGACAAGCAAGACGATAACCTTCTTTGGCTTCACGTTTCGAAATGTGAGAAAGTTCTGTTGGCAGAATATCACCGCCACCCTCGGTTACTTTCACCACACATTGACCACAAGAGCCACCGCCGCCACAAGCAGAAGAAACGAAAATGCCTTTACTCGCTAATGCACCGAGTAATTTTCCGCCTGCTGGCAAATGAATGGCTTTGCTTGGGTCGTGATTAATTTCAATAGTAATGTCCCCTGAATTAACGAGCTTTGATTTAGCAAATAAAATGATTACCGCTAAAGCAAGCACTAGCACAGTGAACATTGCAATACCTAAAATAATTTCCATTTAGTATCCCCTTCTTATAACTGAATACCTGAAAATGACATAAAGCCAAGTGCCATTAGCCCTACAGTGATAAAGGTGATGCCTAAACCGCGTAAGCCTGCCGGAATATCAGCATATTTCATTTTTTCAGTTAAACCTGCAAGTGCCACGATAGCAAGCATCCAACCTGTTCCTGCACCGATACCATAAACCACCGACTCGGCAAAGTTGTATTCGCGTTGTACCATAAAAGATACGCCACCGAAAATCGCACAGTTTACCGTAATGAGTGGGAGGAAGATCCCGAGTGCGTTGTAAAGAGCTGGGAAGAATTTATCTAGCACCATTTCAAGGATTTGCACCAATGCCGCAATCACCCCGATGAAGATGATAAAACGAAGGAAACTTAAATCAATACCTTCCACCAATGCCCCATCTTTTAAGATATGGGTATAAACGAGTTGGTTAGCTGGCACGGCAATGCCTAATACCACGATTACCGCAATCCCTAAACCAAAGGCGGTTGAAACTTTCTTTGAAACCGCAAGGAATGTACACATACCAAGGAAGAAAGAAAGTGCCATATTTTCAATAAAAATGGACTTAACAAACAGACTTAAATAATGTTCCATTGCTTATTTCTCCACCTGTTCTGGTTTCCAAGTTCTCAAGCCCCAAATGAGGAAGCCGATAATAAAGAATGCACTTGGTGCTAAAAGGAATAAACCGTTTGCTTGATACCAACCGCCATCTTGGATGGTTTGGAACACGGTCATACCGAAAATTTTGCCTGAACCAATTAATTCACGCAAAAAGGCAACGATAATTAAGATTGCACCGTAGCCGATACCATTACCTAAACCATCAACAAAACTTGCCAATGGTGGCTCTTTCATTGCAAAGGCTTCTGCACGACCCATTACAATACAGTTGGTAATGATCAATCCAACGAATACGGAAAGTTGTTTAGATAACTCATAAGCATAGGCTTGCAACACTTGATCCACAAGGGTTACTAATGATGCAATGATCGCCATTTGCACAATGATACGGATACTATTTGGAATGTAGTTACGGATACAAGAAATAAAGAAACTTGAACACGCCGTTACTAAACTCACCGCAATCGCCATTACAACAGCGGTTTCTAATTTCGTTGTTACCGCTAAGGCTGAACAAATACCCAAAATTTGCAACGCAATCGGGTTGTTGCTCACCACAGGAGATAACAATAATTTTTTCATATTTGCATTAGCCATTAGTTAGCCTCCGCTCTAAGTTTATCTAAATACGGCCCAAAACCATTACGTCCAAACCAGTAATCAAAAGAACCTTGTACCCCTTTTGTGGTTAAGGTTGCACCAGATAAACCATCGATACCGTGTTCTTTATCTGCTGAAGCACCTTTGCCAATTTTAATCGCTACTTGATCTTGAGCATTAAAGAGTTTTTTACCCACAAAGTATTTCTGCCAGTTTGGATTAGCGATTTCGCCCCCTAAACCTGCGGTTTCACCTTGTTCATAGTAAGTAATCCCTTTAATGGTATTTGCATCTGGCGCAACAGACACAAAGCCATACATCACAGACCACAATCCTGTACCATAAATTGGTAACACGATTTGTGAGGTTTTGCCTTGTGCATCTTTCACTAAATAAACCTCAGCATATTTTGCCCGCACTTTAATGCCAGCTTTATCTTCTTCAGGTTTAATTGCTACGCTTTCTGCAGGATCTTTTACCGCAACACGTGCATCAAAGTTTTTGATGTCGCTCACATAATCACCCGTTGCAAGATCCACAATTTTCGGCTCAATGTTTTCTGCATAAAGAGCTTTAATTTCTGCACCTTTTGCTTTTGCAGGTAATAAGCCCGCTACACTGAGGATATTTTTTTGTTTATCTAATAATTTTTGCTCATTTTGCGTCGGTTTTAATCCAACCGCAGCGGTTGCGACAATAATTGAGCAAACTAAGCTGACTAAAACAACAACAAGGATTGTTCCGCCAACACTGTCTTTATTAAACTTAGCCATTGCGCGCTCTCCGACGTTTGATATTTGCTTGAACAACCAGATAGTCAAAAATTGGGGCAAATAAGTTAGCTAATAAAATGGCTAACATCATACCTTCAGGATAAGCAGGATTTACCACCCGAATAAGTACTGCCATCGCACCAATTAATGCACCGTACCACCATTTACCTTTGTTGGTGAATGAGGCTGATACTGGGTCAGTTGCCATAAATAACATACCTAAAGCAAAACCACCCAATACTAAGTGCCAATGCCAAGGCATTGAGAATAATGGGTTAGTATCTGAACCAATCACATTAAATAGGGTAGAAGTGGCAATCATACCGATCATCACACCGGCGATGATACGCCAAGAGGCAATACGCGCGAACACAATCACCGCCGCACCAATTAATAATGCAAGGGTAGAAACTTCACCGATTGAACCAGGGATATTCCCTAAGAATGCGTCCATCCATTGAATTGGCTGACCTGTGGTTACTTGTTTTAATGCACCTTGACCGCCTGTTGCCCATTGTGAAAGTGCGGTTGCGCCAGAGAAACCATCAGCCGCGATCCATACAGAATCCCCTGAGATTTGTGCTGGATAAGCAAAGAATAAAAACGCACGCCCTGCTAATGCTGGGTTCATAAAGTTTTTACCTACACCACCAAACACTTCTTTGGCCACAACAACCCCAAACGTTGTCGCTAACGCCGCTTGCCATAATGGCAATGTTGGCGGAACGATAAGGGCTAATAAAATAGAGGTTACGAAGAAACCTTCGTTGATTTCGTGTTTACGCACTGTGGCAAATAACACTTCCCAGAAACCGCCCACGAGAAACACGGTTAAATAAATTGGCAGGAAGAAAATTGCACCTAGTGCCATTTTTGCTAGCACGCCCGCATCGGGTGAAACCAATCCTAATGCGTTGGCTAAAGCAAAATGCCAGTTTGAATCCACGTTATGGGCTAAGTTTTGTGCAAAATCACCTACGCTTAATGCAAGAATAGATTGTGATCCCACATTAAACATTCCGTAGAACATTGCTGGGAATAAGGCTAACCACACTAATACCATCATACGTTTAGAATCCAACGCATCACGGACGTGAGAAGCCTTCGCTGTTACTGTACCCGGTGTATACAAAAAGGTTGCCGTTGCTTCATAAAGAGCATACCACTTCTCATATTTCCCACCCGGTAAAAAAGCAGGTTCCATTTTCTCTAAAAGATGTTTTAAACCCATTTTTAACCTTCCTTCTCGATCTTATCTAAAGCTGCACGCAGCATTGGACCGTAGTCGTTTTTACCCGGACACACGAATGTACAAAGTGCGAGATCTTCTTCATCTAACTCTAAGCAACCTAATGCTTGCGCACTGTCCGTATCACCCGCACTTAAATCACGCAACAATAATGTTGGGATAATGTCTAATGGCATTACACGCTCATAAGCACCGATTGGCACCATCGCACGGTGTCCACCATTAAGTGCGGTGGTAAAATTGAATAATTTGTGTCCGAAATGACCTAACACAGTACGGGTGATAGAGTATTTGTTCGCCCCTGGCATAATCCAACCTAGGAACTCTTTCTCACGACCTTCTGCAATCACGGAAACCTGCAACGCATAACGACCTAAATAGTCCACCGCGCCAGCCGCTTTATGACCGCTTAACACTGAGCCAGAAATGATACGGTTTTCACCCTCTTTCAATTCACCTTGCGTTAATTGACTTAAATTCGCCCCTAGTTGTGTACGAATTAAACGCGGATTTTTCACCTGTGGGCCAGCCAATGAGATCACGCGACCGTTGTAAAGCTCACCTGTGGTAAATAGGCGACCAAATGCGATCACATCTTGGTAATTTAGATACCACACAGTTTTCGTTGCACTCACAGGATCGATAAAGTGAATATGTGTACCGCTCAAGCCCGCTGGGTGTGGACCGCCGAAATCGTGAATGGATAAATTCGGTAAATCCACCGTTGGGATATTGCTGTCGCCCGCTTTACATAAATGCAATTTGCCTTCGTGTAAACGGCTTAATACGGTTAAACCATTGGTGAAATCTTCCCAATGGGCTTTTAACACCACTTCAGGATCAGCGGCTAATGGATTGGTATCCATTGCATTAACAAAAATTGAAGATGGCACAGCATCAACCGCTGGCACTTTACTGAATGGACGGGTGCGAAGTGCTGTCCAAAGCCCTGAAGCTTGTAGGTTTTTACGAACTTGCTCGGAAGTTAAACTTTTAAGCTCATCGGCGGAATATTTGTTAAAGGTAACCTGATCATCACCTTCGATCTGAATCACTACTGATTGCAACACACGCTTAGCACCGCGATTAATCGCAGTTACAGTACCACTTGCAGGGGCAGTGAATAATACGCCCGGGTTCTTTTTATCTTCAAAAAGCACCTGACCTTTTTTCACCACATCACCTTCACGCACCTTCATTGAAGGACGCATTCCCACATACTCTTCGCCAAGCAAGGCAACTTCAGTAACGACATTACCGTTATGGATTACTTGTTCTGGCTTCCCAGCGATAGGAAGATCCAAGCCTTTTTTAATCGTAATCATATTGTTTGCACTACTTTTTCGTTGGGTTAAACACAACAATTACCGTAATAGAGTAGGCATTACGGTAATCTCTCGTTTGAGTAGTTTCAAGCGAATTATTATTCTTTAAGCGATATAAGTGCAGTCAAAACTTCTATAAAAACAAATAGATAATTTTCTCCAACACACCAAGATACATAATTACACTATCCACTTAATTTTAAAACTCAAATCTGTATACTCCTTGTTCAGGTTATAAATCATAACCAAAACAATGATTTAAATAATTAGTCATACTATTGAATTAGGAGTGAACAAGGATATTTAAAACGGCTTATTGTAACCAAAAGCCCCCCTTTAATTCCAGTAAATAACCGCTTATTTTAAAAAAAATGTGAAAATTTTGATATATTTCAATAAAAAATAACCGACTTTTTATTTATAAATCAAATAAATACCACTTTATAAGTATATTACTCACCAACACCCATACAATTTGGTGAATTTGGAACTTGTTGTAAAGATTTCCATTCATCCGGCTCATACAAATGCAACGCTAAAGCATGCACACCTTCCGCCAACTGCTGTGCCAATAGCTGATAAACCAAACGATGACGCATTATCGCCCGCATTGCTTGAAAACGCTCACTGACAATAATTAATTTAAAGTGTGATTCATCACCTTTTCCGGAACTATGCATATGGCTTTCATTAATAATTTCAAAATGAAGAGGGGATAATTCTTGTTGCAATAAAACTGTTATCTGTTGCTGTTTGTTCATAAAAACTCCTAAAAGTAACGATCTTCTGCGAATTGTAGAAAATTTTCGCTAAAATATGATTATTCTTTTTGCTGTAAGAGGATAATTTACTTTGACTATTGGTGATTTTTATATGAATATTCACTATTTTATAGCGATGTTTTCAACTTCTCAAACTGATAACTAATGAAATGGGGCTTTATTATGTATAAATCATTAAAACGTTTTGTATCTGCCTGCGTTATTATTGCAGGTTTTCTACTTACTGCTTGTCAAGCACCACAAAACACTATCACGTTCACAGCGCCGGCAGCAGTTGGACCGTTTAATGCTCAAAACCAAAATAGTAGCGTCAGCGTTACTTCTCGTGATCTTCGTGGCAATCAAACTGTTTCTCAATATACTTATGATGGTCAACTTTATCCGATCTTTGCCCAGCCAAGCATTGCTGAAGTATTCCAACAAGCATTACAACAAGATCTGAACAGCAAAGGTTTCCGTATTCTGCCGAATAACGCCCCAGCTGTAGTAACAGTTAATGTGAAACAATTCTATGCTAATGTAAACCAAGGCAATCTTCGTTATAAAATTGACGCTTCCGTACAGCTAACTATTCAAGTACAAAGCGCAAAAGGCGAATATAGCAAAAATATTGAAACTCACCGCTCTCAAGAAGGTGCATTCGGAGCAAAAACACCTGAAATTCAAAAAGTGCTAACTCAAGCATTCACCGATGCAATTAATGGAATTTATCAAGATCAAGATGTTTCCAATGCCATTATTCGTCTAACTCACTAATAAAAAATTCCCTTATCCATACAGGATAAGGGAACCACTATAATTCAAAATAATCCATTAGCTTCTTAAACTTGTTACTAACTCAACCGCCTCTTTCGTTAACTGAGTTACTTTAGCCCAATCGCCTGCCTCAACAGCATCATTAGGAATCATCCAAGAACCACCTACTGTTTTAACACAATTCACTGCCACATAACTTGCCACATTTTTTGGTGATACTCCTCCGGTCGGGCAGAAACTTAATTGTGGTAATGCTGCTGAAATAGCTTTTAATGCTGCCGCACCACCATTAATTTCTGCTGGGAAAAATTTAACATAAGAATACCCCAGTTCTAATGCTTGCATCATTTCTGATGGCGTTGCCGTACCTGGAATTAATGGGACTTCACGCGCTGCAGCGTGTTCTAACAGTGCCGGCGTTGCGCCCGGAGAAATCACAAATTTTGCGCCTGCCGCCACCGCCTGATCATATTGTTCAGCCGATAATACAGTTCCTGCACCAACCAATGCATCTGGAACTTCTTTACTCAATAATTTGATTGCGTCCAATGCAACCGCACTGCGTAATGTAATTTCAAAAACGTTAATACCGCCCGCTTGCAATGCTTTTGCCATTGGTAAAGCATCTTCCAGTTTCTTAATCACCATTACTGGAATAACAGGAGAAGCACTGAAAACATCTTTCGGATCTAAATTCCAATTCATCGTAAATTCCTTTTGTTGTGAAAAATAAAAAAGCGTTTCAAAATTAACACAAGGCAATAAAAATTTATACTAGAAAACCACTTTTTTTGAATTCAGGTCAAAAAATCAGAACCTCAAACAAATAAGAATTATTATCATTAGTATTGTATTTTTCTTTTCGTTATACTTCGCCTCCAATTTCTTCATCTTGTTTATTTATCACCATTTCGGAAGTAATTTTATGAAAGCAAAGAAAATTTTCTTTTATATTTCAATATCATTATCCTTTTCTCTCTACGTGAATGCTAATTCAGATTTTTCTGATGATGATACATTAGAACAAGTCGAAGTAATAACAGAATTGGAACGCTATAAAGCAACAAATAAACTCAAATCGGATGTTAATCTTAGCCTGTTGGGACAACAAACTGCATTTACCGCGCCAATTTCAGTCGTCAATTACAATCAACAAGCAATTGAACAGACGGAAGCTCGCAATATTGTTGATGCAATTGCTAAAATGGATGCTTCTGTGATGAATTTTGGTGGTGAAACCAACACCCTCAGTGGAATTTACGTCAGAGGCTTACAACTCGATGCCCGCCAATTCAGCGTTAATGGACTCGCCGGTTTATACTCCAGCTACAATTCCCCTCTCTCTGCTGTCGCCTCGGCACAATTAATCAAAGGCGCGTCTACTGCTACCGTTGGGATGGATCCGGAAGGTTCTTCCGGCGCTTCAGTCAATATTCAAACAAAACGAGCAACAGACACACCAATCAATATCTTAGGAATGAGGTGGTATAGCCAAGATCGGACACAACCTTATTTCGATTTTGGTCGCCGTTTCGGCAATAATAATCAATGGGGCATACGAATTAGCGGACTATATCGTGATGGAGATACAACGCGAGAACAGTTTAGTGAACGAAACAAAGAGATCGCTATAGGTGCTGATTATCAAGGAGATAAATTACACGCTGCAATTGATTATATGTATACCAAAAGAGCGACTAAAGGCGGACGTGCACGTATACAGGATATTCAAGATCTTGATTTTGCGTTAGCCACTGCCCCTGATGGAGCAATTAATTTAATTCCTCATTGGTCAGGTCAAACAACTGAAGATCAAACGGTAATGGCAACATTTGAATATGATCTACCATATCAAATGATGCTCTCAGGCGGTATTGGACATATGGCATCAAAATACTACGGTGCTTTTGGACAAATCAGAATGACTGATCCGCAAACTTATAATATTCAATCAATGCGGGCAATGGATTATAAAATTAACACTACCAGTGCTAACCTAAAATTACACGGTGATTTCAATACTCATTCAATCAGCCATAATTGGAATATCGCTTGGGATAGTGTTATCCGGACTCGGGATTTCAAACAAAGTCCAGTGATTGACTACAAAAAAGATAAAACATTCAGAAATATTAATCTTTATAATCCTGTGTTCCCAAATTCACCAACATATAAAGCTTTAGTCCAATCTACGAATGAAAAAGTTCAAGCACACAGCATCGCTTTCGCTGATACATTAGGTTTTTTTGAGGATGAACTACGTTTAACAGTAGGCGGACGATACCAATGGATCAAACAAACCGACTATCAAAGCGGTACTAAAGCAGACAATCACCGCTTTAGTCCGATGTTAACACTTGCCTACCAACCTACTTCCAACTTAATTTGGTATGCTAATTACTTGGAAGATCTTGAACCTGGTGCAGTTGATGAAGACGGAGTAATGTCCAAACCACTAGTCAGTAAACAGATTGAATTAGGTATACGTAAAAATTGGGGAGAACAATACACCACCACACTCAGTATTTATCAACTCTCGCGACCGGGAACAATTACTAGTAAAGCAGCTAATAACTATCAGCGTAAAGCTGGAGAACAACAAGGAAAAGAACGCAATCGCGGCATTGAATTTAATCTTTATGCCAATCTGTTGAATGGTTACTTACGCTCCAATTTAGGTATCAGTTATAACAAAGGTGAATTGCTCGATTATGCCAACTGGGCAGGGCAGATTATTGATGGAACTCAAGTCGCCAGCCCACGCATTATCGCTAAAGCCGGTATTGAATGGGATACACCATTTATTCAGGGTTTAACTCTTAATAGTGCGCTCCAATATTACAGCTCATCTTACCAAGATTACGCCAAAAAATATAAATTCCCATCCTATACTACTGTTGATATAGGTGCTAAATATGCTTTCAAACTTCAACAGCAACAATTTATCCTTAAATTAGGTGTTGAAAATCTATTCAACAAACATTATTGGCAAGTTCAACGTGGTCGGTATGATCGAAGCTTCGCCGTGCTTGGTATGCCGAGAACATATTGGGCAAATATTGAACTTTCTTTCTAATTGATACAGAGTAAAGCCCTTTCTGAAGAGGAAGGGCACATCAAAAAATGAATTGGCAAACCGAATTAAATACAAGTTTATCTTGGTTAATCAATGCGTTATTTTGGGTTTGTCTAGGATTATTCTTTCTTTCCCTAATCCTAAGATATACTTCATTTGGCAAAAAATTTTATTTGATAAATCAAGATTGCATTAAAAATTCGAATCACTATAAAATCATTTTTATGCTGATTGTACTTATTTCTTTTATCCTACTAGAGGTACGAATCAGTGTACTAAATAGCTTTTTTTACAATGGTTTATATAGTTCTCTTCAAAATAAACAGGCTCAAGCCTTCTGGTTTTTTGCTTCAATCAATGCCCTGTTAGTTTTTATTAATATTCTTCGTTCTATTGTTAACAATCTCATCCGACAGATATTTGAAATTCGTTGGCTAGAAAAACTGAATGCCTCAATGCTTGAACGTTGGCTATCCCATAAAAACTATTATCGTCTTAAGTATGAATCAGACTTGCCCGACAATATTGACCAACGAATAGAACAGGATGCTAGAGATTTTGTTACCTCTACAATTGATCTAGTACGAGGTACAATTAACTCCATTATATCCACCATAGAATTTACTATTATTTTATGGGGACTTTCCGGTTTATTAGTACTATTCGGTTTAGAAATACCTAAAGGTGTTGTCTTCTTTATTTACCTTTTTATTCTTGTCGCCACTGCCATTTCCGTTTGGATCGGATTACCATTAGTAAAATTAAACTTTAACAAGGAAAAACTACAAGGAAACTATCGTTATTCTCTTATTCGTTTAAGAGATCACGCAGAAAGCATTGCCTTCTACCAAGGAGAAAAAAGAGAACACAATTTACTAAAACAGAAATTCCAACAAATTATCCGGAATCGTTGGCGCATTGTTTTAAAAATGTTGGGATTAGATGGCTTTAATACCGGCGTATCGGAAACAGCCAAACTTTTACCTCTAATGCTACAGGCTCCTCGTTTTTTTGCTGGTCAAGTAACCTTAGGAGATATGCATCAAACAGTACAAGCTTTTAATCGCTTAATGAGAGCGCTCTCATTTTTTCGCCTCTTTTATGAAGAATTTACATTATATCAAGCAAGGTTAAATCGTTTAGTTGGTTTTTTCAGTAAATTAGAACAATTGGAAGCACATTATCCTTTTTATCCTATTACCTATAGCAATCAACTTAAATTAACAAACTTCGGTTTAAAAAATAGTTATGGAGAAATTTTTCTTAAAAATATCAATATAACATTAAATATCGGTGATTCTTTATTGATTAAAGGTGCATCCGGAACAGGAAAAACCAGTTTATTAAAAGCAATTGCCGGCATCTATCCTTTTGAAACATTAGGAGAAATAGAAATTCCCGTCTCAGGAGAAAAACTATTCTTACCACAACGCCCCTATCTGCCACAAGGTACACTTTATCAAGCCATCTGTTATCCAAATATTCAAACATCAGTGGAGCAAGTATGCACAGCAATGAAACAATGTAAGATGGACAAATATTTAACTCATTTACATCGGGAACTTGATTGGCAAGCAATTCTCTCACCTGGTGAATTACAACGTATTGCTTTTATACGAATTTTACTCAGCAAACCGACAGTAATTTTTCTAGATGAATCTACATCTGCACTGGATGAGCCAACAGAGCATTCCCTTTATTCACTCATCAAACAACAACTGCCACAGGCAATCATTATAAGTATCGGACATAGAAACACATTACAACAATTTCACCGACAATGCCTAAACCTAAATTTGATATAAAAAATAAGAGGAAACAAATTCATACTCTGTTTCCTCATTATTCTTCTTTTTCAATAATTATACATTAAAGAATATTTTCAAATTCCTCGAAGACCTGTTGTGGCCATACACTTGATTGCACTTCACCAATATGCTTTTTGTGCAATAAAAACATTACCATACGAGATTGACCGATACCGCCACCAATTGTTTGCGGTAATTTCCCATTAATTAAATCCTGGTGCCAAGAGAATCTTAAACGATCTTCGTCACCTGTAATCGCCAACTGGCGACGTAATGCCGTTTCATCCACACGAATCCCCATTGAAGAGAGTTCAAACGCAGAGCCTAATTCTTCATTCCAAACTAAAATATCACCGTTTAAGCCTTTGTAATCGCCTTCTGACACGGTTGTCCAGTCATCATAATCCGGCGCACGCACATCGTGTGGTTTGCCATCAGACAATTTTCCGCCGATACCGATTAAAAATACTGCACCATATTCTTTGCAAATCGCATTCTCACGTTGTTTATCTGTCATCCGCGGATAACGCTGCACAAGATCTTCAGTATGAACAAAAGTAATCTCTTTTGGTAAAGTGGTAGCAATATGGAAATGTTTTTCTACTAAGGCTTCAGTTTCGCGGATTGCACGATAAATTGAACGGACAGTATCTTTTAAGTAATCTAATGTCCGTAATCCTTCCGGAATAACACGCTCCCAGTCCCATTGATCAACATAAACAGAGTGAGTGCGATCTAAAGAATCTTCATCCGGACGCAACGCTTTCATATGTACAAATAGCCCCTCACCCGGTTTAAAGTCAAAACGACCTAATGTATGGCGTTTCCATTTCGCTAATGAGTGAACAACTTCAAAAACTTCACCCTCGATCTGTTTTACTTTAACCTGTACCGCTTTTTCTTTTCCGGAAAGGTTATCCTGAATACCGTTCCCCACTTGGCTAAGGATCGGCCCTTGCACCTCAACCAGCCCTAAATGCTCCGCTAATTTTTCAGTAAAAGTGTTTTTAACAAAACTAATCTCTTGTTGTTGTAAAATAAATGACTTTTTCATAATAGATTCTCTTTCTTCTTTTTATCCCATACACACATAATACAAAGCATTACACTTTAATGCTGTGTATTATTCAATAAATAACAAATTTAGCAAAAACATTATTGTATTTGAGATAATTTAATTAGAATTTATTTAAAAAATTAGTTTTTTTTTAGAATTTTTATAAATTAGAGCTTCTCAGCGTGATGGATAAGGACAAATCGCTCCCACAATTCATCTTGAGATTCTCTATGATCAGGATCAGAAATAATACAACTATTGATTGGGCAGACTTTTTGGCAGGTTGGTGTTTCATAATGCCCTACACATTCTGTACATAGCGCCGGATCAATCACATAAATCTCTTCACCAACAGAAATTGCATTGTTCGGGCACTCCGGTTCACACATATCGCAATTTGTACATTTATCCGTAATTAGTAATGCCATAAGTTTGACAAATTCCCCCTTTCACTTTCGTTCAAAAATTAGTTATTGTACACCGTTCATCTATATTTTTATAACCGCTTTTTAAGCGATTTATTTTATTCATAAAAATAAATCAAATATTACTCAAATAATTTTGATCTAACCCACACTTTTATCACAATGAGCTGTTATAATAATCGCACTATTTGAATTCAGAAATCACTCCTATTTAACTTTATAAGAGGGCTTAAAATGTCAGTAATTAAAATGACCGATCTCGATCTTGCAGGTAAACGTGTTCTTATCCGTGCGGATTTAAATGTTCCTGTTAAAGATGGCAAAATCACCTCTGATGCACGTATTAAAGCATCATTACCAACAATTAAATTAGCATTGGAACAAGGTGCGAAAGTAATGGTAACTTCTCACTTTGGTCGTCCTACCGAAGGTGAATACAATGCTGAATTTTCATTACAACCAGTTGTTGACTATTTGAACAATCTTTTAGATGTTCCTGTTCGTTTGGCAAAAGATTATCTTGATGGTGTTGAAGTTGCTCCAAATGAATTGGTTGTATTAGAAAATGTACGCTTCAACAAAGGTGAAAAGAAAGATGCTGACGATTTAGCACAAAAATATGCAGCACTCTGTGATGTATTTGTAATGGATGCTTTCGGCACCGCACATCGTGCACAGGCCTCTACTCACGGTGTTGCAAAATTCGCCCCTGTTGCTTGTGCCGGTCCGTTACTTTCCAATGAATTGGATGCTTTAGGTAAAGCTTTGAAAAATCCACAACGCCCAATGGTAGCAATTGTTGGTGGTTCTAAAGTTTCAACTAAATTAACTGTGTTAGATTCTCTTTCAAAAATCGCAGATCAGCTTGTTGTCGGTGGTGGTATTTCTAACACCTTTATCGCAGCACAAGGTAATAATGTCGGGTTATCACTTTACGAAAAAGATTTAATCCCTGAAGCACAACGCTTAATGGCAAGCTGCAATATCCCTGTTGCTACTGATGTTCGCGTTGGTAAAGAATTCTCTGAAACTGCAACTGCGACTGTAAAACCAGCAACAGAAGTACAAGATGATGAAGAAATTATGGATTTAGGTGATGAATCCGCACAACAACTTGCAGAAATCATTCGTAATGCAAAAACTATCCTTTGGAATGGTCCTGTAGGTGTATTTGAATTTCCTAACTTCCGTAAAGGAACTGAAATCGTAGCACGTGCTATTGCCGAAAGTGATGCCTTTTCCATTGCGGGTGGTGGTGATACTTTGGCAGCGATTGATATGTTCAATATTGCCGATCAAATCTCTTATATTTCCACTGGTGGTGGTGCTTTCCTTGAATTTGTTGAAGGTAAAGTATTACCGGCTGTAGAAATTCTTGAACAAAGAGCAAAAGGTTAATTATCGTTTTTTAGAAGGGGGGATATCCCCTTTCTTCTTCACTAAAAATAGGAAAATACTATGTCTAAAATTTTTGATTTCGTAAAACCTGGTGTATTAACTGGTGATGAAGTACAAAAAGTCTTTGCTTTCGCCAAAGAAAATAACTTTGCTATCCCAGCAGTAAACTGTGTTAACTCTGATTCTATAAACGCTGTATTAGAAACTGCTGCTCGTGTTAAAGCACCGGTAATTATTCAATTCTCCAACGGTGGTGCTTCATTCTATGCTGGTAAAGGTATCAAATTAGCTGAAGGACAACGTGCTGATGTGCTTGGTGCTATCGCCGGTGCAAAACACGTTCACGCATTAGCTGAACATTATGGTGTTCCTGTTATTCTACATACCGACCACGCAGCGAAAAAATTACTTCCGTGGATTGATGGATTGCTTGAAGCTGGTGAAAAACATTTTGCTGAAACAGGAAAACCTTTATTCTCTTCTCATATGTTAGACCTTTCAGAAGAACCATTAGAAGAAAATATCGAAATCTGCAAAAAATATCTTACCCGTATGGACAAAATCGGAATGACCCTTGAAATGGAACTTGGTATTACCGGTGGAGAAGAAGACGGTGTTGACAACTCTGATCGTGATCCTATGGATCTTTATTCTAAACCAGAAGAAATTGACCTGGTTTACACTGAATTATCAAAAATCAGCTCTCGTTTTACTATTGCAGCGGCATTCGGTAATGTACACGGTGTATATAAACCAGGTAATGTAAAATTAACTCCGGTCATCTTGAAAAAAGGTCAGGACTATATCAAAGCTAAACACGGTTTAAGCACAGATAAGCCAGTTTCTTATGTATTCCACGGTGGTTCAGGTTCAAGCCACGCTGAAATTCAAGAAGCAGTTTCTTACGGCGTAGTTAAAATGAATATCGACACAGATACTCAATGGGCAACTTGGCACGGTATTTTAGAATATTACAAGAAAAATGAAGCTTATTTACAAGGTCAATTAGGTAACCCTGAAGGTCCTGATGCACCGAACAAAAAATTCTATGATCCACGTGTTTGGTTACGTAAAGGCGAAGAGTCAATGTCAAAACGTTTAGAACAAGCATTTGATGACTTAAATTGCCGCGACGTACTATAAGTGTATAAGCTATAAAAATAATAACGTTATATATATTCCTCAACTTAAATTTTGCCCCTGATTTTCAGGGGCATTTTTTGTTATACATATGAATCACTCAAAAGCAACATTAAAGCGAATTACATTTACCTTTTTATTAATAGCATTTTTAACTGGTATTGGATCAGCATTTCAATTGCCAGTAATGAGCTTATTTTTAACAAAAGAGGTGCAAGTCTCCCCTTTTGCTGTAGGCTGTTTTTTTGCAGTAAATGCTTTTATCAGTATTATTCTTGGGCAAATTATTGGCTATTTTTCAGATCGCATAAAAGATAGGCGTTTGCTTATTTTTGGTTGCAGTTTAATGGCTACCGTCGGATATGTTATTTTTGCATTCAGTCGTAATTATTGGGTGTTGCTTACATTAGCAGTAACACTTTTTGGATTAGGTTCTGCCTCTAATCCACAAATTTTCGCCTTTGCCCGTGAATACGCCAACCGCAAACAACGACAAGCAATTATGTTTATGACAATAATGCGTGCACAAATTTCTCTCGCTTGGATTATCGGGCCTCCTCTCGCTTTTTGGCTAGCAATTAATACAGGTTTCACTTTTTTATTTTTAATTGGTGCCACAGTATTTTTATTAAGTGCTTGTTGTGGACGCTTTTTTCTGCCCAAAATTCGCCACAAAGAAAAAAATATTACTATGCCAACAAACATTGAAGCATCTCCAGAGAATCGAACCGATATCATTTACCTTTCTGCAGTGTTAGTTATTATTTTTAGCTGTAATAGTATGTATTTAATTAATATGCCACTTTACATTACCAATCAATTACACTTACCTGAAAATTTAGCAGGAATTTTAATGGGAACTGCTGCCGGGTTAGAAATTCCAATTATGTTGCTTGCAGGATGGATGAATAAATATATTGATAAAAAACATTTAATGATGATAGCTATTTTATGCGGTGTAATTTTTTATCCATCACTTTTAGTTGTCACTTCCGACCGGGGATTATTGTTATTACAATGCTTAAACGCCGGATTAATCGGCATTGTTGCTACAATAGGAATGGCATATTTTCAAGATTTAATGCCAACAAAACTCGGTACAGCAACAACATTATTTACTAACAGTGCTAAAAGTAGTTGGATTTTAGGTGGTCCATTGGCAGGTACTATTGGCGGATTTTATAGTTATTACGATACATTTTATGTCTGTTCAGGGTTCATTTTCATCGCTTTGTTCTGTTTATATAAAGTACGAAATGCTTAAAAAAAAGAGGTTGCTATTGCAACCTCATAATCCTTATTTATCCACAAATCGTTCTATTCTTGCCCCTAACGCTCTTAGTTTTTCTTCAATATGTTCATAACCGCGATCAATATGATAAATTCGATCAATAATGGTTTCGCCCTGTGCAATACAACCTGCAATCACTAAACTTGCCGATGCACGCAAATCTGTCGCCATTACTTCGGCACCAGATAAATGATCCACACCGTGACATATTACTGTATTCCCTTCTATTTCAGCTTTAGCTCCCATCCGAATCAACTCTGGAATATGCATAAAACGATTTTCAAAAATCGTTTCTGTAATAATCCCTGTTCCATTCGCCACCATATTTAGTAAGGTAAATTGAGCTTGCATATCAGTTGGGAATCCCGGATGTGGAGCTGTTCTAATATTGACTGCTTTAGGACGCTGCCCTAAGATATCCAACGTAATGCTGTTTTCCGTAACATCAACTTGAGCCCCAGCTTCACGTAATTTTTCAATGACTACTTCTAAAGTATCCGCTCTTGCTCCCAGACACTCAACTCGACCTCCAGATACTGCTGCTGCCACCAAAAATGTTCCGGTTTCAATACGATCAGGTATTACCGTATGTTCACCACCGGCAAGACGCTCTACTCCTTCAATAGTAATCATATCGGTACCAGCACCTTGAATATTAGCACCCATCTTATTCAAAAATTCAGCAGTATCGACAATTTCTGGTTCCCGAGCAGCATTTTCAATTACCGTTTTTCCTTTTGCTAAGACAGCTGCAGTCATAATCGAAATTGTTGCTCCGACACTGACTTTATCAATAACAATTCTCGCCCCTTGTAAACGAGAAGGAACAAACGATTTTACATAACCATCTTCAAGTAAAATTTTCGCACCCAATTTTTCTAATCCAGAAATATGGAGATCAACTGGTCTTGCTCCAATAGAACAACCACCCGGTAAAGACACTTGCCCCTGATTAAAACGTGCCGTTAATGGTGCTAATGCCCAAATAGATGCCCTCATCGTTTTAACAAGCTCATATGGAGCAACAAAATTGTCCACATTACTCGCATCAATACAAATAGTCTGCTCACCACACCAATCAGCTTTAATACCTAATTTACGCAAAATCTGTAAAGTAGTTTCTATATCACGTAGCCTTGGTACATTATGCAAAGTTATAGGTTCTTCCGCTAAAATAGAAGCAAATAAAATAGGTAATGCTGCATTTTTAGCACCCGAAATTTTCACCGAACCTTTCAGACAAGATCGCCCGTGTACACGAAACTTTTCCATAATAAATCCTATCTATAAATAAAAAATATAATCGATAATATGAGCTACAATTATATACATTTCTATCTATAATTGCTGAACCAGTGACTAATTAGTTTTCAAAAGATGCCAATACTTTTCGTAAATATCGATTGCATCTCCAACATCCTCCTGTAAAACACCTTTTTCTATCTGATCCTGAGGAGGAAATAGTGTTATATCATTAGCATCTACAGGATTCAATAATACTTTTACGCCCTCATTAGGCATAGAAAACCCCATTGTCTCAATAACCTCTTTAGCACTTTCTGGGCGTAACATAAAATCAATAAACTTATAGGCTGCCTCTTTATGTTCCGCATTTTTAGGAATAGCATAATTATCCATCCAAATAATGACGCCTTCTTGTGGATAAATAAATTGAATATCAGGATTTTCCTTATGTGCACGAAAAGCTGATCCATTCCAAATCATTCCCAATGAGACCTCTCCTTGTACATAAGGCACATCAGGAGAATCAGAATTAAACGATTGTACATTTGGCATTAATTTCTGCAACAAACGATAAGCTGATTCAATTTCTTTATTTTCCTTTGTATTTGGTGAAAATCCCTTCAATAACAAAGCAATATGAAAAACTTCTCTAGAATCTGCCGTTAATAAGATTTTCCCTTTGTATTTTGGATCCCATAAATCAGCCCAACTTGTAACTGATTTCGGATCAACCTCAGCACTATTTATGCCAATTCCCGTTAAGCCATAAACATAGGGTAATGAATATTGATTTTCCGGATCAAAATTTTTATTCAATAGGCTTGATGTTATTTGTGCAAAATTAACTAATTTTGACTTATCCAATTTTGCTAACATACCCTCTTTGGCCATTTTCCCAATGTAATAACTAGATGGAAAGATGAGATCATACCCTCCACCATTAGTTAATTTCATCTTCGAGTACATTTCTTCATTACTCTCAAAAGTCGAATAGACAACCTCAATACCTGTCTCTTTAGTAAACTCCTGTAATAGAGAATTAGGAATGTATTCTGTCCAGTTATAAATATAAAGCTTCTCTGCAAATATCGAAGAGCTAAAGAAAATAAGAAAGGAAATTAAGATTGTTTTCAATAACTTAGAAAAAGATAAAAATTTCAATTTTTAGGTTCTCCAAAGCCTGAGTGGTGTTATGGAATATGATTAAATAAATTTCAGAATTAATCAATGGAAACAATAAAACCAGATATAAAAAAACTGCATCTAAAAGATGCAGTTTTTTTTAATAAATCTAAACTGAATTATTCTGCCGCTACAGCCGCTTCTTCAGCAACTTGGCGATCTACTAACTCAATATACGCCATTGGCGCATTATCACCTGGGCGGAATCCACATTTTAAAATACGAGTGTAACCACCCGCACGTTGGGCAAAACGTGGACCTAATTCATTAAATAGTTTTGCAACAACTGCGTTGTCGCGAACACGAGCGAAAGCTAAACGGCGGTTTGCAACGCTGTCTACTTTAGCTAAAGTAATTAACGGCTCAACTACACGACGTAATTCTTTTGCTTTTGGCAATGTAGTCTTGATAATCTCATGACTAACCAAAGAACTTGCCATATTACGAAACATCGCTTGGCGATGACTGCTATTACGGTTTAGTTGACGACCACTCTTACGATGGCGCATGACCTTATCCTTCTCAGAAAAATCTTTAACCTATGACCAAACTAGTCTTCAGCAATACTTGCTGGTGGCCAATTCTCAAGGCGCATACCTAGTGATAGTCCACGTGAAGCTAATACATCCTTAATTTCAGTAAGAGATTTCTTACCAAGATTAGGAGTTTTAAGTAACTCAACTTCTGTACGTTGAACTAAATCACCGATATAGTGAATTGTTTCTGCTTTCAAACAGTTAGCAGAACGAACTGTCAACTCTAAGTCATCTACTGGACGAAGTAGAATCGGATCAAATTCCGGTTTTTCTTCTTTGACTTCTGGTTGACGAACATCACGCAAATCAACGAATGCATCAAGCTGTTCTGCTAAAATAGTTGCTGCACGACGAATCGCCTCTTCTGGATCTAATGTTCCATTAGTTTCCATCTCAATAACTAACTTATCTAAGTCAGTACGCTGTTCAACACGTGCTGCTTCAACATTATAAGCAATACGATCAACAGGACTATAGCATGCATCTACCAACAAACGACCAATAGGACGTTCTTCATCATGTGAGCGCGAAGACGCAGGAACGTATCCTCTGCCACGCTGCACACGAATGCGCATATTAATAGAGGCATTTTCATCTGTCAAATGACAAATGATATGATCTGGATTAACGATTTCAACATCACCATCATGAGTGATATCTGCGGCAACAACAGGGCCAATTCCAGATTTTGACAGTGTCAGAAATACGTCATCTTTATTCTGCACTTTAACCGCTAGACCTTTTAAGTTTAAAAGAACTTCAAGAATATCTTCTTGAACCCCTTCTTTACTACTGTATTCATGCAATACACCGTCAATCTCTACTTCAGTCACTGCACAACCTGGCATAGATGACAAAAGAATGCGACGTAAAGCATTACCTAATGTGTGGCCAAAGCCTCGTTCTAACGGCTCCAAGGTCACTTTAGCGTGAGTAGGGCTAATTTGCTCAATATCAACTAAGTGTGGCTTTAAAAATTCTGTAACAGAACCCTGCATTTTATCCTCTCTTTGCTGTTAAGCTCTATTATTTAGAATAAAGCTCAACGATCAGATGTTCGTTAATGTCTGCTGATAAATCAGAACGTTCCGGAATACGTTTGAAAACACCTTCCATTTTAGCAGCATCGACTTCTAACCAAGTTGGTTTTTCTTTTTGTTCTGCTAATTCTAATGACGCTTTAATACGTGCTTGCTTTTTAGATTTTTCACGTACTGCAATAATATCATCAACAGAAACCTGGAAAGAAGGAATATTTACTACACGTCCATTAACAATAATAGCCTTATGGCTAACTAATTGACGAGCTTCTGCACGTGTTGCTGCAAATCCCATACGATACACAACATTATCTAAACGTCCTTCTAATAACACTAATAAGTTTTCCCCAGTGTTACCTTTCAAACGGTTAGCTTCTTTGTAATAGTTACGGAACTGACGTTCTAAAATTCCGTACATACGACGAACTTTTTGTTTCTCACGTAATTGACTACCATAGTCAGATAAACGTGGCTTACGTGCACCGTGTTGACCTGGTGCAGTATCAATCTTACATTTAGACTCAATCGCACGAACACCAGACTTCAAAAATAAGTCTGTGCCCTCACGACGGCTTAGTTTGAGCTTAGGCCCCAAATATCTTGCCATTTTCTTTCTCCAACTATCCTAATACGTCTTATACACGACGTTTTTTCGGTGGACGACAACCGTTATGAGGAATCGGAGTCACATCAGTAATATTAGTGATGCGAAATCCTGCAGCATTTAATGCGCGGATTGTTGACTCACGACCAGGACCAGGTCCCTTTACCATAACTTCCAAGTTCTTTAAGCCGAATTCTTTAACCATTTCGGCACAACGTTCTGCAGCAACCTGTGCCGCAAACGGAGTAGATTTACGAGAACCTCGGAAACCTGATCCACCTGCAGTAGCCCAAGCTAGGGCGTTTCCTTGGCGATCAGTGATTGTAACAATAGTATTGTTGAAAGAAGCATGAATATGAGCCACGCCATCTACAACTTGTTTTTTTACACGCTTACGCGCACGAACTGGTGTTTTAGCCATTATCATTTACCCCGATTATTTCTTGATCGGTTTGCGTGGTCCCTTACGGGTACGCGCGTTAGTTTTAGTACGTTGACCACGTACCGGTAAGCTACGACGATGACGTAAACCACGGTAACATCCTAAGTCTAAAAGACGTTTGATGTTTAGTGTTACCTCACGGCGTAAATCACCTTCAACAGTAAATTTACCAACTTCGTCACGCAGTTTATCAATCTGCTCTTCAGACAATTCGCTGATCTTAACGCTTCCTGCAATACCCACTGCATCACAAATATGTTGAGCACGGGTTTTACCGATACCATAGATTGCTGTTAAAGCAATTACAGCGTGCTTATGATCAGGAATGTTAATGCCTGCAATACGGGCCACTATGCACTCCTATTATTTAACTAATCTGGTATGTTGATCTGAAAAGCCCGTTTCAGGATACTCAAACAACATACCAATACACTATACAAAAGAGTTGAGCAGTATACCCACTCAACCGATTCTTTTCAAGAAAAATATATCAAATTAACCTTGACGTTGTTTATGTTTAGGATCGCTGCAAAGCACACGAACTACGCCTTCACGTTTAACAATCTTACAGTTACGACATAATTTCTTTACGGACGCACGAACTTTCATTGCTTATCCTTTTTCTAAATTAAAGACAATTTTATTGTCTTGACCCTTTAAGGTTTGCTTTTTTCAACACCGATTCATATTGACTTGACATCAAATGACTTTGAACCTGAGCGATGAAATCCATAATTACTACTACAACAATCAATAGGGATGTTCCACCGAAGTAAAACTGAACATTCCAAGCTGATGTCATAATATACGGAACTAAACACACAAAAGTAACATAAAGACCGCCGATCAAAGCTAAACGAGTCATTATCTTATCAATATAACGTGATGTTTGTTCCCCCGGTCTAATCCCTGGCAAAAATGCACCAGATTTTTTCAAATTATCTGCTGTATCTCTTGGATTATATTGCATTGCAGAATAGAAGAAGCTAAAAAATATGATCGCAACTGCATATAAAATCAAATATAAAGGCTGTCCAGGATGTAATAACATTGATAAGTCATTTAACCAGTCCAACCCTTGTCCTTGACCAAACCATTGTGTAATTGTAGCTGGGAATAAAATAATACTCGAAGCAAAGATAGCTGGGATAACACCTGCCATATTCACTTTAAGTGGCAAATGAGAACTTTGTGCTGCTAACATATGGCGCCCTTGTTGCCGCTTAGCATAATTAACAACTAGTCTTCTTTGCCCACGTTCTACAAATACAACAAAATAAGTTACTGCAAATACAACAACAGCAATCAATAAGAGAACCAACAGATGCATCTGACCTTGACGCGCTTGTTCAATTGTATGCGCAATTGCTGATGGTAATCCCGCAACAATCCCAGCAAAGATAATTAAAGAAATACCGTTTCCGACCCCTCTTTCTGTAATTTGTTCACCTAACCACATTAAGAACATTGTTCCAGTTACTAAACTAATTACAGCAGTAAAATAAAACCCAAATCCTAAATTAGGTACTAATCCAGGGAGCATATTAGGTAATCCTGTTGAAATACCTATTGCCTGAATTGTTGCTAACGCTAATGTAGAATAACGAGTATATTTACTGATTTTCCGGCGACCAGCTTCACCTTCTTTCTTCAATTCTGCTAATGCAGGATAAACAGACGTCAATAGCTGAATAATGATCGATGCCGAAATATAAGGCATGATCCCTAAAGCAAATACTGATGCACGGCTTAAGGCACCACCGGAGAACATATTAAACATATCTACGATTGTGCCTTTTTGTTGTTCAATAACTTGTGCCAATACAGCAGAGTCAATGCCAGGAACCGGGATGAAAGAACCAATACGGAAAACAATTAACGCTCCCAAAACAAATAGTAAGCGCCGCTTTAATTCACTCGTACCGCTCTGAGTACTTCTATTTTGATACCCCGGTTGTTTAGCCATCTGTTAATTATTCCTCGATTGAACCACCAGCAGCTTCAATTGCTGCTTTAGCACCTTTAGTTACGCGTAATCCACGAATAACTACGCCAGACTTGACTTCACCTGAAAGAATGATTTTTACAAATTGAATATCTGATGAAATAACTTTTGCATCTTTGAGAGTTTCTAAAGTAATTTCATTTCCAGAAACTTTTGCTAAATCACTTAAACGAACTTCAGCAGTAACTGCTGCTTTCACTGAAGTGAAACCAAATTTAGGTAGACGACGGTATAAAGGCATTTGACCACCTTCAAATCCACGTCTTACACTACCGCCAGTGCGTGATTTTTGACCTTTATGTCCACGACCACCAGTTTTACCTAAACCAGAACCAATACCACGCCCAAGACGTTTAGCACTGTGTTTAGCACCTTCAGCCGGAGATAGAGTATTTAAACGCATTTATTACTCCTCCACTTTAACCATGTATGATACTTGATTGATCATACCTCGTACTGCTGCAGTATCAACTAATTCAACAGTGTGGTTAAGATGACGAAGACCTAAACCACGTAAAGTAGCTTTATGTTTTGGTAAACGACCAATTGAACTACGAGTTTGTGTTACTTTAATAGTTTTTGTCATGATCAATTACCCCAAGATTTCATCAACGGTTTTACCACGTTTAGCCGCAACCATTTCTGGTGATTTCATATTAGCTAATGCATCAATCGTAGCACGAACCACATTGATTGGGTTTGTCGAACCGTATGCTTTTGACAATACGTTACGAATACCTGCAACTTCCAATACTGCACGCATTGCACCACCTGCGATGATACCTGTACCTTCGCTTGCTGGTTGCATAAATACGCGAGAACCAGTATGAGCCCCTTTGATAGGG
Organism: Gallibacterium genomosp. 1; assembly: GCF_000771875.1. Taxonomy (GTDB): domain Bacteria; phylum Pseudomonadota; class Gammaproteobacteria; order Enterobacterales; family Pasteurellaceae; genus Gallibacterium. The sequence goes on along the minus strand of NZ_JPXX01000011.1, from coordinate 14,102 downwards.
TGTTGTAGTGTACCTTCATTCAAAGCCACATTAATCATATTGCGACGTGCTTTTTCCATCGCTTTTTGGATTGCTGCCGGAACTTCACGAGCTTTACCGTAACCAAAACCAACGCGACCGTTTCCATCACCTACTACTGTTAAAGCAGTAAAGCTCATAATACGACCACCTTTTACTGTTTTAGATACACGGTTTACCGCGATTAGCTTCTCTTGCAGTTCACCAGCTTGTTTTTCGATGTTTGCCATCTCAAATTACCTCTATTAGAACTGTAGACCAGCTTCACGAGCAGCGTCTGCCAACGACTGCACACGGCCATGATATTTAAAACCAGAACGGTCAAAAGCAACTTCTTTAATACCTTTTTCCAAAGCACGTTCAGCAACTAATTTACCAACTACAGCTGCCGCTTCTTTATTTCCGGTATATTTAACTTGCTCACGAATCGCCTTCTCAAGAGTAGAAGCTGTAGCAAGCACTTCTGAACCGTTAGGTGCAATTACTTGAGCATAAATATGACGTGGAGTACGATGTACTACCAAACGTGTTGCACCTTGCTCTTTAATCATACGACGCGCACGGGTTGCACGACGAATACGAGCCAATTTTTTATCCATAGTGTTACCCTACTTATTTCTTCTTAGCCTCTTTAGTACGTACCACTTCATCAGCGTAACGTACCCCTTTACCTTTATAAGGTTCAGGACGGCGGTAAGCACGAATATCTGCAGCAACCTGCCCGATTAATTGCTTATCTGCGCCTTTTAAAACAATTTCTGTTTGAGAAGGACATTCTGCTAAAATACCTGCCGGTAATGTGTGTTCAATTGGATGAGAATAACCCAAGTTCAACGCTAATACATTACCTTTAAGTTGTGCTCTATAACCAACACCAACTAATTGTAATTTCTTAGTAAATCCTTCTGTAACACCAATAACCATTGCATTTACTAATGCTCTGGCTGTACCAGATTGTGCATTAGATCCATCAATTTCTACACGTGGAGAAAAATGTAATGCGTTATTTTCAATAGTTACTTCAACTGCTTTGTTAATTTCGCGAGTTAACTCGCCATTCTTACCTTTAACTGTTAATAGCTGTCCGTCGAGTTTTATCTCTACGCCGGCAGGAATATTAACAGGTGTTTTTGCGACACGAGACATCTTCCTACCTCTCTATTAAGCTACGTAACAAATAATTTCACCGCCCAAGCCTGCTTGACGCGCAGCTCGATCGGTCATTACACCTTTAGATGTAGAAACAACAGCAATACCTAAACCACCAAGAACCTTTGGTAATTCATCTTTACGTTTATAAATACGTAAACCTGGACGGCTTACACGCTGAATACTTTCTACAACTGGTGTTCCTTGGAAATATTTTAAAGTAATTTCCAATTCAGGTTTAACACCTTCAACAACTTTGAAGCTCTCAATATAACCTTCTTTAGCTAGAACGTCGGCAATTGCCACTTTTAGCTTGGATGAAGGCATGTTGATCGCTACCTTATTTGCAGCTTGACCGTTACGAATACGGGTCAACATATCTGCGATTGGATCTTGCATGCTCATGTGTATTTACTCCCATGATTCCAAAATAAAGTGGTATATTACCAACTCGCTTTTCTAAGGCCTGGAATTTCACCGCGCATTGCAGCTTCACGAACCTTAATACGGCTTAAACCAAACTTACGTAACACACCGTGTGGACGACCTGTCTGACGGCAACGGTTACGTTGACGAATTGGGCTTGAATCGCGTGGTAAAGTTTGTAACTTTAACACTGCATTCCAACGCTCTTCATCAGAAGAATTAGCATCAGAGATGATTTTCTTTAATTCTTGACGTTTAGCGTAGTATTTTTCAGCTAATTCAACACGTTTTGCATCACGTGCTTTCATTGATTGTTTTGCCATTGTAACCTGCCTTATTTACGGAATGGGAAGTCAAAGGCAGCAAGTAGTGCTTGACCTTCTTCATCTGTTTTCGCTGTAGTGGTGATAGTAATATCTAAACCACGTACACGATCCACTTTATCATAATCGATTTCAGGGAAGATGATTTGTTCACGCACACCCATGCTGTAATTACCACGACCATCGAAAGACTTCGCATTTAAACCGCGGAAGTCACGGATACGTGGAACAGCAATAGAAATTAATCGTTCAAAGAATTCCCACATACGCTCACCGCGTAGGGTTACTTTACAACCGATCGGATATCCCTGACGAATCTTAAAGCCAGCAACAGATTTGCGAGCTTTAGTGATTAAAGGTTTTTGACCGCTAATTGCCGTTAGATCTGCTACTGCGTTATCTAACAATTTTTTGTCGGTCAATGCTTCACCCACACCCATATTTAGGGTTATCTTCTCGATTCGTGGGACTTGCATGACAGATTTGTAGCCGAATTTTGCTTTTAATTCGTTTACTACTTGATCTCTGTAGTAATCATGCAGTTTCGCCATCGCATTACTCCAGTTTATTTAATTGTTTCACCAGTAGATTTGAAGAAACGAACCTTTTTGCCATCTTCAAATCTGAAACCTACTCGGTCAGCCTTATTTGTAGAAGGATTGAAAATTGCTACGTTAGAAACATCAATTGGTGCTTCTTTACGCACGATACCACCTTGTTTTCCTAATGCAGGAACTGGTTTTTCGTGTTTAGCAATCATATTTAAACCTTCAACGATAACTTTACCGTTAGGTAATACCTTTGTTACTTTACCGCGTTTGCCTTTACCTTTGGCAACGCTACCAGTGATCATAATCACTTCATCATTTTGACGGATTTTTGCAGCCATTTCTCACTTCTCCTTACAGTACTTCTGGAGCTAAAGAGATAATCTTCATAAACTTCTCAGAGCGAAGTTCACGAGTTACCGGTCCGAAAATACGTGTACCGATTGGTTGCTCACTATTATTGTTTAAAATAACGCAAGCATTACCATCGAAGCGAATAACTGACCCGTCTGGGCGACGAACACCCTTCTTGGTGCGCACAACAACTGCTTTAAGCACATCACCTTTTTTCACCTTACCGCGTGGAATTGCTTCTTTCACAGTAACTTTGATGATATCACCAACAGCAGCATAACGACGGTGTGAGCCACCTAGAACCTTGATACACATTACGCTACGAGCGCCTGAATTATCAGCAACGTCTAGCATAGTCTGTTCTTGGATCATGTTAGTACTCCGCTAAAATTAAAAAAACCCTTTCGGGACGAATTTACCTCTATCTCACCCATAGGGCGGATAGGTTGCGGATTCTAGCACAACGGACAGACAAAAAGCAACCTAAATCACACTATTTAATAACAAAAAATACTTTGTAAAATAACTCAACCAATTTATTTTGCTTATGTTAACTTAAACAACTTTTACATCAAAAAATAAAAAAGCCCTTAAGATACTAAGGGCTTAAATCATTTTATTTTTTAATTTAACAGCAATAAATTAGCTTACTGCTTTTTCAACAACACGAACTAAAGTCCAAGATTTTGTTTTAGAGATTGGACGACATTCACGAATCTCTACAATATCACCAACTTTTGCTTCGTTGTTTTCATCGTGTACGTGGAGTTTAGTAGTGCGACGGATAAACTTACCATAAATTGGATGTTTAACCATACGCTCAATAGCGATAGTAAAAGATTTTTCCATCTTATCACTAATTACTTTACCTTGTACTGTACGAATTTTATCAGTCATTACTCACCCGCCTTCTCAGTTAGAATAGTCTTAACAACTGCAATTTGACGACGCACTTGTTTTAACTGATGAGTTTGTTGAAGCTGACCGGTGGCTGCTTGCATACGCAACTTGAATTGCTCACCTAACAAGTTAACCAATTCAGCATTCAGCTCTTCAACACTTTTTGTACGTAGTTCTTGAGCTTTCATTACATCACCGTCTTAGTTACGAAAGTGGTCTTAATAGGCAATTTAGCCGCCGCTAATGCAAAAGCTTCTCTTGCGATCTCTTCAGACACACCATCCATTTCATATAGAACTTTACCCGGTTGGATTAAGGCTACCCAGTACTCAACGTTACCTTTACCTTTACCCATACGGACTTCTAATGGTTTTTCAGTAATTGGTTTATCTGGGAAAACACGAATCCAGATTTTACCTTGACGTTTAACCGCACGAGTCATCGCACGACGAGCTGCCTCGATTTGGCGAGCAGTTAAACGACCACGTCCAATTGCTTTCAAACCAAAGGTACCGAAACTTACATCAGTACCTGCCGCAATACCACGGTTACGACCTTTGTGGATTTTACGGAATTTAGTACGTTTTGGTTGCAACATTTAGCGAATCTCCTTACTTACGACCTTTACGCGGAGCTTTTTTAGGCTTATCCGCAGGTTGTTGTTGTTCTGATTGCATAACTGCAGCCATTCCACCAAGAATCTCACCTTTGAAGATCCATACTTTGACGCCGATAACGCCATAAGTAGTATTAGCTTCAGCAGTATTGTAATCGATATCCGCACGCAAAGTATGCAATGGTACACGACCTTCACGATACCATTCAGAACGAGCGATTTCCGCACCGCCTAAACGACCACTAACTTCAACTTTGATACCTTTTGCTCCTAAACGCATTGCATTTTGTACAGCGCGTTTCATTGCACGGCGGAACATTACACGGCGTTCTAATTGAGAGGCAATGCTCTCCGCAACTAATTTTGCATCTAATTCAGGTTTTTTAACTTCCGCAATATTGATTTGCGCTGGAACACCTGCAATAGCTGCAACTGCATTGCGTAATTTTTCAACATCCTCACCTTTCTTACCGATAACGATACCTGGGCGAGCAGTATGAATAGTTACACGAATACTTTTTGCTGGACGTTCAATAGTGATACGTGAAACAGATGCATTCGCTAACTCTTTAGTTAAAAATTTACGTACTTTAAAGTCGCCGTCTAAATTATCGGCGAAATCTTGTGTATTCGCATACCAAGTAGATGACCAAGGTTTTACAATACCTAGGCGAATACCATGTGGATGAACTTTTTGACCCATTGCTATTCTCCTACTGATTAACGATCTGACACTACCACAGTAATGTGGCTAGTACGTTTTAAAATACGATCTGCGCGACCTTTAGCACGTGGCATTACGCGTTTCATGCTAGGACCTTCATCAACGAAGATTTTCGCGACTTTAAGATCATCGATATCTGCACCGTCATTGTGCTCTGCATTTGCGATAGCTGACTCAAGCACTTTCTTCACTAAAGCTGCTGCTTTCTTATTAGTGTATGTAAGAATTTCTAATGCTTGTGCTACTTTTTTACCGCGAATTAAATCAGCAACTAAGCGAGCTTTTTGTGCTGAGGTGCGAGCGAAACGATGTTTTGCAATAGTTTCCATCCTTTACCCCTTACTTCTTAGCTTTCTTATCTGCGGCATGACCGCGGTAAGTACGAGTCGGTGCAAATTCACCTAATTTATGACCGATCATTTCATCAGTAACATAAACAGGAACGTGCTGACGACCATTATGGACTGCGATGGTCAAACCAATCATACTTGGGATGATCATTGAACGACGGGACCAAGTTTTAATTGGTTTTTTATCCCCGCTTTCCACCGCTTTCTCTACCTTCTTCAACAAGTGTAGGTCAAGGAAAGGACCCTTCTTGAGAGAACGTGGCATGGCTTATCCTCTTTACTTAATTAATATTATTTACCACGACGACGTACGATATATTTATCAGTACGTTTGTTATGGCGAGTCTTCTTACCTTTAGTTTGGACGCCCCAAGGAGTTACTGGGTGTTTACCAAAGTTACGACCCTCACCACCACCGTGTGGGTGATCTACTGGGTTCATTGCAGTACCACGAACAGTTGGACGAATACCTCTCCAACGGTTAGCACCTGCTTTACCTAATACGCGTAACATATGTTCAGAGTTGCCTACTTCACCAATGGTTGCGTGACACTCAGCTAATACTTTACGCATTTCACCAGAACGAAGACGAAGTGTTACATAATTGCCTTCGCGAGCAATGATTTGTACATATGCTCCTGCAGAACGGGCAATTTGACCGCCTTTACCTGGTTTTAATTCCACGTTGTGTACAGTTGTACCAACCGGAATACTACGCATTGGTAATGAATTACCAACTTTGATTGCTGCTGTTGCACCTGCTTGGATTTGATCTCCAACAGACAATCCTTTAGGCGCTAAAATATAACGACGTTCACCGTCTTTATATAATACTAATGCAATATTAGCAGAACGATTTGGATCATATTCTAAACGCTCTACCACCGCTGGGATATCTAACTTGTTACGTTTGAAATCAATTAAACGGTAATGTTGTTTATGACCACCACCGATATGGCGAGTAGTAATACGACCTAAATTGTTACGACCACCAGTTTTAGCATTTTTTTCTAAAAGTGGTGCATAAGGTTTACCCTTATATAATTCAGGATTGACAACTTTTACAACGTGACGACGACCAGCGGAGGTCGGCTTACATTTAACGATAGCCATTGATTATCTCCTCTGATTACTCTGCACTTTCTACAAGGTCTAAGCTTTGACCTTCAGCAAGTGTTACATAAGCTTTTTTCCAGTCACTGCGACGTCCGATTCTTGCACCGTGGCGTTTAGTTTTACCTTTTACTACCACTGTACGTACAGAATCCACTTTCACTTCAAATAATTCTGCTACTGCTTGAGCAATCTCTGCTTTATTTGCATCTAATGCAACTTTGAAAACGATAGTGTTTGACTTCTCAGTATTATTTGTTGCTTTCTCAGAGATATGTGGTGCTTTAAGCACTTTTAGCAAACGCTCTTGACTCATGCTAACATCTCCTCAATTTGCTTAACTGCATCTACAGTCATAACTACTTTTTCAAAAGCAATTAGGCTGACTGGATCGATACCTTGAACATCACGTACATCTACTTTATATAAATTACGTGCAGCTAAATATAGATTTTCATCTACATTTGCTGTGATGATTAATACATCATCAAGTGCCATTTGTTTTAATTTTTGAACTAAAACTTTAGTTTTTGGTGCTTCAACTTCGAATTTTTCGACAACAACTAAACGATCTTGACGAACTAATTCAGAAAGAATGCTCTTGATTGCACCGCGATACATTTTTTTGTTCACTTTTTGGCTGTGATCTTGTGGTTTAGCTGCGAAAGTTACACCACCAGAACGCCAAATTGGGCTTTTAATGTCACCGGAACGGGCACGACCTGTTCCTTTTTGACGCCATGGTTTTTTACCTGAACCAGACACTTCAGCACGAGATTTTTGTGCACGAGAACCTTGGCGAGCACCTGCTGCATAAGCAACAACAACTTGGTGAACCAACGCTTCGTTAAACTCACGTCCGAAGGTAGTTTCAGAAACAGTTAATGCACTTTGTGCATCTTTAGTTACTAATTCCATTCCTATCTCCTAGACTTATGCTTTCACTGCTGGTTTAACGATTAAATCACCACCAGTTGCACCAGGAACAGCGCCTTTAACTAATAGTAATTTACGTTCAGCATCAACACGAACCACTTCTAAAGATTGAACGGTTACTCGTTCATTCCCTAAGTGACCAGACATTTTTTTACCTTTGAATACGCGACCCGGAGTTTGGTTTTGACCAATTGATCCTGGAACACGGTGAGACAAAGAGTTACCGTGTGTAGCATCTTGAGTACGGAAGTTCCAACGTTTTACTGTACCGGCATAACCTTTACCTTTTGAAGTACCAGTAACGTCAACTTTCTTCACGTCTGCGAAGATATCAACATTAATTTCTTGACCTAAAGTGAATTCTTCACCTTCAGCCACACGGAATTCCCATAAACCGCGACCTGCCTCAACACCTGCTTTAACAAAATGACCTGCTTCAGGTTTAGTTACGTGACTTGCTTTTTTTGAGCCAGTTGTAACTTGAACTGCACAGTAGCCATCTGTTTCAAGGGTTTTCACTTGAGTAACGCGGTTGGCTTCGATTTCGATAACAGTAACTGGGATAGACACGCCGTCTTCATTGAAGATACGAGTCATACCAACTTTACGACCGATTAAACCAATCATTGTAATAACCTCTTAAATTAACCTAGGCTGATCTGCACATCAACACCGGCAGCCAGATCCAAACGCATTAAAGCGTCAACAGTTTTTTCAGTAGGCTCAACGATATCAACCAAACGTTTATGAGTACGGATTTCATATTGATCACGCGCATCTTTATTTACGTGTGGAGAAATCAATACTGTGAAACGTTCTTTACGGGTTGGTAGTGGAATTGGACCACGAACTTGAGCACCTGTACGTTTTGCCGTTTCTACGATTTCCGCTGTAGATTGATCAATTAAACGATGATCAAATGCTTTTAAGCGGATACGGATTCTTTGGTTCTGCATGAGACCAGAGCTCCATTTTCAAAAAATAATTAATAAAAAATTCACACCTCAAGTTCCAACTGCATAATGGAAAGAAGTGCGACTAACCTATTTTAGTTTCCCAATCGGAAACATTTTGTTATGACAAAAATTATTGCCATCATTTGATAAATGATTACATCAAATGGCTTAAAAAAGCCTGTGTATTTTATACGACATTAATAAAATAGCAAGGATTTTTTGTGTTATTTTTCTGCACCAATCTGAGTAATCGTCCATTTGTATAGATTACTGATAGAAAAAATTAAAAAGGAAGTTTGCCTATAAAAAATAAAGCCAGTTTTCTTTACCGGCTTTATATATCTCTTATCTGTATCGCAATGTTTATGTGTACTAAATCACCAGCCTGCCGGCAATAGTGACAACTTAGCTAGCACTGCATACACTGCACTGGCGCTATACATAATGAAAATAGTGATATAGATAACAGGCGAAGTGAGTACTTTCGGGCATTGCCATTCTGGTTCTTTATTACCAGATTTTCTTGCGCCTTTAACAATAAGATAAGGCACAATACTCAATACCACTCCACTGAATACGCCAGCAAAATAGAGCGCATCCACAAAACCAACCATTCCACTATAAGCCAACCACAGCGGTGGTACTGCAACCAACGCAACTACACCGGTACGAACCAAGCGATTACTATCCACAGGAAGATCAAAACGATCCGCAATATTAGTTAAGAAGCTACCGCCAATTCCCCAATAAGAGGTTAACATCGCAAATAAAGCAAAGCCGTTCGCCATAAAAAATGCCCAACTTCCCAATGCTTCTCCCCAGCTAATTGTCGCAACCTGGCTAATATTTTCTAATCCATTAAGAGAAATGACAGATAACGGTACCAAAGCAATTAAAACGAAAGTAATAAACATCCCAGTAATAATTGCTCGAGGAAGCAACTGTGGTTTGTGCGCTAAACCTCGCGCCATTTCTGGAACAATATATTGTGCACAATAAATAAACACAACTAAATTAAATACCGGAATCATATAATGCCAGCTGCCGTCAAAAATTCGACTAAAATCAGTAGTTGGGAATGCGAATGTTGCACCAATAAGCACAACCAACATTAATACCATTAATGAAGTAATAACTTTTTCACTTCGCCCCAAAGCTTTTAAGCCAAGATATAAAATTAAGGTCGCCGGTATAAAGAAAATAATACTACCTAATTTTTTATTAATGCCGAATAATGAGTGCAATAAATCGCCGCTACCATTCATGTAAGCAATTAACGCACCAAGCGCATTAATCATTACTGAGGCAAACATTAAACACGCTCCCATTTTACCAATATAACGGTGTGCTAATCCGGTTAACTGCTCGTGCTGTTGGGTTCGTAATGTTGCTTCGGCTACATACAACATTGTGATAGTAGTAATGATGCCAACGACAATCAACCAAAAGAGTAATGGCATATAACCTGCTTTACGTGCAGCATATGAAACCGATAAAATGCCGGCACCGATGTTGGTACCTACAATCATAGCTATCCCTTCGGCAAAGGTAATTTTTGCCGTTTTTAAGCCATTAGACATAGCTTGCCTCCTGTATATAAAGATAAATTAAAGGCGTGTTTTAATAAAAATGTTGTGTTTGCATAAAATAATAGTAAGAAAAACACGCCTCAATTTTTATGATTATTCACTTAAATCAACGCATAGATATTTCAACTCAAGATACTCGTCTGCTCCGTATTTACTACCTTCGCGCCCAATACCGCTCGCTTTTACGCCACCAAATGGCGCAACTTCATTACTGATTAAGCCAGTATTAATACCAACCATACCGTATTCCAATGCTTCGGATACTCGCCATTGTCTTGTAGTATCTTGTGTATACAAGTAACTAGCCAAACCAAATTCGGTATCATTAGCATAAGAAATCACTTCTTTTTCATCAGTAAATTTAAAAACAGGGCAAAGCGGACCAAAAGTTTCTTCCTTGGCAACAACCATCTGCTGAGTCACATTTGACAACACTGTCGGCTCAAAAAAACTAAAACCTAATTCACTACGCTTACCTCCAATAAGGCAAACTGCACCTTTTGATACAGCATCAGCAATATGTTCTTCTACTTTTCTTACAGCTTTAGCGTCAATGAGAGGACCTTGATTAACACCCTCTTCCAAACCGTTACCTAATTTAAGTTCAGCTACTTTAGCCACTAAACGATGACAAAATTCATCGTAAACACCAGCTTGAACATAAGTACGGTTAGTACATACACAGGTTTGCCCACTATTTCTAAATTTACTTGCAATTAAACCATCAACGGCTTTATCCAAATTAGCATCATCAAACACGATAAATGGTGCATTTCCACCAAGTTCAAGGCTTAATTTCTTAATATCTTTCGCACTGCTACTAAAGATTTTTGATCCCACTTCAGTTGAACCGGTAAAACTGATTTTTCTCACGATCGAATTATTAGCAAATGCATTGCTAATATCACTGGCATTACCATTTACAATTACAAATAGATCTTCCGGCACACCCGCCTGATAAGCCAATAAAGCCTGAGCATAAGCACTTAATGGTGTTTGGCTAGCCGGTTTAACCAACATCGCACAGCCTACTGCTAATGCTGGTGCCGCTTTACGAGTAATCATCGCAGCCGGAAAATTCCAAGGCGTAATCGCCGCAGTCACTCCGATAGGTTGTTTAATCACCAATAATTTTTGTGATACTTTCGTACTTGTTAAAATATCACCATCAATACGGCGTGCTTCTTCTGCAAACCAACGAATAAAGGAAGCAGCATAATCAATTTCCCCGCGCGATTCAGTTAAACTCTTACCTTGTTCCATTGTCATAATTTGTGCCAAATCTTCTTTGTTTTGTTTTACTAAGTAATACCATTGCCAAAGAATATCAGCTCGTTCCAATGCTGTTTTTGCGGCCCATTTTTTCTGGGCAATAGAAGCTTTCTCAATCAGCTCATTAACCTGATCAACTGAAGTTTTCTTCACATATGCTAATACATCACCATTTGCAGGATTAGTAACTTCAATCCAATCTGGCTGCTGAGTAAAACTCACATCCTTATGTTGTAACAATGCTTGAAGTGATTTCATCTTTTTCTCCTTTATAGACAGTGATTAAGCAAGTTCTTTTCTAGCTTGTTCAATCGCATTTTTGAGAATTAATAATGCTCGATCAAATAATTCATCTTCAATAGTAATTGGGTAAAGGAACCGAATCACATTACCATGAACACCACAAGTAAGAAGTACCAAGTTATTTTCCATTGCAATTTTTTGTACTTTGCTTGCAAATGCACTATTTGGATTTTCATCATCACCAAATTCAACCGCAATCATTGAACCAAGACCGCGAATATCAGTAACTTCAGGGGCATTAAGATCAGCAAGGAACTTACGAAGGCGATCACCTAATAATTGAGAGCGTTCTAAAATTTTTTCTTCTTTAATAACATCTAATACAGCTAAAGCCGCAGTAACACCTAAAGGGTTACCTGCATAAGTACCGCCTAAACCACCTCGACGAGCCGCATCAAGAATTTCAGCTTTACCTGCAATGCCACTAAGCACAAAACCACCGGCTAAACTTTTCGCCATAGTTATTACATCCGGTTTTACATCAAAATGTTCCATTGCAAAGAGTTTACCGCTTCTTGCAAATCCTGATTGAACTTCATCTGCAATCATAACAATGCCGTGTTCATCACAGATTTCACGAACTTTACGCATAAATTCCGGAGGACATACATTGAAACCACCTTCGCCTTGAACTGGTTCAAGAATAATTGCAGCTACATCTGTCGGTGCAATATCACTTTTAAAAATACGTTTAATACTTTTAATCGCATCATCAACACTAATATTTTGTGTTTTTGATGGATAAAGTGCGTGATAAATACCGGCAGGCATAGCACCAAAATCTGCTTGATATGGATTAACTTTACCGGTTAAAGCCAATGTTAATAAAGTACGACCGTGGAATGCGCCACCAAAAGCAATAACACCATTACGTTTTGTGTAGGCTCTTGCTACTTTCACTGCATTTTCAACGGCTTCCGCACCAGTAGAGAAGAACTGGCTTTTCACTTTTCCATCAATGGGAACTAACGCATTAATGCGTTCTGCAAGTTCAATATAGCTAGTATAAGGAACGATTTGGAATGAAGTGTGTGAAAAATGATCTAATTGTGCACGTACTGCCGCCATAACTTTTGGATGACAGTGACCAATATTTAATACACCTATACCACCATAAAAATCTATCATTTCTCTTCCATCTGTTGTTTTGATAATTGCATTGGATGCAGAATCTACAAACCAATCGCACATTACGCTGGCACCATTTGGAATTGCATCTCTCATTCGAGTAATTAAGTCGTTCATTTCAACACTCCTGTCTGTCTATTAGAATAAATTTGCTTTTTTTGCCCTTTTATATGATAATTATTCAGAATACTGAATAATAATTTCATATTATGAATATGATAATAACGACAACTCGTAAAAAAAGTCAACAATTTGTTAATAAAATGGAAAAAGAAAATAAAAACAGCCTTGTTCCGGCACTACAAAAAGCAATTCAAATTTTAAATTTTTTAAGTGAACAAACACAACCGATCTCCGCTGCGGAAGTGAGTAAATTATTAAATTTGCCAAGAAGTTCTGTACATAATCTTCTCCATACAATGTTAGATAATGGCGTTGTACAAAAAAATGAAAATCAGCAATTTATGTTGGGGACGAAAATTCTTCAATGGGCAAACGCCCTTGTTGCAGAACAGAATATGATCAATAAATTTTATCAAGCCATTAAACAATTTCCTGAATTAGAACCCTATACATTAACGCTCTCCACACTTAATCAAGATCAAGTTATCTATCTTGCTTGTAAAAATAGTTCTTTACCTTTGGGGATTACTTTCAAAATAGGAATGCATTTCCCAGCAATATTTACAGCGACCGGAAAAGCAATTTTAAGTACATTTACTGATGCACAATTAGCACCATTATTAGAAAATTTACCCGCACCTTTTACTGATACAGGTGTAACCAGTATTGAACAAATTCAACAAGAAATGAGCCAAATAAGAAAACAAGGATATGCCATAGATAATGGGCAATTAAGAAAAGGGATGTATTGCTATGGTATTGCTTTACCTAATAAATTTGGAACAGCAAAATTTGGACTGGCAGCAAGTTTATTGGAGTATGAAGCACAAGACCAAGCTGTAGTAGATCAATTATTAACTGCATTAAAACAATTAGCTGAAGAATTAAGACCTACTATTTTTATTCAATCTAATTAATTCTCTTTATATAAAAATAAATAGTATGCTAATTACAATGAATAAGCATATTGGTTTTCTCCACTCTTCTTACTTAAAAAATATAAACATAATTTTACGAGGAGTTTGCAAGCAATTATGCACGGTAAGTTTCTCCCTCAAAAATGTTTTATGCATTATTGAACAAAATTTTATCACTTAGAATACATCTATACCAATCCTATTTATGAAGAAACTTTCTATGAAATCCAAAATAAAACAAGATAAAAGAACTTTCCGTAAATTCATTCTTTCACCTCTCTCAAAGCAAGCACTTTAATGTAAAACAACATAAAAAAAAAACGCTAACCTCTCGGTTAGCGTTCCTTCCTTTAATTT
>NZ_JPXX01000010.1 GCF_000771875.1 Gallibacterium genomosp. 1 | reverse complement strand
ATGCGAACGACAATGACATTCCAGATGATCAGGAAAATAATAAAGTTGAAATTAGCTTTACGAAAGATACTGGAAGTTCGGCAACAGATAAGATCACTAACAATGGTGAATTGAGTTTCACTCCGCCTCAAGGTTATGTCATTGATAGCGTTACAGTAAATGGTGAAGCGGCTAAATTGGATGGTAATAAGATTACTTTACCGGAAGGTCAGTACGATGAAGGTTCAGTAGTTGTAACTATTCGTAATGAAACAACAGGGCGAACAGCAACGATACTTAATAGTGATCGCTATGTGGTGGATACGACAACACCAAGCGAGCCACAAATTGATGCACCAGCTGGAAAAGATACAACAATTGTATTGCCTACTGATGCTGATATTGGTGATGTGTTTAAGGTGAAGATTACTAAACCGGGTGAAGCAGCAGCAAATGAAATTGAATACCGTAAGACAGAAAATGGTTGGGTACTACAAGGAAGTTCAGTAGAGGGTGTGAACCTTGCAAATGGTATGATTACGGTTGCACAAAATAGTACACCAGTCGGCACAACTATTAATGCAACAGTAACTGACGTTGCAGGTAATTCAGCATCGGCAACTGAGGCAACAGTTAAAGAAATACCAGATCGGGATAAAGATGGTTATACCGATGATGAAGAGGCAAAAGCAGGTTCAGATCCAAATCAGAAAGCTTCTACGCCGAAAACTTTAGCTGATTCGCTATATGAAAAAGCGAAACAGGCATTTGATGACTTCAATGCGAAGAAAACAGAATTTGCAACGAATGGCTTTACACAAAATGAGGTAGATGAGCTTTCGAAAATGTGGCAACCATTGTCATCATTGAAACAAGAAGTGATGAATATTGCAGAATTGGTACATGAAACTGATGGTCAAAAAGCGTTAATTGATAATATAACCGCTTTAAGTGCAGAAGTTCCTGAGCGAAATAATGAGCCGGGTGATGCCTATTGGACTTCGAGAAGTTCACAGCCTGAATTTGAGATGAAACAAAGTGCTTCGTATATAGCTTTTTGGAAATCAGGTAAGACATTGAATGACTATGCATCGGAAAATGGTGGTATTGTTAAGATTGCAGCACAGGATCTTGGTATTACAGATAGTTTTGGTGGGAAAACATTTGCAACAAAACTTGCGGCAACATCAGATGCTTGGATTAAAGGTTTTTCTAATGGTGGGGGTGTAAGTATTACTGAATACCGTGTAGATAAAGATGGAAATATGGAAATTCGGATTGATGCTGAAGCTGCAAAAAAAGTGGATAGCACTACTAACCAAACATTTAAAGTATTTGCTGAGGATGGCACTGAATTAACATTGAATATTCCATTTAGGAATCCGGATACTGAAGGTAATGGTGTTAAGATTCTTGACGTGACTATTTATGATAATAAACAGCCATTAACCGGAGCAGTAGAAAAAAATGGTATCACTAATGATGGTCAATGGTCTGATATTAGGGTTCAAGTTAATAAACAAACACCTTCTGGTACTAATTTGGATAGCTGGAGAGTGAAATTAGAGATCATTGATACTACAGATTCAAATCAAGTAGTTTGGAATCAAGAACAAACTGTTAGTGGTACAGGGAAAGCAGTAATGGGCTTTAATGCTAACGGTTTTAATCCAAAAGATGGGCATACCTATATCTTGAGAGCTAGCTCTTATGATACTAATAATACGAATGCTTTGGGGACTTATACTATTTCCGATAGTGTAGAAAATCGAGTAACGTTAGATACTACACCGCCGGCGGTAGAACATCATATTTATGCCGATGAAGCAGGAAAATTGCACGTTGAATTTACCTTTAAAGAAGATAGTCTTAAAGTGTGGAGAAAAGATGGTGCATTAGAGAACCCACAGACAGATGTTTTACAAAATTATAGCAGTGCAGTAGATGTGGCTCAGAAAGATCATAAATGGAGTACAACAATTAGAGATGGGGAATCAATATTTGTCTTCTATGATAAAGAAGGGAATTCCCAAATTGTTGATTTATTAAAAGATGCAAAAGTGCTTCGTTTAGCTCGTTTAACAACGAATATGAATAAAGACGGAGGTCCTCGTAACTTCGATAGTGATGGTAATGAAGAGCAAAATAAAGATTATGGTTCAAATGGTTTAACAACAGCAAGTGATAAAGACAATATCATTATTCTTCGTCAGAAACAGGGTGGTAATGGGTTTGGTGGCTTTATTGATGGAGGCACTGATCTTCCAGAGTATAAAGCAACTTTACAAACCTATGATCGCAATGATCTTATTGATGCCGTTGGTATGGGAGGTCATACTGATGTGATTACTCGCGGAGGTGATGACACGTTAATCTTGCGTAAAGGTATGAGTGGTTATGGCCCTGCTGGTTATCCGGGTGGTTCATTTGATGGCCCTCAGCGTATCTTAATGGGCAGCGGTAATGATACTTTTAGTATTTTCGGTGTCTTTAAAGACAGCTATGGTATGAATAATACAACTGCGAAAGTATCGATGGGCGATGATGATGATACCATTTCAATTACTCGTTCAATTGAAGCGGATCATGATAGTGAGCGACCATATTCTAACTATTTTAGTCTTGGTGCAGGAAACGATAAGATGACAGTAGGTGGAACGATCACTGATACAGCTCCTCAATGGGCGTCAAATATTATCGATCTTGGTTCAGAAAGTGATGTTTTGACGGTAGGCGGAGAGTTGCAAGATGATGTGTTAATTCTTTCAAAAGACAGTAGCACAATTACTGTAGGAGGAATTGGCGGACAAGCTAATGTAACTATGTTGCTTGGTGCAGGAGATGACACTGTAACTGTGCGTAATAGTGTTAATTACTCTGAAGCCAGAGATAAGGCAATCTTTAAAGAGATTTATAACGCTAGTTTGAAATATACTGGTGATTATCAAGACGATGTACGATCCTGGTATGAAGAGAGTAAAGATGCATTAGCTAAGTTGCCGGATAATAACTATATTATTAATCTTGGTGATGGTAATAATACTATGAGTGTTGGCGGCAATATGATCCATGCAAAAATTGAGTCTGGCTCAGGCAAAGATACGGTAACTATTAATACTTGGGTTCTTTCATCAAATAATATTAAACTTGGTGCAGGAAATGACTCCATTTCGATTAACTCTATGTTCAAAGATGATAGTATCTCTGGTCAATCATTGATTTATGGTGGTGAAGGTCGAGATACAATTAATCTTGGTACACCAAATAGTGATTCAAATAAAGTAAGGTTGGAAATGTATGGTGATATTGGTGGTAACAATATTGATGTTTCTAGCATTGAGGTCTTTAATTTGAATGGTAAAGGTGGAACACTCATTATCGGAAACAAAGGAGATATTGTTAGTGGCAAAGCTTCAACAATTGGTCCGATTGAAGTTCATGGAACGAATGCTGATAGTGTCAGAATAGAAAGTAGTTGGCATAAGGTAGCAACAGAAAATGGTGCGAAGAAATATGAATATAAAAATACAGGTATTTATATTTCCATCGATGATGCTATTAATGTTACTGAATTTTCTGTTTGATTAATTGAGCGTTAAAAACAGGTAATCAAAAACCCATCAAGCTTCCCGCTTGATGGGTTTTTCTTTTGTATTTGATTTGTTTTTTTCTTCTGTATTAATCACCAATAACCGCTTGTGCAATTTGTTCAAGCAAATTTTTATAAATAGTGCTGCCTTCAGTAGCACTTACTTTAATTTCAATAATAGTAGCGGATTTACGCATATAAGCTGTTTTTAGGGTAGAACTTAAATCTGCCCAAGTATAAGGCCGTGCATAATTTAGCTCAAACATATTGGCGATTTGTGAAAATTCTAAATGATGTGGTAAGCGATAATATTGTTCTTTAGCTTCATTTTCTACTGGCAACATATCAAAAATTGCACCGCCATTATTGTTAATTACAAAAATAATGGTAGGCAATTTAACCTTTCTGAATAAGGCAAAAGAGTTGAGATCGTGCAGTGTGGAAATGTCGCCGATAAAAGCGATCAAAGGGCGTTGATGAGCAATAGCAACACCAGCAGCGGTTGCCAATAAACCATCGATACCGCTTGCTCCTCTATTGGTATAAATCGGATAGTTATTAGGCAGTTTGCATAGTGCATCAACTAAACGTACAAAAAGACTATTACCAAGGAAAAGTATGCCATTTGTTGGCAGTAAGCGCTCTAGATGATGAGCCAATGATGCTTCGTTTAAATTGCTTCCAACTTGTTGTTCAATAAATTTATCACAAAATTGTGATAGTGCTAACGGTTCAAGCAACCACGGTTTTTGTCTGAGTGGTGGATGCGCACGCAACCAATGGTGAGCTTTAGCGTGAAAACGGGTTTGTTGATGATGTGCTGGGTCAAGACGGCGTTGTGAAGCATCAATCAGCCAATATTCACCTTGAAACGCTGCTAAAAATTGATTAATTCGTTTACTTACAATGCCACTACCAAGTTGAATCACAATATCTGCTTGCAGTAATTGTTGAAAAACCGTTTTATTCGCTAACCAAATATCGGCGTAAGGCAATGTCGCTTCAACAGTGGATTGTACATCCGTTAGTAATACCCAACCCATTGTATTAACCCAAGTGCTAATTCCCATACTTTGTTCCAATGGCAAACGTCCGACAACGACAATTCCCCGTTTTGTTCTCCATAGATCCCAATTTTCGTGGATCAGCACTTCGACTTGATTTTCCGGATGTTTCACCCACGGTTTTTGGCTGTGTAACCAAGAACTTAGCGGTTGTAACCACGAATGGTTGTCAATTTGTTGCAGATTCGCTTGGTAAAGTGGTTCGGCGAACGGCACATTAATATGTATGACGCCGGGGGTAAGTTGTTGTTGATAACAGGCTTGATCTAATGTGGATACTAACCAATTGGCGCTGTAATCTTGACTTGGTTTCGGCAAATTAATTTCAGCAATCGGATAGTGAGCAAATATTTTTTGTTGGCAAATAGCTTGGTTTGCGCCACATTCGATTAATTCAATCGGACGATCAGCGGTTAATACGATGAGGTTAGTTTGTGTTTGGTAAGCCTCAATAATGGCAGGATAAAGGTTGGCTACCGCAGTTCCGGAGGTAACAATAATGGCAACCGGTTTTTGCGTTGCTTTGGCTAAACCAAGAGCAAAAAATCCTAAACCACGTTCATCAAAGTGAGTATGACAGGTTACACGATTTTCATCCTGTAATCGTGCCGCTTCGAGTGTAAGTGGTGTTGAACGTGAACCAGGTGCAATGCAGATATGATGCACGCCGTAACGGAGCAGTGATTCTAAAATGACTTTAGACCAGCAACGGTTAAATGTACTGATAGACATTGTATTCTCCTTATTTTATTTGAGCTCAAACAGGGAGAGTAATCCGGACATTTTTCTTTCTATTTCTAGCCACTCTTCATCTGCTTGAGATTCTTTAACAATGCCGGCACCGGCAAAGAGGTGTAATTGTTGATTAGTGAGTTCTGCGGAACGTAGTCCAACACAAAATTCAGCAAAAGATTGTGTGATAACTCCGATTGCTCCGGCGTACCAGTTGCGTTGAAACGGTTCATTGTTCTTAATGAATGACAATGCCGGTTGTCTTGGATAACCGGCAACCGCAGCGGTCGGATGTAATGCGAATAATGGTTCCCAATATTGATGTTGCGGCTGCAAGGTTGCCTTAATCGGATGACAGAGGTGCTGAACTTTGCGTAATTGGCGTAATTGTACCTTACCGACTTCAATTGTCTGACAATAAGGTTGAATTTTTTGACAAATATCATCAACAACAAATTGATTTTCCAAGCGATTTTTTTGATCTTGCAATAACCATTGTTGATATCGTCGTTGTTGTTCATCTGTTTCGCCAATGGGGGCGGTACCAGCAAGTGCTTCGGTTTGAAAATCTGAATCAGTGCGGCAGTATAAACATTCTGGACTGGCACCTAAAAAAATAGAATGTGCTGATTCAGCAATCGCAAAGTGGTAACAATGCTGATTAGTTTGACGACTTAATGCTAGCAAATCATAACCATTGAGTGGTTGATTGAGTTGAAATACTGTTTCACGAGCTAGAACCACTTTATTGAACTGCTGTTGTTTGATCGCATTTAATGCGTTTTGGATTAACTGCCGCCATTGAGATTGAGTACTACTTTGATGGTGTAGTATCGGTGTGATGTCCTTGATCTCGTT
Organism: Gallibacterium genomosp. 1; assembly: GCF_000771875.1. Taxonomy (GTDB): domain Bacteria; phylum Pseudomonadota; class Gammaproteobacteria; order Enterobacterales; family Pasteurellaceae; genus Gallibacterium. Next base: position 63,197 of record NZ_JPXX01000010.1, on the reverse strand, counting down.
ACAAGTTTGAGGATGCGGCAGTTGTTGTAGAATTTGCAACAGTTGTTGTTTTTCTTGTTGCCAAATTCTTTGATTAAACAATAGCTTAACAGTTAATTTTTGTTGTTGATAATGTAAATAAATACGAGGCAAAATGAACTTTACTTCACCTAAAAATTGGACACCACCGACAAGGTTAAAATGGGGATAGTCTTGTTTAAATGTGGTTAATTCTTCAAACGAGGTGATGTGGCTTACCGCACCGACAGCAGCGATTTCATATTGCTGTTGGCGTTGTTGCAAATAAAATTGTGGAAATACGGCTTGCCCTTTCAACCAAGCGATAAGATCAATGTTTGAAGCCTCTATGGATGCTTGGATTTCACCAAAGCGGCGGCAATCAGGTTGATAAATAGCAATCTGCGTAGTGAGTAATGATTTTAGTTGTTGAAATACATCCATTGTCAATAGCTATTCTATTTATCCAAATGTTATAAAAGCGGTAATTTTACCGTAATTTCAAATAAAGTTCTTGAAAATCTTTCTAAGCTCAAAAAATTAGCGTAAAGTAACCCATTATTGTTAATAAATTGTTTAAGGTGACAGTGATGGATGTTTTCCCAAAATCAGATAAATTAGAACACGTTTGTTATGATATTCGTGGGCCGGTGCATAAAGAGGCTTGTCGTTTAGAAGAAGAAGGGCATAAGATTTTAAAGTTGAATATTGGTAATCCGGCGCCATTCGGTTTTGAAGCACCAGATGAAATCTTAGTGGATGTGATCCGCAATTTGCCGACAGCACAGGGATATTGTGATTCCAAAGGTCTTTATTCCGCACGCAAAGCGATCGTGCAATATTATCAATCAAAAGGACTGCTTAATATTGGGGTCAATGATGTTTATATCGGTAACGGTGTATCAGAATTGATTACGATGTCAATGCAAGCACTTTTGAATGATGGGGATGAAGTGTTGATACCAATGCCTGATTATCCGTTATGGACAGCAGCAGTAACACTTTCCGGTGGTAAAGCAGTGCATTATTTATGTGATGAAGAACAGAATTGGTTTCCGGATATAGAAGATATTAAGCAGAAGGTTTCTCCTCGCACAAAGGCGATTGTGATTATTAATCCGAATAATCCGACCGGAGCGGTTTATAGCAAAGCATTATTATTAGAATTAGCGGAAGTGGCTCGTCAAAATAAATTGATTGTCTTTGCGGACGAAATTTATGACAAAATTTTATATGATGGTGCTGTTCATCATCACATTGCAGCATTAGCACCAGATTTATTAACAGTTACCTTGAATGGCTTATCTAAAGCCTATCGAGTCGCTGGATTCCGTCAAGGATGGATGGTGCTTAATGGCCCGAAAAAGGCGGCTGCCGGCTATATCGAAGGCTTGGATATGTTGGCATCAATGCGGTTATGTGCTACCGTGCCGATGCAACACGCCATACAAACAGCGTTGGGTGGATATCAAAGTATTAACGAATTTATTTTGCCGGGTGGGCGTTTGCTGGAACAGCGCAATAAAGCGTATGAGATGATTAATCAAATTCCCGGTATCAGTTGTGTTAAACCTCAAGGCGCAATGTATATGTTCCCGAAAATTGATACAGAAATGTATAACATCCACGACGATGAAAAATTTGTGTTTGATCTTTTAACTCAAGAGAAAGTGTTGTTGGTTCACGGACGGGGATTTAACTGGCATAAGCCGGATCATTTCCGTATTGTAACCTTACCATATGTCCATCAAATTGAAGAGGCAATGACCAAACTTGCCAGATTCTTAACACATTATCATCAATAATTTCCTTCTGATCCCGTTTAATGCCAAAAGTGTAGTAAGCGGGATTTTTTTGCCATTAGTTAATTAAATATTTTTAATATAAAAATAATAAAACAACTTTTCAAAAATAAAGAAACAGAATATTATTTAATAGGATTTTTTGATTAAGGAGGAAAAAATGTTAGAGAAATTTAATTTATTAGGGAAAGTGGCAATTGTTACAGGATGTAATACTGGATTGGGGCAAGGAATGGCTTTGGGTCTTGCTGCCGCAGGCTGTGATGTTGTCGGAGTAAATCTGAGTGATGCTTCAGAAACTGCAGAAAAGATTACGGCATTGGGCAGACGTTTCATTAACTTACCGGCAAATTTAATGAAACAGGATCAAATTACTTCGCTCGTGGAAAAAGCAGTCGAAGCTTTTGGTAAAGTTGATATTTTAGTAAATAACGCAGGCATTATTCGTCGTCAGGATACGATTGAGTTCAGTGAAAAAGATTGGGATGATGTAATTAATATTAATTTAAAAAGTGTCTTTTTCTTCTCTCAAGCAGTTGCAAAACAGTTTATAAAACAACAATCTGGCGGTAAGATTATTAATATCGCTTCAATGCTTTCATTCCAAGGTGGTATTCGTGTTCCATCTTATACTGCATCTAAAAGTGGAGTGATGGGGATTACGCGTCTAATGGCCAATGAATGGGCAAAATATAACATTAATGTTAATGCGATTGCCCCTGGTTATATGGCAACGGATAATACCGCAGCATTACGTAGTGATGAATCAAGAAGCAAGGAAATTTTAGAGCGTATTCCGGCAGGAAGATGGGGACTGCCAGAAGATGTTGCTGGGCCTTGTGTATTTTTAGCTTCTGCTGCTTCTGATTATATTAATGGATATACAATTGCAGTAGATGGTGGTTGGTTGGCAAGATAGTTATACATAGTGAGGTATCAATAAATGGAGAAAAAAATTGCAATTTTAGGTGAATGTATGATTGAACTCTGGAACGATAATGACTGTTATCGTCAGGGATTTGCGGGGGATACGCTTAATACGGCGATTTACCTTTCTCGATTGTTAGGTACTTCGGCAAAAGTATCCTATCTTACTGGAATAGGGAAAGATGATTTAAGTCGGGCGATGGTTAATTATTGGCAACAAGAAGGTATAGATACTGCTGCGGTCGCTGTCGTTACCGATAAGCAGCCTGGCTTATATATGATTAAAACCGATTCTCAAGGTGAGCGTCGGTTTTTATACTGGCGTAATGATGCTGCTGCACGTTACTGGTTAGCAGATTTGTCTATTAATGAAATAGCAAATCTGCTTTCTGGCTATTCTTATCTCTATTTGAGTGGTATTAGCTTGGCGATTTTACCGAATTGTGATCGGCAGAAGTTATTGGAAGCAATCGCACAGGCTGACATAGAGGTGATTTTTGATAATAATTATCGTCCGGCATTATGGGAAAATGTTGAAGTAGCGAGAGATATTTATAAAAGGATATTGGTATTGTCTGATATTGCATTTTTAACATTTGAGGATGATCAAACATTGTTTGGTTTTACCGACTATGAACAATCTATTCAACAAGCTTTAGAATTAGGTGTGAAAGAAATCGTGGTGAAAAGAGGGAAAGAACCTTGTGTAATAGCCACTAAATCGGAACGTTATCAAGTAGAAGCTACACGTGTAGAAAAAGTGGTGGATACCACTGCTGCCGGTGATTCTTTTAGTGCCGGATATTTGGCAAAACGCCTGCAAGGCGGAACCATTGTGGAATCAGCACAAGCAGGGCATTTGTTGGCTGGAACAGTCATTCAACACAAAGGTGCGATTATTCCAAAAATTGCAATGCCATCAATTTAATTATGGTTTTGTAGCGCAGGATAGCCATAGAAACCTAAGCGTTCGGAGATGTGCTTTCCTGCCTGCTGTAATAAATTGACTAAATATGGGCGATCCTTTTCTTTAAAGCGGATTGTTGGTAAAGAAATTGATATGCCTGCAATAATTTGCCCCAATCTGTTATAAATCGGTGCGGCAATACAGATTAAACCTTCTTCTTGCTCCTCATTATCTTCGGCATAATGATTTTCCCTTACTGAATGTAACTCCGGAATTAATTTTTCAACATTATCAACTGTATTTTTGGTCGATTGTACCATATCAACATCAGCCAAAATTGTACGAACTTCATCATCAGATACTCCGGATAACAGAATTTTTCCAATAGCCGTACTATAAAGAGGATTTCTTCGCCCTATTCTAGATTGCATTCTAAGATTATATTTTGAATCAATTTTATGCATATAAACAATTTCGTGCCCTTCGAGAATCCCTAAATGCAATGCTTCACCGGTTTGTTCTGCAATATATTGCATCTCTTTATCTGCAAAAGAGATAAGATCAACATATTCTAGCGATCTGGCGCTTAGTTCGAAGAGCTTTAAACTTAATCCATATTTATCGCTATCATCTTCCTGATAAACATACCCTAAAGTTTTCATTGTTTGTAGAAAACGATAGGTTGTGCTTTTTGACATCATTAATTTCTGAGACAGTTCGGTTATTCCGATATCTTTTTGTTCCGATAGGATTTCTAAAATACTGAATACTTTCATTACTGAAGCCACAGCTTCAGGTGCATTTTCTTTTTTCATATTTCTATAGGCATCAATTTTTATATCATTACAGATGTTAAATTATAAACAATTGGTTATTAATTAGGAATATCCCGAAGCTTAATCAAGCATTATTCATTATCTCAAGTTAACTTGAGGGGGATATGTTTGTCTAAAATACATAATTAAAGAATTACCTTCCATAAAAATAAAACATTGTTTTAATTTTTTTAGATCTTTATCACAAATTTTGAATTTTTTGATAGACGATACAAAAAAACTAATTTAGAGTAATTCTAATTTTTTAGGAGGTAAAAATGAAAATTTTACACAATATGCATCCAGAGGATGCAAAACATTACGATACGACACGTCTTCGTGAAGCCTTTCTTTGTGAGGATTTATTTCAGCCCGGCAAGATTAATGTTGTTTATAGCCATATTGACCGTTTAGTTGCTTTGGGGGTTATTCCTAATAGCGGAGAAATCTTATTGTTAGATGAGGTAATTGATAAAAAGACGTTTGGTACGGAATTCTTTTTGGAACGTAGGGAACTGGGCATTATCAATTTAGGCGGTACAGCGGTTATTACGACAAAACAGGGAAGTTTCACTGTAGGGCATTTAGATGCAATTTATTTAGGTAAAGGAACAGAAGAGATCACTTTTTCATCTCAAGATGATAAATCTCCGGCTGTGTTATATGGGTTAAGTGCGCCTGCTCATCGCACATTTCCTAGTAAGTTGATTAAATATGTTGATGCCAGAAAAGTCAAATTAGGGACATTAGAAAATTCCAATGCTCGCACAATTAATCAATATCTTCATCCTGAAGTTTTGGAAACTTGTCAATTATGTATGGGAATGACTGAATTAGAAAAAGGTAGCGTATGGAATACGATGCCTGCTCATACACACGAACGCCGTATGGAGGCGTATCTCTATTTTAATATTGAACCTGATCAAGTAGTGTTCCATTTCTTGGGAGAACCGACAGAAACCCGTCATATTGTTGTTCGAGATAAACAATTAATTATTTCACCAAGTTGGTCTATCCATTCAGGTTGTGGTACGAAAAATTACAGTTTTGTATGGGGTATGGTTGGCGAGAATCAAACTTTCGATGATATGGATTTTGTTCCAATGCAGGATTTACGTTAGCACTATTTTAAAAATTTTATTGAATTACCCATTAATAGGAGAGTAATTATGAAAATCTTCAAATTATCTAAAAAAGTAACTCTTTTTGCGGCTGCTATTACGGCGATTTACTCCTCTTCTGTTCTAGCGGCAACAGAAGTAAAAATTGCTTTTAACCAGTCTGATAAACACCCTCAATATCAAGCATTGCAACAATTTGGAGAAGAACTTTCCAAAGCAACGGACGGTCGTTATAAAGTGAATGTTTTTCCTAATGAATTATTAGGGAATCAGAGAGCTTCATTAGAATTAGTGCAGAATGGAGCTATCCAAATGGCTGTTGTTGCTAATCCTTTAGTGGAAAATTTTGATAAAACCTTTGCGGTATTAGGTATTCCATATGTTTATGCCAATACTGCACATCAAGAGAAAGTGTTTACTTCTGGAATTTTAGATGATTTGTTTGCTTCCACTAAGAAGTTCGGTTTTGAGGTATTAACTGCTTATACTGCAGGCGCGAGGAGCCTTTATACCAAAGGTGGCCCAATTAAATCTAAAGAAGATTTGAAAGGTAAAAAAATTAGAGTATTACAGTCAGATACAATGATTAAAATGTTGTCCTGTATGGGCGGTACCGGAGTTCCAATGAACCAAGGTGAAGTTTATACGGCAATTCAACAAGGGGTATTGGATGGTGCAGAAAATAATGAGATTACCTATGCGGATTTGAAACAATATGAAGTAGCACCGTATTTTTCTCGTACAGGACATTTACGCGTAGCAGATTTATTGGTTGTGAGTGATGCTTTTCTTTCCACTATGACGCCAAAAGATCAGGAAACTTTAAAAAAGCTTGCTAGAGAAAGCACTAAAAAAGAATTTGAGTTATGGAATGATCAAATTAAAACTGCGGAAGCTTTTGCAAAAGAGAAAGGAGCTACTTTCGTTGAAGTAGATACAACACCATTCCAAGAAAGTTGCAAACCACTTCAAGAGGAATTAATCAAAACGCCAGCACAAAAAGCATTGTATGAAAAAATTATTGCATTGAAATAGATGCTTAAAGGATAGGCTGCTTGCCTATCCTTATTTATTTTAGGAGGTGTGTGGTGTTTGATATTTTGTTGTTAATAAAGAAAATTTTAGATAGAGCCATTGAATGGATATGTATTTTTATTGTTGGCTTAATGACGGTATTGATTACTTATCAAGTTGTTGTGCGTTATGTATTTAATAGTCCGAGCGCAGTAAGTGAAATCTTATCTCGTTATTTATTTGTTTGGCTAATTTTATTTGCTGGTGCTTATGTTTTTGGTTTAAGAGAACATATGGAAATCGCTTTTCTGAAAAATAAATTTCCTCCGAAATTACAAGTGGTTGCTGATTCTATCTCTGAAATAGTAATTGCAACGTTTGCTATTGGGGTGATGATTATTGGTGGTTATAGTGCAACTGTTAGACAGATGTTCCAATTAGATTCCGCATTGCAAATTCCGATCGGTGTTATTTATTCAGCAATTCCTATTAGTGGAGCAATTATTGTTTTTTATTCTATTTGTAATTTAGCCACGTTTTATCACTGCACAAAAAAATAAATTTCATGGGAGGAAACTATGGATTTAGCAACGACTGCTGCACTTATTATGTTGGTAGGTACAGTATTTTTCTTAGTGATCGGAACACCGATCAGTATTAGTGTCGGTATATCTTCAGTTGCTGCAATGTTAGCAATACTACCTTTTCAAGGAGGGATGGTCACTTCAGCACAACGTATTTTTGTTGGTTTAGATTCCTTTGCATTATTGGCTATACCATTTTTTATTTTGGCAGGAAATATAATGAATAGTGGTGGTATTGCTATTCGCCTAATCAATTTTGCTAAAATTTTTAGTCATTTTTTACCGGGATCTCTTGCTCAAACAACGATTCTTTCTAATATGTTATTTGGTTCGATTAGTGGTTCTGGTGTTGCTTCAGCGGCGGCAGTTGGTGGCATTATGACTCCAATTGAAAAAAGAGAAGGGTATGATCCCCGATATAGTGCCGCAGTAAATATTGCTTCAGCACCGACAGGAATGTTAATTCCACCAAGTAATACCATCATTGTTTATGCAACTGTAGCTGGAAGTGTGTCTGTTTCTGCTTTATTTATGGCGGGTTATTTACCCGGTATTTTATGGGGCGTTGCGGTAATGATTATTGCAGGATTTATGGCTAAAAAAAGAGGCTATATTACAAAAGAGAAAGTGACTTGCAAAGACAGTGTAAAAATTGCATTGGCAGCTATTCCAAGTTTATCGTTAGTCATTATTGTTATTGGGGGAATACTTGCAGGAGTGTTTACTGCAACAGAAGCATCGGCGATTGCTGTTGTTTATTCATTAATATTGAGTTTGTGTTACAGAACGCTTTCTTTGAAGATGCTACCGCAAATTTTTTTACAAACAGCTAAAATGTCTGCAATTGTTATTTTTATGTTGGCAACCTCTTCTGTAATGTCTTGGGTAATGGCATTTACTCAGATTCCGAATATGATTGCCTCCGGATTATTATCTATTACAGATAATCCAATATTAATTTTATTAATTATAAATTTAATTCTTTTATTGGTAGGAACCTTTATGGATCCCACACCGGCGGTATTAATTTTTACACCGATTTTTTTACCTATTTGTATGTCTTTGGGGATGAGTCCTGTACAATTCGGTATTTTATTAGTATTTAATTTATCATTAGGAACAATTACCCCACCGGTAGGGCCAATTCTATTTACAGGTTGTAAAGTAGGAAATGTTGAAATTGAACGGGTTATAAAAACATTATTGCCGTTTTTCTTTGCGATTTTTATGGTATTAATGTTAGTAACATATCTTCCTTCAATTTCAATGTCTATTCCTGAATTAATGGGATTAGTAAAATAAATTCCTAACTATTTTTTAGGATCAATGCGATATGCTAGAACAGATATTTAACTTACCACAATTTTTAGGTGTACTTGCTTTTATTTTAGGTGTGCTAAGTTTTTATCAACGTAATGATAAAAAATTGAAGATTGTGATGCTGGTGCAGAATCTGACCTATATGTCGCATTTTATTTTATTAGGGTCGTCAGTTTCAGCGTTAAGTTCGTTGTTGTCGGCGTGCCGTACAGCAACATCGATTTATGTTTCTTCAAAATATGTTGCACTTTTCTTTGTTATTATAGGGATTATTTTCGGTTATGTAGTAGCGGACTCCTTGTGGCAGTTTTTCCCGATTTTCGGTACAACCATTGGTACAATTTCTCTCTTTTTATTAAAAGGTATTCCAATGCGTTTGTTGATGCTAGTGGGGTCAGGCTGTTGGCTGACAAATAATATTTTAGTAGGTTCATTTGGCGGAATTTTATTGGAATCTACCGTTATTGTGATGAATGCTATTACCATTTTACGATTAGTGTTACAAAATAGAGAGCAACGGCAATATACAATGAAATAGTCAGAATAATAGGAAATTTTTCTCTTTTTCTGCAGGTATTTTATGATCAGGCTTGAGAAATCAAGATAAAGTGAGTATAATCCACGACCTTTAATATAGTTAGTAGCGGGTCGGGTTTTAATACCTGACGAGGTAGCTAACAAATCTAAACCAATTAGAATGTTGGTAATCCGAGCCGTTGAGCTTAAGCTTTAGTTAATTATTGGAGAATTACAAATGTCCAGAGTCTGTCAAGTAACAGGCAAACGTCCGGCAGTTGGTAATAACCGTTCACACGCAATGAACGCAACTCGTCGTCGTTTTTTACCGAATCTACATACCCATCGTTTTTGGGTTGAAAGTGAAAACCGTTTCGTAACTTTACGCTTAACAGCGAAAGGTATGCGTATTATTGATAAAAAAGGCATCGATGCAGTTTTAGCTGATCTTCGTGCTAAAGGCGAAAAAATCTAAGGAGCTGAACAATGGCAGCAAAAGGTGCACGTGAGAAAATCAGACTAGTTTCAACTGCTGAAACAGGTCATTTCTATACTACAACTAAAAATAAACGTAATATGCCGGAAAAAATGGAAATCAAAAAATTTGATCCAGTTGTTCGTAAGCATGTTATTTATAAAGAAGCGAAAATTAAATAATCGTTTTTTTATAAAAAATTTTTTTAATTCTAACTGCACCCAACGGTTCTTACTGATGGGTGCAGTTTTTTATATTTTAATGTTTGAATTGCCTTGATTTGCAAGAGATTGTTCCTCTCAAATACAAATATTCTGCTGTTCTGAACGGTGTTTCAACTATTTAGGCATTTTGATGAAAAAGTATAGTATTCCTGAATTGAGCCATCAAAAGATTGAGAGTATTCTGAGCAGAAAGATAAACAAGTAAGGAAAAACAATGAAGCAGAAGCAAGTAGAACGACCATTATCGGGGTTTTTATTGGCATTGACGACAGCGATCTGTTGGGGATCTCTGCCGCTTGCATTGCAACGTGTTTTAACTGTTTTAGATAGTTACACCATAGTATGGTTACGTTTTTTGGTAGCGATGCTTGGGCTAGCGATTATCTTGCTGGTGACAGGAAAAATGCCGAAGTTTCGCATTGCGTTTAACCCACGTTTTCGCTGGATCACAATTATTGGTACTTTGGGGTTAGCGATAAACTTTATTTTATTCAACACGTCATTGGAATATATTAATCCTTCGGTTTCACAGGTGCTTGGGCAAGTGTCGCCATTTATTATGATGCTTGCCGGTGTGTTGATTTTTAAGGAAAAATTAAGTTGGAACCAGAAAGTTGGTGCATTGCTTTTATTTATTGGCTTACTGACTTTCTTTAATGCCCGTTTAGTTGAATTGTTCACCAGTTTGACCACTTATACTATGGGGGTGATTATCTGTGTTTCTGCGGCAATTATTTGGGTATCTTATGCGATTGCACAAAAATTATTGTTACGCCGTTTTAATTCGCAGCAGATTTTATTTATTTTTTATATTGGTGCGTCATTAATTTTTACGCCGTTAAGTCATCCGACTAAACTAGTTAATTTGACCTGGCCGATAGCATTATGTTTAGTCTATTGCTGTTTAAATACATTAATTGCTTATGGTGCTTATGCCGAAGCCTTAAACCGTTGGGAAGTGTCCAAAGTGAGTTCAATTCTTACTTTAACGCCATTGTTTACCATTGTGTTTGTTGAAACTTTCCACCGAATCTATCCGGATATTGTGCCGGCTTCTGAATTAAATACTTTGGCGTATATCGGTGCTTTTATCGTTGTATTAGGTGCACTATGTTCAGCATTAGGACATAAATTATTGAAAAAACGTCCTGTGACGTAATAGGAGATTAAAACAAGATGAAATTTATTGATGAAGCCTTAATTCGTGTTGAAGCTGGTGATGGTGGCAATGGTTGTGTCAGTTTTCGCCGAGAGAAATATATTCCGAAAGGTGGGCCTGATGGTGGTGATGGTGGCGATGGTGGTGATGTTTACCTAATTGCTGATGAAAATTTAAATACATTGGTAGATTATCGTTTTGAAAAACGGTTTTCGGCAGGACGAGGCGAGAACGGGCGCAGTTCTAACTGCACCGGACATCGTGGTAATGATATCACGTTACGTGTACCAGTTGGTACGCGTGCGGTTGATAACGATACCAAAGAGGTCATTGGTGACTTAACTGAACATAATATGAAATTATTGGTAGCAAAAGGCGGTTATCACGGTTTGGGGAATACTCGTTTTAAATCATCGGTAAATCGTGCGCCTCGCCAAAAAACTAATGGTACGCCGGGTGAAAAACGAGATTTGCAGTTAGAGTTAATGTTGCTTGCTGATGTTGGAATGTTGGGGTTGCCTAACGCCGGTAAATCGACCTTTATCCGTGCGGTGTCGGCAGCAAAGCCGAAAGTGGCGGATTATCCTTTTACCACATTGGTGCCGAGTTTAGGTGTGGTGAAAGTGGATGCAAACCGTAGTTTCGTTATTGCGGATATCCCGGGATTGATCGAAGGGGCGTCAGAAGGAGCCGGTTTAGGAACTCGTTTCTTAAAACACCTTGAACGTTGTCGAGTGTTGATCCATTTGGTGGATATTCTGCCAATTGATGAGAGTGATCCAGCGGATAATATTGCGATTATCGAAACCGAATTGTTCCAATACAGCGAAAAATTAGCGGATAAGCCACGTTGGCTGGTTTTCAATAAAATGGATACCTTGAGCGATGAGGAAGCGCAACAGCGTGCGGCAGAAATTGCTGAACGTATCGGTTGGGACAGTGATTATTATCTTATTTCCGCTGCAACAGGGCGCAATGTACCGGATTTGGTCAGAGAGGTGATGGACTTTATTGAAGCCAATCCGCGCGAAAAAGTGGTTGTTGCCGAGAATGAAGAAGTGAAATTCAAATGGGAGGACTATCACCAGCAACAGTTGGCAGATGTTGAAGAAGGTGACGACGACTGGGATGATGATTGGTCAGAAGAAGACGAAGAGGGTGTGGAGATTATTTATAAACCATAAACTTTGTCTAAAATACAAATAGAAAGAGGATAGTACGTTTTATACTATCCTTTTTGTTTATTCACGGATTGCAGTGACTTTTCCACAATTTGTTTTTGGTAAAAACAGTAATGCCGATAAGGCAAAAGCTGCCATTGTCCAGAATGCGAAAGTCGGGTTGTAGCTGTAAATAACGCCGGATAATGCGGTCAACAGTGCGACAGCGATACAGTTGCTGATACCGTTATATAACGCCTGTAACTTAGCGATATGTGAATCGGGTTGAGCAGAAATATAGCGAACAGTGGCAAAGTGGCTGACAGCGTAAGTTAATGCGTGAAATAGTTGTAACAAGGTCAACAATGCTAAATTTCCTAATACTGGAAATGCCATCCAGCGGATAGCAGCAGCAATGATGCTTAGCGTAAATAATGTAGTAATATTCCAATGTTTAAATAATTTGGAAGCAAAAAAGAACAAAATCACTTCCGCTACCACAGAAATTCCCCACAATAGGCTAGTGGTTTTCAGATCGATACCCTGTGAAACCCAATAGATGGTACTGTAAGCATAGTAAGCACCGTGTGAGCCTTGAATTAATGAAATGGCGATCAATAAACGGAGAGTATTCGTTTCGGATAATAATTGACGATAACTTATACTTTTCGCTTGGGTTGCTTGCAGATTAGAAATTGGAAGTGTCGCGGGGATTGGCAGTTGGTATAAAATATAGACGATTAATAAACTCAAGATGACCCAAATAATAGAAGAATCGCCAAGATAACTAATTAATGCACCAAAAACTACTACTCCAATCACGAACCCTAATGAACCGATTAAACGTACTCTGCCATAATCTAAGCCGATTTGTCGATTCCAAATACCAGCAAGACTATCCTGCAATGGCATTCCAGCACCGTTGAATAGACTAAACAGAGCAAATAGCACAAAAATTAATAAAAAAGAGTGCCAATACCATGAGCTGATGGCAATCATTAAAATAACTAAAGCAGAGGAAAATGCCAGATTGCGTAACATTGCCGGTAGATAAGCGGTATCTTTAATTTTGCCGGAAAAGAAAATACCGCCCAAGAAACGGAATATGTAGGCAGAAGCTAGCAAAAGAGCAATATTTTCATCACTGTAAGATTGTGATTGTAACCACACTGGAATAAGTGGCACAAACACACCATAGGCACAGAAATAGCCAAAATAATTGAGAATGAGCCAATAATTTGATTTCAGTTTAATCAAAATAATTTCTCCATCTCTTCCGCACGTGCCACTGCCGCTTGCATTGCTTGTGCAATCGTCTGTTCTAGCTGATGTTGTTGGAACACATTAATCGCCGCCGCAGTCGTGCCGCCCTTAGAAGTGACTTGTTGACGTAAGATCTCTAAGGACAAATCTGGATTTTTAATTACCATTTGTGCTACACCCAACGCGGTTTGTTGCACTAATAAACGTGATTGCTGTTCATCCAATCCCATTGCCATCGCAGTTTTTTGCATCGCTTCCATAAAGAGGAAAAAATAAGCTGGGCTACTGCCGGAAGTTGCAATAATAGTATTAATGCTGGATTCTGTTTCCACCCAGCAACTTTGACCAATCGCATTGAAAAGTTCTGTGGCATATTTTTTAAATTCCAAATTAACATTCGGATTGGCATATAAACCGGACATTCCTTCGCCGATCAAAGCAGGTGTGTTCGGCATAACACGTACAATTTGTTTGGCGGAGGGTAGATAACGCTGCAACGTGTCTACGCTGATGCCGGCAGCGATAGAAATCAGCCATTTATGTTGTAAATCATATTGTTGAAATACCTGGCAGGTTTGTTGCATATTTTGTGGTTTAACCGCCAACACAATCACTTCGGCAAATTCAATAGCGCTGGTGGATACCGCTGTGGTTAATATGCCTTTTTCTTCAAAGGCTTGACGTTTGTTTTCGTTATGATCGCAAATCATAATGTGATCTGCTTGATAGCCTTTTGCTAATAATCCCAATGCAATGGCACGTGCCATATTGCCGCCGCCGATAAAGGCGATCTTTTTCAGTTGCATAAGATTTTCTCCATAAATCACGGTACAATAGCGGCTATTGTACCCGACAGCTATGAAGATAACTATAAGGAAACAGCGATGTTTTGGTTTAAGAATATTTTAGTTTACCGTTTAACAAAAAAATTAGACTGGTCTACAGAAAACTTACAGCAGAGTTTAGCATTACAGCAATTTTTCCCTTGCGGCGCAGGTGATAGAACAAAATTAGGTTGGCAAGCACCTTTGATGGATAGTGAAATGTTCTATTTTGAAGTAAGTGGACAAATTCTATTGGTAGCACACAAAGAAGAGAAAATGTTGCCGAGTAATGTGGTTAAAGAAACACTGGAAAACCGAATTAAAGAGATTGAAGCGGCACAGCAACGTAAATTAAAAAAGACAGAGAAACAATCCTTAAAAGATGATGTGATTGCCACGTTATTACCGCGAGCATTTAGCCGTCATCAGCGTACCGCCTTGTGGGTTGATACACAAAACGATTTAATTTATGTTGATGCAGCCTCAAGCAAGAGAGCTGAAGATGTGTTGGCATTATTGCGTAAGTCGCTTGGCTCGTTACCTGTAGTACCATTATCGTTTGCTGAACCGTTATTTATGACAATGACGAACTGGTTATTGACCGATAGCCTGCCTGAATGGCTTTCTTGCTTGGAAGAGGCGGAATTTAAAGATTTGGATACAGGTTCAACGCTACGTTGTAAAAATCAAGACCTCTATGAACAAGATATTCAGGGACACCTTTCTGCCGGTAAGGTTGTAACTAAATTGGCATTGGAATGGGAAGATCATTTTAGTTTTATTTTTAATGAGGATACTTCCTTAAAACGAATAAAATTTGCTGATGTGGTTAAAGAGAAGAATGATGACATTTTAAAAGAGGATGTTGCCCAACGATTTGATGCTGATTTTGTCTTAATGACGGGTGAGTTATCACTGTTTATGCAAAAAATGCTGGAATTATTAGGTGAGAAAAAATTGGGAGAATAAGATTTCCTGAGAAAATAACAATGCGTCTGTTTTAAAATCACGCTATAATAGCACACTTTGTAATACCTCGTTTTGTGTGCGGCTAACAAAAATATTTTTGTTTAGTGGTGTTTTCATTTCTTAATTTTTAGGAAAATATTTTTGCTAGTCGCAAACGGGTCATTACAAATGTCATTAACTTAACATTATTTATAAGAGGATAAAATTGTGACTCCATTTGTGAAACAATTTAAATACGGGCAACATACCGTAACATTAGAAACGGGAGCGATGGCACGCCAAGCGACCGCAGCGGTAATGGCAAGTATGGATGATACTTGTGTATTTGTCACCGTTGTAGCAAAAAAAGATGTGAAAGAGGGACAAGATTTCTTTCCATTAACTGTTAATTATCAAGAACGTAGTTATGCTGCTGGTCGTATTCCGGGTGGTTTTTTTAAACGTGAAGGGCGTCCTTCAGAAGGTGAAACCTTAATTGCACGCTTAATTGATCGTCCGATTCGTCCATTATTTCCGGAAGGTTTTTTAAATGAAATTCAGATTATTGCGACTGTTATGTCTGTTAATCCTCAAATTAGTCCGGATTTAGTCGCAATGATTGGTGCATCTGCGGCACTTTCTTTATCTGGTGTGCCGTTTAATGGTCCAATTGGTGCGGCACGAGTCGGTTTTATTAATGATCAGTTCGTACTTAACCCAACAATATCAGAACAAAAACAGAGTCGTTTGGATTTAGTGGTTGCCGGTACGGATAAAGCAGTATTAATGGTTGAATCTGAAGCGGATATTCTTACCGAAGAACAGATGTTGGCAGCGGTGGTTTTCGGTCATCAACAACAACAGGTTGTGATTGAAGCGATCAAAGAGTTTACGGCAGAAGCTGGTAAACCTCGTTGGGATTGGCAGGCTCCAGCTAAAAATGAAGCTTTAATCAATCGTATTAAAGAACTCTCTGAAGCTCGTTTAGGTGAGGCTTATCGTATTACTGAAAAACAGGCACGTTATGAACAGATTGATGCGATCAAAGCCGATGTGTGTGCTACTGTGTTAGCTGAAAATAGCGAAGATGATAGCATTACCGAAGGTAAAATCATTGATATTATTCACGAATTAGAAAGTGGTGTTGTTCGCAGCCGTATTTTAGCAGGTGAGCCGCGTATTGATGGACGTACCGTTGATACTGTTCGCGCATTGGATATTTGTACTGGCGTTCTGCCTCGTACCCACGGCTCCGCTATTTTCACTCGTGGTGAAACGCAATCTTTAGCGGTGACTACATTAGGTACGGAACGTGATGCTCAAATTATTGATGAATTGACTGGTGAAAGAACCGATCATTTCTTGTTCCACTATAATTTCCCGCCATACTCTGTTGGTGAAACAGGTTTGATTGGCTCACCAAAACGCCGTGAAATAGGTCACGGACGCTTAGCCAAACGTGGCGTTGCTGCAGTAATGCCGACTTTAGAAGAGTTCCCTTATGTGGTGCGTGTGGTGTCTGAAATCACAGAATCAAACGGTTCTTCTTCAATGGCATCTGTTTGTGGTGCATCTTTGTCATTAATGGATGCCGGTGTGCCGATTAAAGCAGCGGTTGCCGGTATTGCAATGGGCTTAGTGAAAGAAGATGATAAATTTGTCGTGTTATCCGATATTCTTGGCGATGAAGATCACCTTGGTGATATGGACTTCAAAGTTGCAGGTACTCGTGCAGGGGTAACCGCATTGCAAATGGATATTAAAATTGAAGGGATCACGCCTGAAATTATGCAGATTGCGCTTAACCAAGCAAAAAGTGCAAGAATGCACATTCTTAATGTAATGGAACAAGCGATTCAAACACCGCGTGCTGATATTTCTGATTTCGCACCTCGTATTCATACAATGAAGATTGATCCGAAGAAAATTAAAGATGTTATCGGAAAAGGTGGCGCGGTGATCCGTAGTTTGACTGAAGAAACAGGCACTTCTATTGATATTGATGATGATGGTACCGTGAAAATTGCCGCAACCGATAACAATGCGGCGAAAGAGGTAATGTCTAGAATCGAAGAGATTGTCGCTGAAGTGGAAGTGAATAAAATCTACCAAGGCAAAGTGACTCGTATCGTTGATTTTGGTGCATTTGTTGCGGTGTTGGGCAACAAAGAAGGATTGGTTCATATCTCACAGATTTCTGATGAGCGTGTAGAGAAAGTCAGTGATTATCTACAAGTTGGTCAGGAAGTGGTAGTTAAAGTGGTTGAAATTGATCGTCAAGGGCGTATTCGTTTGACAATGAAAGACCTTCAACCTAAAACAGTTAATGAGCCTGAAACGACAAATGAAAACAGCGCAATTGAAGATCATTCAATAGACGCGTAAGATATAAGCAATGACGAATAACACCGTGGTTTTGCCACGGTGTTTTTGCCGCAAGTGTTGGGCTAAGTGCTAGTTAAGGCAGTATTATGTGTCGATTGCAGAGAAGAGTTTGTTCATTTTTCTATTTTCCGTTTTTTTCATTATGCTTTTTGTTGATGGGGTGTTCTACTTCACCATTACGTGTTTTAGGAACGGATTCTCAATTAATATTTTCCGATACCAAACCGCAGGAACATATTGATCAGGAAGTAGTTATTGCTAAACTCAGTCAAGTGCTGCAATTAGAAAAAATGAATCGAGAAGATCGTGCTGCATTTTATTTTGAACGCGGTGTTTTATACGATAGTCTTGGTCTTTGGACATTGGCTAGATTTGATTTTTCTCAAGCGATTCAGCTCAAACCAACAATGGCAGATGCTTATAATTATTTAGGGATTTATGCCCTAGTTGAGGGGGATTACGATGCTGCGATTGATTATTTCAATGCCGTGCTGACATTTGATCCTCATTACAGTTATGCTTTCTTTAATCGTGGGTTAAGTTACTATTACTCTAACCGTTTTGCACGAGCGGAAGATGATTTAATTAAATTTTATCAAGAAGATACGACAAACCCTTATCGCGTACTTTGGTTATATTTCAATGAATTGAAACAGAACCCTGATTTGGCGTTTTCTCGTTTGAAACAGCGTGCAAATAAACTTTCCGATCAATATTGGGGAACGAATATTGTACAGTATTATTTAACGCAGATTTCTTTATCCGAATTACAACAACGGATGAAGCAGTATGCAGGCAAATCTTCCTCACAATATTCAGAAGTTTTAACGGAAACCTATTTTTACTTGGCAAAACAGCAATTAATGCAAAATCATCAACAGGATGCGATTACGCTATTTAAATTAGCAATGGTGAATCAAGTTTATAGCTTTGTAGAATATCGTTTTTCATTGTTAGAACTTTTGCGTTTAAGTGAAACTAAAGCCCCAGCACAAAGCAAGCCATAATATTATTAAAACAAAAATTTATACTTTGGTATTTACATGACAGAACAAACAATGACTTTTGCAGATTTAGGTCTGCCGGAAAACCTTTTATCTGCAGTTTCAGACCTAGGTTTTATTAATCCTTCACCAATTCAGCAAGCGTGTATCCCACACTTATTAAATGGTGAAGATGTGCTTGGTATGGCACAAACAGGTAGTGGCAAAACAGCGGCTTTTGCACTGCCATTATTAACAAAAATAGATCTTAATAAAAAATATCCGCAACTTTTGGTAATGGCACCGACGCGTGAATTGGCTATTCAAGTGGCAGATGCGTGTGAACAATTTGCAAAAAATTTACAAGGTATCAATATTGTTACTGTTTATGGCGGACAGCGTTATGATATTCAGCTTCGTGCATTGAAGCAAGGAGCGCAAGTTGTTGTCGGTACTCCTGGAAGGATTTTAGACCATATTCGTCGCAAAACATTAGATTTAAGTGCATTAAAAGCAATTGTGCTTGATGAAGCCGATGAAATGTTGCGTATGGGATTTATTGAAGATGTTGAAACTGTAATGGCAGAATTGCCTGAATTACATCAGACAGCGTTGTTCTCAGCAACGATGCCTGAACCAATTCGTCGTATTACTCGCCGTTTTATGCGTGAACCTCAAGAAATCAAAATTCAATCGACACAACAAACTGCACCGGATATTACACAATCTTTTTGGTTTGTGAATGGCTTTAAAAAAAGTGAAGCATTAGTGCGTTTTCTTGAAGTGGAAGAATTTGATGCTGCTATTGTTTTTACTCGCACTAAAACCGGTACAACTGAAGTTACTGATTTGCTTGAGCGAAATGGTTTTCGTTGTGCTGCATTGAATGGTGATATGACACAACAGTTGCGTGAGCAAACATTGGAGAAATTAAGAAATGGTCGCCTAGACATTGTTGTGGCGACGGATGTAGCGGCGCGCGGTATTGATATTGACCGTATCAGTTTAGTCGTGAATTATGATATTCCACTTGATCCTGAATCTTATGTGCATCGTATCGGTCGTACCGGGCGTGCAGGGCGTGCAGGGCGTGCACTTTTATTTGTAGAAGCAAGGGAAAAACGCTTGTTACGCAACATTGAGCGTTTGATGAAGAAGACTGTTGATGAGGTGCAAATTCCAAATCACGAACAGTTACAACAAGTTAGACGTGATAAATTTCGTCAGCGGATTACAGCACAGTTGGAACATCACGATCTTGATCAATATCGCAGTCTATTGGAAGATATTTTTGCGGCGGATCAATCACAGGAAGATATTGCAGCAGCAATGATGATGTTATTGCAGGGTAAACAGAAATTAATTCTACCGCCTGATCCTGAAATCAAACCGGTACGCCGTGAGAAGAATCGTGATTATAAAGGTCGTGAACGCAGAGAAAACCCTCGTTCGGCGGAACGTCGTGGAGCAAGAAATGAATTGCCGATGGATCTGTATCGCATTGAGGTTGGGCGTGCAGATGGTGTTGAAGTTGGGCATATTGTTGGTGCTATTGCTAATGAAGGTAATATTAGCAGTCGTTATATCGGTCATATTAAATTGTATGATCATTATGCAACAGTGGAGTTACCACTAGATATGCCAAAAGCTTTATTACAACATTTCCAACGCACTTATGTTGTTGGAAAACCAATGAAAATGTCTTTATTAGAAATGGCGAAAGATATAGATAAAGGAAAGCATTCATCACATAAGAAAACTCGTGATGGTGAAGCCTTCTCAAAGAAATCGCATTCTGCTAAAGAGCGAAAATTTAAAGAAAATCGCAAAAAATTTGCACGACATTAATGACGATAGGGCTTGTGTTGCAAGCCCTATCTTTGTGCTAAGGAGAGAAAAATGTCTAGTTTGAATAATATCAACGGGCTTGCAGCCAAATTGGATAATTATTGTGTAATTGAAATTAATGGCATAGACAGCCAGAAATTTCTACAAGGACAATTAACTTGTGATGTGGTTAGTATGGCAGAGAATAGCTCTACTTTAGCGGCGCATTGTGATCCAAAAGGCAAGGTGATTTCTTTGTTCCGATTGATAAAATTTTCTGCACAACAATTTTGGTTTGTATTTGAGAAAAGTTTGTTGCCGTTAGCATTGCTGCAGTTAAAAAAATATGCGGTCTTTTCTAAAGTTACTTTTGTCGAGAAAAATTTGCACATTGCCGCCTTTAGTGAAGATTGTCTGCCGAATGATTTAATCACCGATGCTGAAGTCACTACAACAGCAGATAAAACATTAGTACGCGTTAATGCAGAGAATGATTTTTACCTCTTATTCAGTGAGAGTGAGCAAGCACAGGCGGAGCAGGCAGAACAGTGGAAATGGCTGAATATCGTTAATGGTGAGCCGTTATTTACCGCTATGGCACAAGGTGAATTTATTCCACAGGCATTAAATTTACAACATTTGGAACAGGCAATTTCGTTCACTAAAGGTTGTTATATTGGTCAAGAAACCATTGCGCGTGCTAAGTATCGTGGTGCAAATAAGTTGGCGATGTTTACCTTGGTGGCGGATGAGATTGAGGCGGTTGAAATCGGTTCCAGCGTGCAAATGGCGTTGGAAAACGGTTGGCGAAAAACAGGCACAATCATTAATTTTGCCCATTATCAACAGCAAACGTGGCTACAAGTGGTGTTGAATAAAGATGTGCCACTGGAAACGCCGTTCCGTTTAAAAGAAGATGGCGCAGTTTACCAGCTACTGGAAAATAGATTTGAAGAACAGTAAAAATTAAAGGCAGCTCAAATGAGCTGCCTTTTGCTTATTCGATATTTTGTACCTGCTCACGCATCTGTTCAATTAACACTTTCAACGTGACCGCAGCGTTGGTGATTTCCGTATTAATTGACTTGGATGCCAATGTGTTGGATTCTCGATTCAGCTCCTGCATCATAAAATCTAAACGGCGACCGACAACACCACCTTTGTTGATGATGTTATTAGTTTCTTTGATGTGCATTTCCAAACGATCCAACTCTTCGGCAACGTCAATACGTTGTGCCAACAAAATCATCTCCTGTTCCAAGCGGCTCGGTTCAAGCTGTAACTGCACCTCTTCAAAACGTTGTAATAAGCGTTCACGCTGCCATTGCAACACTTCCGGCATTTTATTACGAACGAATGTCACTTCGGTAGCAATAGCCTGTAAACGGGTACGAATGGCTTCTGCTAATTTTTCACCTTCTCGTGCGCGCATAGCAATAAAATCATCCAATAATGCATTGAAACCGGTGAGTAGCTCCTGACCAAGCTCATCGACGTCAACGCCGGCATCTTCCACTACCCCCGGATAACGCAGAATATCAATCGGATTAATTTGACCATCATTTAATTTAGTTTTAATCCAATACAAAGCTTCCATTACTTGGCGAGCAAACGTTTGATTAAGGTTTAATCCAGATTTTGCTTGATTTAATTCAATCCGTAAACTGCATTCGATTTTACCGCGTGACAAGCGTTGTCTTAATGTTTCTCGCAGTGTATTTTCTAACGCTCTGAACTGCTCAGGTAAACGAAAAAAAGTTTCCAGATAACGTTGATTAACAGAACGAATTTCCCAAACTGCACAACCCCATGCTGCTTGGATTTCGTGGCGTGCAAATGCTGTCATACTATAAATCATTCATCATTTCTCTTATTAGTGAAACTATAAAATCATCTTAACCAAATGATCCGCTTTAATCCGCTCAAAACGGCGTAATATTTTTTGCACCGGTGCTGGATAATCGCTTGGTTTATCCAGTTGTTGATAGCTGTTAAGAATGGTGGTGTAAGTGCGTATTTCAGCTAATTCGGTACAGGTTTGAGCAGTCAGCTTGTGATCCAAATCTTGAATTAGTAAACCGTTTTCTGCATCCAAACGCCAAGCACGTGGATTTAAATTATTTCCGGTGAGCAGAATGTAATTGTCATCAACCCAAACGCCTTTAAGGTGATAACTGTTTTCACCGTCTTTCCATAGGCGGATAGTAAGCTGTTTATTATCGATAAAATCGGCAAATTTTTTTGCAAATTGGCGTAAGTTTTTCTCATAAAGGTAAGGCAATGCCCCAGCCATTTTGAACGGTTCAGATGGCGGAATATAAAAATCGTTTGCAGTTTTGTCGCCAACGATAATTTCAATTTTTTTACCTTCGTGCAGCAAAGTTCTAATTCGTTGTTGCAATGAACGAGGAAAGTTGAAATAGGGCGTACAAATTGTTAATTTCTGTTGAGTAACTATAAATAAAGCTTCAATCACTTTATTCAACAGATTGTTTTTGCCAATCCCGAACAGCGGTGTAATAGTTAGTCTGCCGTCTTCAAGGTGTTGTTTTGTACGACAATGATATTTACCGGTTAAAATTAAATTTCTACGGAAAGAACGAATCGCAGGGCGTAGCTCTTTGGTTGGTTTTCGCGCTTGATCGAGGCGATTTACTGCACAAATATCATTTAAATTTTGTTGGATAAATTCAACCAGACAGTCGGCTAATTGTGGGTTTGTAATTTTTTGATAGCGGTCGTAGCGGTAACGATCCTGTTGATGTAAGTAGACATTATTAATGCTTGCTCCACTATAAAGCACAGTATCGTCAAAGATAAACCCTTTAATATGCAACACGCCGAAAATCTCACGGGTATTGATAGGTACACCATAAACAATGACATCATCAAATCCATATTTCTGACGCATTGCCTCATACCAATCGGCATTGCTACTTTGTTGATCTTCACCGATGCGTCCACGTTGCGCACGATGCCAATCAACGAATATTTTAATATCTAAATCGGGATGATTCTGTTTTGCTTGATAAATGGCCTCAAGAATTTCTTGTCCTGCTTCATCCTTTTCCCAATAAAGTGCAGTAATATAAATACGTTTTTTAGCCTGGCTGATAAGTTCCAGTATCTGCTGTTTAAATGCTTTGGAAGATAGGATAATTTCAACCTGTTGCGCTTCCAGTGTATACGCAGGCAAACGAGCTAATCTTCTTTTCGCACGATCTAATCTTGATAGTAACATAATATAATTATGGTTATGCGCTACCATTATGGCGTTGCGCTTTTCTATAAAATGCCTAAGTTTACAATTATTTGTTAAGACTTCTCAACTGTTTCAGTTATAATGGGCGAAATTTTCCTATTATCCAACCTGAAAATAATCCAATGAATAAAAAACCAGTTTTTCAAGAAAATAAATTCCGTTTTTCTGAAAACAATCGCCGTCAGGATCGCACCGAACGTGATCAGAAAGGCAAATCACGTTTTTCAGATAAACCACGTTTCGGCGATAAAAAACAGGATCGTTTCAATGATGACAAACGATCAGGTTTTTTGAATCAAAATAAATTCCGTCAACCACGCGAACCACGTTCTATTTGGGGAGATAAACAGCAGATTACCGCACATAAAGCAGGTACGCTTGGCGAGGGGAGTGTAACGGTAACCATTAAATCCAATGCACCACAACAAAAAATGAAAAAGAAAGGGGCATTATCACCGCGAGCCCCAGAAAATATCCGCCAAAATCGTGCCGAAGAGGTGAAAGTTTATGGCGAAGCGGCGTGTTTTGCTTTATTTGAACATCGTCCGCAAGATATTGTGCGTTTATGGGTCACGCAGGAATTAACGAAAAAAGCCGGTGAAATGATGAGCTATTTAGCAGAAAATAAAAAGGCTTATCACGTGGTGAAAGGGGACGAATTACAGCTTGTCAGTGGTACAGAACATCATGGTGGCATCTGTTTATTAGTGAAAAAACGTCCACCATTAATGCTAAAAAGTTATTTAGAAACGCCTAGAAAACGAGATTGTCTTGTCGTGTTGGATGGCATCGGCAATGCAGCGAATATTGGTGGAGTATTGAAAACACTCGCATTTTATGGTGTGAAAAATGTAGTAACGGATAAGATTG
Source organism: Gallibacterium genomosp. 1 (assembly GCF_000771875.1). Lineage (GTDB taxonomy): Bacteria > Pseudomonadota > Gammaproteobacteria > Enterobacterales > Pasteurellaceae > Gallibacterium. The sequence continues at coordinate 38,814 of NZ_JPXX01000010.1, read as the reverse complement.
ATGCAGTACAAAGCTCGGCAGCGATGCGTGTTGCTGAAGGTGGTATTGAATATTTGCGTTTATTTGAAGTTGCCCATTCGGCATTAGCGTTAGATCTGTTAAAGCAGGAAGGTTATCAACTGATACGTGCCAGTTTATCCAAACAGGCAATAGCACTAAACAAATTGGAGTTACAGGACAAAGTGGCAATTGTGTTGTCGGAAAATACGATTAAAGATCTCGATCCTGATGTGACTAATGTGGCGTTATCGATAACTAATCCACTTTCAACTGGGCTAAATGTGGCAGTTACTGCAGGTGTTTTGTTGTCTAAATGGTATTTCTAGATTATTGATAAAATACCAAGTGAGTTTTTGTTATAAAATCCGCACCTACATAGTTAATATCAAGAATAATTTTTAAGGTGCGGATTCGTTTTTCTTTTTAGTCAAACTCCAACTCAACTTGCTCTTCGCCGATAAAAGCGGTTAAATCGGAAATGAGATCATCGTGTGGTGTAATACGCCATTCGATACCTAAAGTGAGCATTGCACGACCTTTCGGACTGTCATAATAGATATGAACCGGGATTGTGCCTTGTGCATAAGGGGTTAGGATCTGTTTAAAGCGTTCGATAAAGTCGTTATTTAACTGCTTTTGTTTAATCGCAATCGCTAAACTTTTTACTACACGTTGACGAATCTCTTCTAGTGTATTGAGTTCTCTGGCTATCATTCGGATACCGCCGGTGAAATCGTCAGGAATAACTGATCCGCTAACGATAACAATATGATCTTTTTGGATTTTTTCTTCAAATTGCTCTAAAGCATCAGAGAATAGAGTAATATCCATTCTTGCCGAGCGATCATCTAGAGTTAGAATTCCTAAACGATTACCTCGTTTAGTAACCAGTGATCGGAAATTAACTACTAACCCTGATACGGTGCAGCTTTCGCCACGACGAGTGACACTCACTTCTGATAAACGATTGCCATAGTGTGATAACTCTTTCACATAACGGCTGATTGGATGGCTACTTAAATATAATCCCAATGTTTCTTGTTCACCATCTAACACCATTTTTTCTGTCCATTTAGGGGCATTGGCGTAAGCTTGTTCTACTTGGTTCGGTGAACTTGCCAATACACCGAACATATCTGTTTGTCCTAATGCTTCATCTTTGGCGTGCTGATCGGAGGCTTTGAGGGCATCTTCTAAATTTAGTGCAATTGCAGCACGGTGTGGCCCAAGTTTATCTAATGCGCCAGCTTTAATCAGATTATCAAAGGTGCGCCGATTAATTTTGCGTAAGTCCACTCTAGCACATAGATCAAACAGATCACGAAATAGTCCACCCGATGTTCTAGCTTCAATAATATTTTCAACGGGAGCTTCTCCCACACCTTTAATTGCGCCTAAGCCATAAACGATTTCTCCCTTTTCATTCACACTGAAACCGTATTTTCCGGTATTAATATCGGGGGGAACAACTTTTAAACCCATTCGCAAACTTTCATCGTAGAAATTGACGATCTTTTCCACTTTATACATTTCTGATGTCATTACTGCCGCCATAAATTCAGCAGGAAAGTGAGCTTTTAGCCAAAGTGTCTGGTAGGAAACCAGTGCATATGCGGCAGAATGTGATTTGTTGAAACCGTAACCGGCGAATTTTTCCACCAAATCGAAAATTTTCATTGCTAATTCACCGTCAACACCGTTTTTAATTGCTCCCTCTTTGAAAACAGAACGTTGTTTTGCCATCTCTTCCGGTTTCTTTTTTCCCATTGCTCGGCGTAATAAATCCGCACCACCTAAGGTATAACCAGCAAGCACCTGTGCAATTTGCATTACCTGTTCTTGGTATAAAATAATGCCGTAAGTTGGTTCTAAAATTGGTTTAAGGGATTCGTGCTGATATTCAGCATCTGGATAGGAGATTTCTTCTTCCCCGTGTTTACGGCGAATAAAGTTATCCACCATTCCGGATTGTAATGGTCCCGGACGAAATAGTGCCACTAATGCGATAATATCTTCAAAACAGTCAGGTTTTAAACGACGGATTAAATCTTTCATTCCGCGCGATTCCAGTTGGAATACCGCAGTTGTTTGCGCATCTAGTAGCAATTTAAAGGATTTTTCATCATCCAATGGAATATGGTGAATATTGATTTCCGGTTTACCCTCACGGCGCATACGTTCATTAATCATATCAACCGCCCATTGGATAATAGTGAGCGTGCGTAAGCCTAAAAAGTCGAATTTGACCAAGCCGGCATATTCAACATCACTTTTATCAAAATGAGTAACAGGATGTTTACCTTCGGAATCACAGTAAATTGGCGAAAAGTCGGTAATTTTGCTTGGTGATATAACCACACCACCGGCGTGTTTCCCTGCATTTCGGGTAACTCCCTCTAATTTACGCCCCATATCGATCAGTGCTTTAACCTCTTCATCGCTGTTGTAAACCTCGACTAATTTAGGTTCGGCATCAAATGCTTTTTGTAAAGTCATACCGGGATCAGGGGGAATCAGTTTTGCAATGCGATCAACAAAACCATATGGATGACCAAGCACTCGTCCAACATCTCGAATTACTGCTTTTGCTGCCATAGTACCGAAAGTGATAATTTGCGATACAGCATCCCGTCCATACATTTGTGCCACGTGTTCAATTACGCGGTCGCGACCATCCATACAGAAATCGACATCAAAATCCGGCATTGAAACACGTTCTGGATTTAAGAAACGTTCAAAAAGCAGATCAAATTGCAGCGGATCAAGATCGGTAATTCTAAGGGAATAAGCCACTAAAGAACCGGCACCGGAACCTCGTCCCGGTCCAACCGGAATATTGTTATCTTTTGACCACTGGATAAATTCCATCACGATTAGGAAGTAACCGGGGAATCCCATTTGGTTGATTACTTTTAGTTCCGTTTCCAAGCGTTCATCATATTTTGCACGTTTTTGTTGTCGTTCCTGTTCATCAGGGAAAAGAACAGCTAAACGTTGCTCTAAACCGGTTTTTGCCTGTTGAATTAGGTATTCCTCAGTGCTTAATTTTCCGGTCGGGAATTGAGGTAGAAAATATTGACCTAAGCGAATGGTAACATTGCAACGTTGTGCAATGTAAACACTGTTTTCGAGCGCCTGTGGGAGATCGGCAAATAATTCGCACATCTCCTGTTCACTACGGAAATATTGTTGTGGACTATATTTTTTCGGGCGGTTAGGATCATCTAGCGTATAGCCATCGTGAATAGCGACACGGATTTCGTGAGCTTCAAAATCATCCTCCGTAAGAAACATTACATCATTAGTCGCAACTAGTGGAATTTGGTGTTGCTCCGCTAAGTCGACCGCCTGTTGCAGATAATGTTCTTCATCATTACGACCAGTGCGGCTGATAGAAAGATAAAAATGATCTGAAAAATGACGTTGATAAAAAGCTAGGCAGTTCTCCGCAGAATTTTGATTTCCTCTCACGAGAAACTTACCAACATCACCGTCTTTGCCACCGGAAAGGATAATAACACCTTCAGCGTGTTCAATCAGCCATTCTTTGTCTATCATTGGATACTCACGATAACCGCGCTGATAAGCACGGGAAAGCAATAAAGTGATATTTTGATAGCCGACATTGTTTTTGGCGAGCAGTGTTAGAGAGAACGGTTCATCCGGAAGCTCTTCGCTATTGACTAAAACATCCGCACCAACAATTGGTTTAATGCCTTTACCTAAGGTTGCACCATAAAATTTCACTAAACCACAGAAGTTAGTAAAATCGGTTAATGCCATTGCCACCATTTGTTGCTTTGCACATTCATCAACCAATGTTTTTATTTTGGTTAGCCCATCAATCATTGAGAAATCGCTATGAATGCGCAAATGAACAAATTTCGGTGATGACATAATTTTTCCTAAAGATGATTCTACATTAGAAAGGTGCGAATTCACGCACCTTTCTGCATAAATTAATGAGAAATATTATAGATTAAAAAAGAGCTTTTCACGTTTCCATTTATCAACGGTAAAGGTTTTGATGGTTAATGCGTGAATAGCATTGCTGGCAAGATGCTCCATTAATGGTGCGTAAATCATTTGTTGTTGTTTAACACGTGATAAATCAGCAAACTTATCGCTAACTGCAATCACATCATAATGGGCATTTTCACCACGCACATAAACTTCATCTAAATTAAGTGTTTGTTTTAATAATTGTTCAATTTCTTTTGGATCCATAAATGTTCTCTAATTATTGATTAAATTAAATATTGGTGTAACCATTGATCTAATGAAAATAACGCTGCCAGATTTTTGCATTGTTCCGGTAGATTAATTAATCGCACTTTTTCAGCCGGATTCAATAGCAATAATTCAGTCAGTAAAGCAAAACCGGCGGAATCAATATGGATGATTTGTTGTAAATCCCAGGTTATCTGTTGACAGCTTTGCAAATTAGCATTCTCTTTCAAGCTGAACTGCTGACGTTGTCGCCATAGTTGTGGCACAGTTTCACGATTTAATATGCCGTTTAAGGTAACAATAGCCTGTTGTTCAACCTGCTCCAGTTGCCAGATTAAATTATCATCGCTCATCCAAAATCCCTTAATGGCTGAAATTTTATTTTTTATCTAAAGTTATCGGCATACTTGCTGATTTTGCGATCTGAGCAGTGAGTGCTTCAATACCCTGTTTGCGTAGTACACTACTCCACTCATTTTTCTTAGTTTCAACCATACTCACGCCTTCAACCGCCATATCGTAAGCTTGCCATTGATTAATTTTACTGTTTTTACGCCATTTGAAATCCAATTTAATTGGAGCAGCACCGTTATTTTGTTCAACGGTAACACGAATATTGACAATATTTTTACCGTCAACAGGTTTTTCAGGTTCTATGGTAACTTTTTGTCCATTATAAAAAGTTAAAACTTGAGCATAAGCTTGTTCTATGTAGTTGCCAAAAGTCGTGAAAAATTGCTCACGTTGTTCCGATGTTGTAGTTTTAAAGCTTGAATTGCCTAAAACTAATGAACCGGCATATTTAACGTGAATATAAGGCATTAAATCTTGTTTGACAATAGTACGTAAATAGTTTGGATTTTGCTTAATTTTGTTCTGATTTTGTGTAATATCAGCAAAGAGTTTATCAGATGCTTGATGCATTAGTTGATAAGGATTTTGTTCGGCATTGGCAAGACAACTGACCAACATTAAAGTGGTGGTGATTAATGACCAAGCCATTTTTTTGAGATAGCGTTGTAACATATTTGTTCTCCTTTAAGATAATTTATTCTTTATTTGTTTCGCTTGATTCTGTGGCGGAATCATTGGATTTTTTATCACCATAGATAAATTGCCCGATTAAATCTTCCAGCACCATTGCTGATTTGGTATCAACAATTTTGCTACCGTCTTTCAACATCGGGGTTTCTCCATCATCAAAACCGATATTTAAAGCAATATATTGTTCACCCAATAAACCGGCGGTTTTGATCGATAATGAACTGTTATCCGGAATTTGATTATATTGTCGCTCAATCACTAGCGTTACTTTTGGTAAATAGGTGGTTGGATCCAATTCAATTTTATTGACGCGACCGACAACTACACCACCAATTTTCACCGGCGCTCTTACTTTCAGACCGCCTATATTATCAAAAGTTGCCTCTACACGGTATGTTTGTGATTCACTAAAATTTTGAATATTGGCCACTTTCAAACCTAGGAAAACTAAGGCGGCAATGCCTAATAATAAAAAAAGCCCAACCCAAAATTCATATTTCATTGTGTTTTTCATAAATTGTCCTTTTTGATTAACTTCCGCCGAACATTAATGCAGTTAAAATAAAATCTAATGCCAATACCACTAATGAAGACTGTACTACAGTTTTGGTCGTAGCTTGGCTGATACCTTCTGAAGTTGGTAAAGCATTGTAGCCGTTAAATAATGCGATCCAAACTACGCTGAGTGCAAAACATAAACTTTTAATGATGCCATTACCGATGTCTTTGCCCCAAACAACAGCGCTTTGCATTACCGACCAGAAACTACCGCTGTCAACACCTTTCCAGTCAACGCCGACTAAAGAGCCACCCCATATGCCCACAGCAGTAAAGATTAAGGCAAGTAATGGCATTGCAATCATTCCCGCCCAAAAACGAGGAGCAATAACACGCCTTAAAGGATTGACTGCCATCATTTCTAGTCCGGAAAGTTGTTCTGTTGCTTTCATTAAACCGATTTCCGCCGTCAATGCAGAGCCGGCTCGACCAGCGAAAAGCAATGCTGTTACCACTGGCCCAAGTTCACGTAACAGTGATAAGGCAACGAGTTGCCCTAAGCTGGTTTCAGCAGAAAAATCGACCAAAATAACATAACCCTGTAAACCAAGTACCATCCCGATAAAAAGGCCGGAAAGCACAATAATCAGCAAGGATTGTACGCCTAACACATATAACTGTTTGACAACTAAAGGAAAATTTTTTCTAAACTGAGGGACACCGATTAATGCACCATAAAGCATTAAGGCAGATTTCCCCAACGTGCGCAACCAATGAACGCCACGTTTTCCCATCCACTCAATAATTGTGATTTTCACTGAAATAATTCCTCTTCATAGTTTTGTGCCGGATAGTGGAATTTCACTGGACCATCTGCTTGTCCAGATAAAAATTGAACCACACGTGGATCTTGGCTCTGCCGTAGTTGTTGAGGCATACCTTCCGCAATAATTTTTTGTTCCGCCACGATATAAGCATAATCGGCGATACTTAAAACTTCTGTGACATCGTGCGAAATAACAATAGAAGTTAGATTCAAGGTTTGATTTAATTTTTTGATTAAATCAACAATCACCCCCATACTGATTGGATCCTGCCCGGTGAAAGGTTCATCATACATAATTAAATCTGGATCTAACGCAATTGCACGAGCTAGTGCGGCACGACGAGCCATTCCGCCCGATAACTCATTCGGCATCAAATTTGCTGCGCCGCGCAAACCGACAGTTTCTAATTTCATTAACACCATTTTGCGAATAATGCTTTCCGGCAGTTTGGTATGTTCACGAATAGGAAAAGCTACATTTTCAAAGGTGGTCATATCAGTAAATAATGCACTTGATTGGAATAACATTCCCATCCGTTCCCGAACTTTATAAAGTGCTTTGTCGGATAAATTACAAATACCTTGTCCGTCGAACAGAATTTGACCTTGCTCCGGAATTAATTGACCGCCGATGAGTTTCAATAAAGTCGTTTTACCAATTCCGGAAGGTCCCATAATAGCGGTGATTTTGCCCTGCTCGATTTTTAGGTTTAGACCGTTATAAATCGTTCTTTCACCGCGTTTGAAAATGAGATCTTTCACTTCGATAAGAATATTTTGCATTTATTTTGTGCCTTATGTTCTTGATCGTAAAGTTGCTATTTTAACAGAAGAAAGTGTTTTGTTGAAAAATAACTCATTAATAACGATTTTATGCTATTATTTTGCGGCTAAAAATTTTACTGAAAAAGGTATTTTGTTTATGTCCATTCGTTGGAATATTTTACTTGCGGTGATCGTATTTGCTTTGTTGGCGTGGCTTTATTCGCTACAGCATAATAATGTGCCAACCCTAGTGAAAGATGATTCCGCACCAGAATATATCGCCAAACAGATGACAACAACAGTATTCGGTCCGACAGGATCAATCCAATATCAGGCACAATCAAGTAATGTCGATTATTTTAATAATGATAAGACCGTATTCAGTCAGCCGATACTGTATGTTTATGATGAAAATCAGATAAAAACTTGGCGTTTACAGGCAGATACAGCCACATTGACGGATAAGGATAAATTGACTTTACAAGGCAATGTAAAATTGCAAAGTTTAGTTGAAACTTCAAAATTACAGACGATTGATGCAGAGAGGGCGTTTGTCAATTTAACGACACAGGATATAACATCTGATACAATGGTGACCTTGACTGGGCTGAATTTTACCAGTCAAGGAAAAGCGTTGGATGGCAATTTGAGAAAAGAATCCGCAACATTAAAAGAACAGGTTAAAACATATTATGAAATCCAAAAAAATTAATTTTGCTTTTGCGTTACTCGCTTTATTTGTCAGTTATTCGGCAAATGCGTTGACTGGTGATTCCGAGCAGCCTATTAACATCGAGTCGGATAATCAGTCATTAGATTTAACCAATAATGTTGTGACTTTTGATACCAATGTAGTGATTACGCAAGGTAGTGTCAAAATTGATGCTGATAAAGTGGTGATTACTCGTCCAAATGAGAAAGATAAAGCCAAAAATAAGAAAGAAACCGTAGATGCTTATGGTAAACCAGTTAAATTCCAACAAAAATTGGATAATGGCAAAATGGTTTATGGTAATGCCGATAAAGTACATTATGATTTAGGAAAAGAGTTTTTAACGCTTATCGATAATGCACAGTTGAAGCAAGAAGATAGCTGTATTAATGGCGACATCATCACTTATGATGTGAAAAAACAACAGTTGAAAGCGAATGGTAACGGTAATTCTCGTGTGAAAACCATTTTGATTCCAAACCAATTAAAATCGAATTAGAGCATATTTATGTCAGTTTTATCTGCTGAACAGTTAAGTAAAAGTTATAAAGGTCGTCCGGTGGTTAATGGTGTCAGTTTAACGATTAATTCCGGTGAAATTGTTGGGTTGCTTGGGCCGAATGGTGCGGGTAAAACAACAACTTTTTATATGGTGGTGGGGTTGATTAGCCACGATCAAGGCAAGATCACCATTGATAATCAAGATATCAGCCGTCTGCCGATGCATCAGCGTGCCAAGCAGGGCATTGGTTATTTGCCTCAGGAAGCTTCCATTTTCCGCCGTTTATCCGTGTATGACAATTTGATGGCAGTGCTGGAAATTCGCAAGGATTTAAGTAAAGAACAGCGTGTCGATGAATTGGAACGCTTGTTGGAAGAGTTTCATATTACCCATATTAAAGACAATATCGGTCAATCATTATCCGGTGGTGAACGCCGTCGGGTTGAGATTGCGCGTGCATTGGCAGCAAATCCGAAATTTATTTTGCTGGATGAGCCTTTTGCCGGGGTTGACCCGATTTCCGTATTGGATATTAAAAATATTATCAAAGGGTTGCGTGATCGTGGTTTGGGGGTGCTGATCACCGACCACAATGTGCGTGAAACCTTGGATGTTTGCGAACGTGCTTATATTGTGAGCGCAGGCACGATGATTGCCGATGGCACGCCGCAGCAGGTGTTAGCGGATGAGCACGTAAAACGCGTTTATCTGGGCGAACATTTTAAACTGTAACAAGTGGCTGAAATATGAAAATCACTGATTTTTTACAACCGCAAAATATTCGTACCGGTTTGCTCTGTTCAAGTAAGAAGCGAGCATTCGAGCTGATTTGCAGTTTAATCTCACCACAAACGGAAGAGAGCGAAATCACCTGTTTTGAAGCGTTGTTTAATCGAGAAAAAATGGGCAATACCGGCATCAATAACGGCATTGCCATTCCGCACGCAAAATTAGCGGTGGGTGATAAACCGGTGGCAGTGTTTTTGCAGTTGGATACACCAATAAAATATGAATCAGCCGATCATCGAGATGTTGATTTGATCTTTGCGATTTTAATTCCGGAAAGTTGTTGCTCAATTTGTTCAGCATTACTGCCCTATTTAGCAGAATGTTTTTCAGATAAGAATTTGTGTAAGCAGTTACGTTTGGCAAAAAATCCGGAAGAGGTATGGTCTATTTTTGTTGCTTTTGATCATTTGGAACATCAGGATGATCAGACGGAACAGGTTGAAGAAATCACAGAAAACGCGCAAACTAAATAAATAGGTTTTCGTTAATTGTAGGTGGATTGATTTATGGAACTTGTTATTATTAGCGGTCGTTCTGGAGCTGGAAAATCCGTTGCATTAAAAGCTCTTGAGGATATTGGTTATTATTGTATCGATAATTTGCCGTTGTTTCTTCTTCCTCAATTAATTGAAAAGTTAGGTAGTGGGCAACAGACAGTTGCGATTAGTGTTGATATTCGTAATATTCCGCTTGATTCACAAAAACTAGAATCAATTTTGGAACAACTGCCTCATTCTTGTAATACGAAAATTATCTATCTTGATGCGGATCGTAACAGTTTAATTCGTCGTTATAGTGATACTCGTCGTTTACATCCGTTGTCTAAAGAAAATCTATCGCTAGAAGGTTCGATTGATTTGGAAAAAGAGCGACTTGAACCATTGTTCCAACACGCTAATTTTATTATTGATACTACCAACCTTTCCACTCACCAGTTGGCGGAAAAATTACGGGAATTTGTACGTGGTAATGCCGACAAAGAGTTACAAATTATTATTAAATCTTTTGGTTTTAAATATGGCATTCCACAGGATGCGGATTATATTTTTGATGTTCGATTTTTACCGAATCCGCATTGGGAACCGAAATTGCGCCCTTTAACTGGTTTGGATCAACCGATAATCAATTTTCTACGTCAATATGATGTGGTACGTGAATTTATTTATTCTACCTGTAATTATATTGAAACTTGGTTGCCTTTATTAGAACAGAATAACCGTAGTTATTTGACGATTTGTATTGGTTGTACTGGTGGCAAACATCGTTCTGTTTATATTGCACAACAATTAGCAGAATACTTTAAAGCGAAAGGAAAAAATATTAAAATTCAACACAACTCCTTGATTCGTCAAGAACATAAAAACAGTACGAATTAACTCCTCAATTTTGCGAATGTGTAGCTCAGCTGGATAGAGCAATCCCCTCCTAAGGGATAGGTCGGCGGTTCGAACCCGCCCACGTTCGCCATTTTATTAATTTATCCAATTAAATCAAATAGTTATGTCTAATGAAGATCAGAAGTTTATGCAATATGCGCTAGCATTGGCGGATAAAGCGACGATGATGGGAGAGATTCCTGTCGGTGCAGTGCTGGTGGATGAGCAAGGTAATATTGTGGCGGAAGGCTGGAATCAATCGATCACTTTATCCGACCCGACTGCCCACGCCGAGATTATGGCTTTACGCCAAGCAGGGCAGAAATTGCAGAATTATCGGCTATTGAATTTAACACTTTATGTAACGCTGGAGCCTTGCCCAATGTGTGCCGGTGCTATTTTACATAGCCGCATTAAACGCTTGGTGTTTGGTGCAAGCGACTATAAAACCGGAGCCATCGGTTCACGTTTTCATCTGTTTGAAGATTATCGAATGAATCACATTGTGGAAATTACTGCCGGCGTGTTGGCAGAGGAGTGTAGTGCCAAAATCAGTCAATTCTTTCAAAAAAGGCGAGCTGAACAGAAACAGGCAAAACAAACAAACTAAAGCCTATGTCATATAACAAATTATTATTAATATCCTTACTACTCATATGTGAATTATGATTTATAATGTACAGCCTGAAATTTTAACTTTTCGTATGTAGGTTTGTTTATGTGTCAATTATTGGGAATGAATTGTAATACACCGACCGATATCGTGTTCTCATTTGAAGGGTTTCGCCGTCGTGCCGGTATTACCGATTGCCATTCAGATGGCTTCGGCATTGCGTTTTTTGAAGGCAAAGGTGTGCGCGTTTTCCGTGATGATAAACCGTGCAGCTCTTCACCGATTGCTGATTGCGTGAAGCAATATCATATCAAGTCACTCAATGTGATTGCACATATTCGTAAGGCGACACAGGGCAATGTAAATCTAGAGAATACGCATCCGTTTATGCGTGAAATTTGGGGTGAAAATTGGGTGTTTGCCCATAATGGTAATTTAACCACATTGCCTGATTTATCCGATTGCCGAGCACAACCTATCGGCACCACTGATTCTGAAGCGGCGTTTTGCTATATGACCGAGTTTTTAAAACGTCGTTATTTGCGTAAACCGAGCGAAGATGAAATTTTTGATGCTGTTTACGAAGTTAGCCAAGAGTTGTCAAAACTGGGTACATTTAATTTTATTTTATCCAATGGGCAGTTTATGATTGCGCATTGTTCAACATTTTTGCACTATCTAACACGTAAAGCACCGTTCGGTAAGGCATTCCGTGTGGATGATGACGGCTTTATTGATTTTAATGATTATGCTAAACCGGGTGATAAAGTGACTATTATCTCAACTCAACCGCTTACCAAAAATGAATATTGGACCAAAATGGCACACGGTGGCTTTGTGATGTTCAAGGATGGGGAAAAGGTGAGGGAAATTGTTGGGGTTGAGCAAGAAATTAAGGATGATGGCACGCTTGGTAATATGAAAATTGCTTAAGCGTTGAATTTGTTCCCAATGAAATGTGAAAAGATGGCGTTATATACGCCATCTTTTTTATGCCGGGGAATAGGCATATAGAACAAAATATTAATAGGGATCTAATCCTAATACTTTACGACCGTTGGTGCTGGCGATGTCGACCATCTGTTCTAAATGAGGGAAACGGCAGCCGGCGGTTAAAAGGCTAAGCTCCTGCCACATATCGCCTTCGCATAACGGCACCATATAGTCACAGATATTATCCGTACCGATTGCAACCGTAATCCCTTCCGGAATCATTTCATCCGCCGGCGTTAAGGCATTATGGAACGGCATCAAATCCTCTTTACGGTTGCTGTCAATCCACGCCATTGGACAAGCGATAATCATCATTTTCGCCTGACGCATCTTTTCATACAGTTTATAACGATATTCACGAGAGTGCGCACCGATAGAAATGCCGTGAATCGCCACAACACGCCCTTCCATTCCGTGTTCAATCGATTTATCACATAACTGTTCGGTTTCTTTCTCTTCCGGCGTATTAAATTGGTCAACGTGGACGTGCAACATTTTCCCCAAGGATTTCGCTTTATCCATCAGAATATCCATTGCTTCCAAACCTTTACCGTATTCCAACTCATCACGGTAAGGTAAGCCACCGATAATATCGACCATTTCAGAACCTAAATCGAACCAATGTTTTGCCACCGGATCGATGACGCCTTTCAGTGTTTGATTGGCGAATTTCAATTCAATGTCATTTTTATAGACTTCTCTTGCTTTGTGCGCTGCGATAATGGCGCGATCTTCACAGATAGGATCGATATCTACGAATGTGCCGAAAGCGGTAACGCCTTGCGAAATCATTAACTCGATGGCTTGGCTGAAGCGGGCGTAATAATCTTCAACGCTGGAATTACGTTTCACCTCATCCACCAAATCCCATTTTTGTTGCAGATTGCTGTTGTGATAAATATGCATTTTTTCTGGGGTCATTGTGAATGCGCGGTCTGCGTGAGCATGAGAATTTACCCAACCGCCTTTTTTGATAATTTCGTCACGCACATAGGCTTTAAAAGTACGAATATGGTTCATTGTGTTTGCTCCAGTGTTGATTTATTGGTTGAATGAGTGAAACCTGAATCGCAAGCAAAAAAAAATCCTCAATAAATGAGGATTTTAAAAATAAATAACAAACAACAATGGACTTAATTTTACCACTTGTTGATAAGCTGAGTTTGCCACGCTGTTTGTTTGATAAACTTGCATTTTTGGTTCCAGTCTATAAGCACTGGGGCGGCAGTATAAAGAGTATTCATTGAAAACTCAACCACTTTTAATTAATTATTTTTATGACAGAATTCCTTGTAAGAAAATTGCAAATATTATCAAAGGAATAACAATACCTAATAGTAATCGTAATAGCGTTGTCCAAATAGTATTTGTGGAGCAAATTTGCGATTTGATTTTATCCCAACGCCACCAAGCGACAAATAGTGTTAATAGAATTTCACCCAACGGCATCAATAGATTTTGTGTGGATTTATCCAATGCATCAAAAATATTGTAATTGAAGATTTTATATTCGCTCCAAGAACCTAAAGAGAGGGAAGCGCCAATACCAAGTAAGAAAAAGAGTACGAAAGATATTACACCGGCTTTAAGTCGGTGAAACTTAAATTCATCAATAAGAAAGCTGACTAAAACTTCAAGTAAAGAGATAGAAGAAGTTAATGCGGCTACTAATAACAAAGCAAAGAATAGTACAGCCAACAGATGTCCGAATGGCATACTAGCGAATACTGCCGGCATTGTGATAAAAGTTAAACCTGGGCCGGCACCTGGTTCAAAACCAAAAGCAAAAACTGCGGGCAGTACCATTAAACCGGAAAGAACGCAGGTCAATAATGTAAGCAGAATAACCCAAACGGATGAACTGACCAATTTTGCTTCCGGACCAACATAAGAGCCGTAGGTAATCATAATACCGATTCCCAAAGACAAAGAGAAAAATGCTAAGCCAAGTGCTTCCAACCAAGTTCTACCATCAATTTTGCTGAAATCGGGTAGTAGGAAGAACTTAATGCCTTCTATTGCGCCAGGCAGTGAAACGGCACGACCGATTAATACCAACATTAAAATCAATAAGATTGGCATTAAATATTTTGAGATACGCTCAATTCCTTTTTCCACACCGGACACGACAGTAAATAATGTGAGGAAACCGAAAATAAAGTGGTAAATAAGTGGTTGCAAAGGATCTGTAATAAAAGAGGAAAATAGATTTCCGTTAATAACCGGATCGGTTGAACCTGCAATGTTACCAGTTACTGCTTTTACTAAATAAGCAACTGTCCAACCGCCGACAACACTATAGAAAGAGAGGATAAAAAAGGCAACCAATACGCCCATAATACCGATGATAGACCATTTATTATTGCCTAATTTTCGGAATGCACCTATCGGACCTAAGTGTGTAGCACGCCCGATAGCCATTTCGGTAGCCATTAGAATTAACCCTAAAGTCAGACAGATAAAGAGATAAATTAATAAAAATGCACCTCCGCCTTGTGTGGCGGTAACATAAGGGAATTTCCACACCGCACCTAAGCCGATAGCGGAACCGGCAGATGCCAAAATAAAGCCAAGACGTGACCCCCATTGTGAACGAGCCATAAAATAATCCTCAAATGAAATAAAAAATTTGTATAAAAAGTAATGCCAATAAGTTGAACTGGAATAAGATTTAAACGGTTTATCAAAAAATCACGCTCCAACCTTGCGGCGGAGCGAGAATAGCGATAAAGTCCGTTATTATTGACAATTTTCGGCACATTATACCTGATCACATATTAATTAAAACCTAAATGAAAGACAGCACTTTAATCAATCTTTTTCTAGATGATATTTGGCTAAGTAAAAATCTATCACAGAATACTATCGCCAGTTATCGTTCGGATCTTAAATTTCTCAGTGAATGGTTGGAAAAACATCATTTAACTTTGCAACAGGTTCAATATCTTGATTTACAGGCATTTCTTGGTGAGAGATTGGAGAAAGGATATAAAGCAACAAGTTATTCTAGAATGTTGAGTTCAATGCGAAAATTATTCCAATATCTATATCAGGAAAAATATCGTGAAGACAACCCTTGTTCATTACTTTCTTCACCTAAATTACCGTCACGTTTACCAAAGTATTTAACTGAGAGCCAAGTTACAGACCTTTTAAATACACCGGCAACAGAAAATGCATTGGAATTACGGGATAAAGCAATGTTAGAGTTGTTATATGCTACTGGGTTACGAGTAACAGAATTGGTAACATTAACAGTTGACAACATCAATTTGCAACAGGGCGTTGTTCGGGTTATCGGTAAAGCCGATAAAGAACGATTAGTTCCGATGGGCGAAGAGGCTAATTATTGGATACAACAATTTATCCTTTATGGTAGAACAGAATTGTTAGGTGGGCAGAGCAGTGATATTTTATTTCCAAGCCGACAGGGTAAATTGATGACACGACAGACATTTTGGTATCGTATTAAACATTATGCTAGTTTAGCAAATATTGATGCAGATAAATTATCGCCGCACGTTTTGCGGCACGCTTTTGCTACACATTTAGTTAATCACGGTGCCGATCTGCGTGTAGTACAGATGTTATTGGGGCATAGCGATCTTTCTACAACGCAAATTTATACACACGTTGCCAAAGAACGCTTAAAACAGTTACATAGCAAATTCCATCCTCGTGGATAAATGACAGGAAAAATTCAAGGTGCGATCAGCGCACCTTGAAACAGAGAGAATTATTTTACAAAACCTACAGCTTGGTAAACCTTATCCAAGGTTTCTTTTGCTTTTGCTCTTGCTTTTGCTGCACCTTCGTGCAAGATATTATTTAATAATGTTTCATCATTGCGGAAATGGTAATAACGTTCTTGTAATTGAGTTAACATTGCGCTTACTTCATCTGCAACTGCACCTTTTAGATGACCATACATTTTGCCTTCAAATTCAGCTTCCAATTCTGGAATGGACTTTTCAGTAATCGCCGAGAGAATGCTTAATAAATTGGACACGCCTGGTTTATTTTCAACATCAAATTTTACGCGAGGCGGTTCCTCAGAGTCAGTCACTGCGCGTTTGATTTTTTTCGCCACAGCTTTTGGATCTTCTAATAAACCGATCACATTGTTGCGATTGTCATCTGATTTTGACATTTTTTTATTCGGATCAAGCAATGACATCACTCTTGCTCCAGCTTTCGGAATGAAAACTTCCGGAATAGTGAAAATATCACCATAAAGTGCATTGAAACGTTGGGCAATATCACGAGTGATTTCAAGATGTTGCTTTTGGTCATCACCGACAGGCACTTGTTTTGCTTGATATAACAAAATATCTGCTGCCATCAAAACTGGATAAGTAAACAAACCGACGCTGACATTTCCTTCATAACGTGCGGATTTATCTTTAAATTGTGTCATACGCCCCATTTCACCGAAATAGGTGTAACAGTTTAACACCCAAGCTAATTGAGTATGTTCGGGTACGTGAGATTGTACGAAAATTGTGCTTTTATTCGGATCAATACCACAAGCCAAATAAAGTGCCAAAACATCTAAAGTAGCTTTATGTAAAGCTACAGGATCTTGACGAACAGTAATAGCGTGCAAATCTACCACACAGAATAAACATTCATAATCATCCTGCATTTTAACCCATTGGCGTAAAGCACCGAGATAGTTACCAATCGTCAATTCACCGGAAGGCTGAACGCCGCTAAATACAATAGGTTTACTCATTTTCTTTCCTTCATTCTATTCAACAATAGTTAAAATTTGTGCAAAATCACTAAACACCCAATCAGGATGAGAATTAGCAATCGGAATATTATAGTTGTAACCGTAAGTTAACCCGACCACTGAACAGCCGGCGGCACGAGCAGCTAAAATGTCATTTTTAGAATCACCGACAAATAATAATTCTTTAGGCAAAATCCCGAATTTACCACATAGATAAAATAATGGTGCAGGGTGAGGCTTAATTGCTGGTAATGATTGACCGCCCAATGTTTCGGAGAACAGATGCTCAATACCGAATGCTTTCAACACCGGAATGACGTGTTGGGTCGGTTTGTTGGTGACTACCGCTAGAATAAACCCTTTCTGTTTTAATTGTTCTAAAGTCTGTTTTACATTTGGAAATAACTGACTTTTATTACAAATATTTTCACCGTAATAGTAGTTAAAACGGGATTTAATCTGCATTAACTGCTCAGTATTCGGAGAAAAATTTGCCCATTCCAATGCACGTGCTAATAAAATATCTGCGCCATTACCAATCCAAGTTAACACTAACTCTTCATTGGGTGTTGGTAAATTTAATTCCTTTAATGTATTGCTAACGGCTAAAGCGAGATCCGGTAAACTGTTAACCAATGTTCCATCTAGATCAAAACCGATAGCTTTAAATTGACTCATAGTTTTTCCTTATTATTTATGGGCGTGAGCAAGTTGCTCACGCATTGCTTGAATAACCTGTTGATAATCAGGCTGACCGAAAATTGCCGATCCGGCAACAAACATATCCGCACCGGCACGAGCAATTTCAGCGATGTTATCCACTTTAACACCACCATCTACTTCTAAACGAATATCTCGGTTGCTTGAAGTAATGCGTTGACGGGCTTGACGCAATTTATCTAATGCGTGTGGAATAAAAGATTGTCCGCCGAACCCAGGATTAACTGACATAATTAAAATAATGTCAAGTTTATCCATAACGTGATCTAAATAATGTAACGGTGTGGCTGGATTAAAAACTAACCCTGCTTGACAGCCGAGATCTTTGATTAATTGTAATGAGCGATCGATATGTTCACTTGCTTCAGGATGAAATGTGATTGAAGTAGCTCCGGCTTTGGCAAAATCGGGAATTAAACGATCAACCGGCTTCACCATTAAATGCACATCAATAGGAGCGGTAATGCCGTCATCGCGTAAAGCCTGACAAACTGCAGGTCCGAAAGTTAAATTCGGCACATAATGGTTGTCCATCACATCAAAATGGATAACATCAGCTCCGGCAGATAGCACCTTTTTTACATCATCGCCAAGATGAGCAAGATTGGCGGATAAAATAGATGGTGCAATAAGATAAGGTTTCATAGTCAGCTCCCAATAGTCAACTCAATAAACGCAAGTAGTGTACTACTTAATCAGTATTTTTAATAGCGGAAGTTTCTAATTGGTACTATTGAAATAATATGGCAGATACAAAAAAGCACGGCATTTGCCGTGCTGATGTTGATTAACTCAAGAGGAGGGAGGGTTATTCAACGGTGAGTTTTTTGCCGTCAAAGCTTAACTCTTGAACGGAAGTTAATGCTTTACCGCCATCAGTTTCACCACCGATGAGTAGTACTTTGTTACCGTAAGATACGCTGACGCCATAGCCTGCACCTGCCGGTAAGTTGCCGACCACTTTCCATTTGCCTTTATCCAAACTGTAGACTGCGGTTTGATAGGCTTTTTTCAAACCTTGATGAGCAAAGAGTTTGCCTTCTTTGAACTGTTTGGTTGCACCTGGGAAGTTAGCACCGCCGGTGACTAAAAGGTGACCGTTACTATAACCGGCATATGCACCTGCTAAACCGTCTTGTGCTGTGCCTTTTTGCGGTTCAGGTAAGTTAGGTAAATTTTTCCAATCGACAGTGCCGTGTTTATTGAATTTACCTTGCTCTGTTTCTGCTGTTCTTAAGCCCGGTTTGATTTCACCGTTAATTACAGTGAGTACATCGCCGTTTACGGTAACCGCCGCACCGGCACGTCCTGAAAATGGAAGCTGTCCTTCATTACGCCATTTATTGGTTGATGGTTGATAGCTGAAGAATGTGGTATTGAAGAAGTAATCTTGTGGACGTTGATTGAAATAGGCTGCCATTACTGCATCTTTCTTCGCCTGATCATCACCGGCTGCGGTGTAATCTTGGAAATAGCCGTTGAAAATAGAGAGGTTTGAACCGCCGATAACGTAAACTTTATCGCCATAATTTACACCTGTTGCACCGACTAAGCCAAGCGGTGCGCGAGTTGGTAATTTGCTCCAAGTGTTGTCTTGCGGATTGTAGCTATAAGCGTCATTAACAAGTTGTAATTCGCCTTTTTCATTTTTTTGTAAGCCGCCGAAAACATAGAGTTTGCCGTCAACGGCACTGACCACAGGTTGTGAACGGTCACCACCA
Organism: Gallibacterium genomosp. 1; assembly: GCF_000771875.1. Taxonomy (GTDB): domain Bacteria; phylum Pseudomonadota; class Gammaproteobacteria; order Enterobacterales; family Pasteurellaceae; genus Gallibacterium. The sequence continues at coordinate 19,290 of NZ_JPXX01000010.1, read as the reverse complement.
GGGAATGCGGCGATCTCTTTCCAACCGGCTTTCGCATCTTTCAAATTAAGGGCATAAAACTTATCTGCACCTGAACCTAACCCGACATAAACAGTGTCACCGATTAATGCGCCGCCGCCGCTTTTAATCCCGACCGGAAGATCAGGGTATTGTCCGGCTTGTGCTGCAAAAGCGGCTAATGAAAGACCGGCAACGATCATTGAATGAAGAACGGTTTTTTGTAATTTCATAAGATCACCTCTGAGTTTGTGAATAGACCATTCTAAATACGACACTGAATGGGTTAAAAGATAGACTAATGATAAGACTACTCCATTATATTTGTAAATATGGAGGATACCTTTAATTTTCAGAAGTTTGGACGAGATCACAAAAATAACAAAATGCAGCGTTGTTTTCGCTGCATTTTGTCTAAATTTTAAGCTTTAATGGTGTTTAATTATGCTTTTTTCTTGGTAGGGCGTTGCCAACCTTGGATATGTTTTTGTGGCACACGCGTAATCACCAATTCATTTTCGGCAATATCTTTGGTGATGGTAGAACCGGCACCGATGGTTGCACCATCTGCGACAGAAACCGGTGCAACCAGCTGTACATCGGAACCCACGAAAACGTTATCACCGATCGTGGTTTGGAATTTATTGGCACCGTCATAGTTGCAAGTGATGACACCGGCACCAAGGTTGCAATCTTTACCGATCACGGCATCACCGACATAGGTTAAGTGGTTCACTTTGGAGCCGACACCGACAGTCGCTTTTTTGATTTCCACAAAGTTACCGACGTGAACATTATCCGCCAATACCGCACCCGGACGTAATCGGGAGAATGGCCCGACCTGAGCACCTTTTCCGATAACGGCATCTTCAAAAACGGAATAAGGTTTAATTTCCACATCATCTGCGACTTCAACATTTTTCAATACGCAACCTGCTCCGATTTTGACACGATCACCGAGTTTAACGTTGCCTTCAATAATGACATTAATATCAATTTCGACATCTTTACCGTGGATTAATTCGCCACGAAGATCAAAACGGTTCGGATCCGCTAGCATTACTCCTTCCAATAAAAGGCGTTCCGCATTTTTTTGTTGGTAATAACGCTCCAAGCGAGCCAATTGTAACCGATTGTTGACTCCCTCTACTTCCATTGGATCTTGCGGATGAACGGAAACTACTTTGCAACCGTCGTGGTGTGCCATAGCGATAATGTCAGTGATGTAATACTCTTTTTGAGCATTATTGTTAGTTAATTGTGATAACCATTTTTTCAAATTCTTGCCATCACAAGCGAGTAATCCGGTGTTAATTTCTTGAATTTTTAACTGTTCAGGCGAAGCATCTTTTTGTTCAATTATACCGACAATATTGCCGTCTGCTTGATTGTTTTCTCGTAAAATACGTCCGTAACCGGTTGGATCGTCCAATTTAACGGTTAATAGTGCAATGCCGTTTTCCGGTTTTGCAGCAATTAATTGCTGGATAGTTTCTGCACTGATCAAAGGACCATCACCAAATAACATTACAATGGTTTCGTTATCATTAAAATAAGGTGCTGCCTGTTGCATTGCGTGACCGGTGCCGAGTTGTTGTGCCTGCAATACCCAATTTACTTTTTCGTTGGCAAGACGTTGTTGCAGCAATTCTGCACCGTGTCCATAGACTAAATGGATCTGATTGGCTCCAAGTTTGGCTACGGTATCAATCACGTGTTTAACCATCGGTTTACCGGCGATAGGGTGCAACACCTTCGGCAAATCGGAGTACATACGAGTGCCTTTACCGGCAGCTAAAATCACGACACTAAATGGAAGAGATGACATAAATTCTCCTTACTGTTCAGAATTATTTTGTTGCGCCATACGCAATGCGGTAGGAACTCGACGTTTACCGATATTTTTACTATCACGATGACGTAATTTCACTTTTTTCTTGCTGGTTTGTTCTTTGGCTTGTTGCCGTTTTTGTTTTAAATGGGCTTTCTTTTTCTTGATGACTTTTTTGATTTCATTCACTTTCGGTGCTTTTGTACGAGGCGCAAGATCTTCAATCACTCTGGCTTTCAGAATTTCACCGGTGTAACGGCAAATTTTACCAAGCAAGGGATAATCGTGCGCTTCAACAAAAGAGATCGCACAACCTTTTTTACCGGCACGAGCAGTGCGCCCGATACGGTGCAAATAAACATCGGCATTATAAGGCAGATCGAAATTGAAAACGTGCGATATGTCGTCAATATCAATACCACGAGCAGCCACATTGGTTGCGACCAAAATTGTTACTACGCCATCACGCAATTTCTCAATTGCATTATTGCGTTGTGTTTGTGCCATTTCACCTTCTAAATAGGTGCTACGGATGCCTCGTTTACGCAAAATCTCAGCCAGTTCACGCACTTCTTCACGATGGCGTACGAATACAATACCTCTGCTTACTTTTTCGTCAATAATGACACGAGCCAACAATTTGATTTTGTGTTCTTTGCTGTCGGCGTGGTAATACCATTGTTGAATCTTTTTACGTTCACGGCGGCTCGGTTCTGCATTCACCTCAACCGGATTATCCAATAAACGTTGTGCAAAATTGTTTAACTCTTCGCCTTCAAGTGTGGCGGAGAAGAGCATTGTCTGCTTGCGCCAACGGGTTTCAGCGGCAATACGCTCAGCATCCTGACCGAAGCCCATTTGCAACATTCGATCGGCTTCATCAAAAATTAAGATTTCTACCGCACGACAATCAAAATTTTCTTCCTGAATATACTGGAGCAAACGTCCGGGGGTAGCGATGACCATATCTTGATTTTTATTGAAAATTTCGCCGTGATTTTGATAGGCGACGCCGCCGGTGATGGTGGCAATACTTAAGGAAGTAAATTGTGCTAATTGCTGTGCCTGTTCAGCAACCTGCATTGCCAATTCTCTGGTTGGTGTCAGCACTAAAACGCGTGGTGCGCCCGGTTTACAGCGAGGGAAATCCAATAGATGCTGAATAGCCGGTAATAAAAAAGCAATGGTTTTTCCGGTGCCGGTCGGCGAAGAGCCCAACACATCGTGCCCATCCATTGCCGCAGGGATTGCCTCAATCTGGATAGCAGTTGGACGATTCAAGCCTTTTTTGGCTAATGCTTTGAGCAGCTGTGGATCAAGATCAAATTCATCAAAATTAGAAATGGTCATAAAAATTCTCGAAAATAAAAAATCAGCCTCGAATTATAGCGAAATTTTATTAAAATATCGCTATTCAATCCCGATTAGAGCGATTTTAGCAATGGCGAAAGCAGCCTGTTTTCAATTTAAGCAATTTAAAATTTACCACGACCGCTGTGCAATGAAAGTAGGCACAGACGGGGTTTTGCTTGGCGCGTGGGCAGATGTCGCCGGTGCAAATCGGATCTTGGATTTAGGTTGCGGTACCGGATTGATTGCGTTGATGCTGGCACAAAGAAGTGCGGCGGATTGTCAAATTGTCGGCGTGGAAATTGAAGAAAATGCCTATTGTCAGGCACTTGATAATGTAGCGATTTCACCGTGGTCGGCGCGCGTTACGATTTATCATCAATCGATGCAGCAATTTTGTCGGCAAAGCTCGCAGCGTTTTGATCTTATTGTGGCAAATCCGCCCTATTTTGAAAGTGCCAGCCAGTGTCGGGATCAATCCAGAGAAACCGCGCGTTATGTTGGCGATTTATCCCATTTGGATTGGCTACTCGCTGCCGAAAATTGTTTAAGTGTAAAGGGCAAAATCCAATTTGTGTTGCCGTTTCAAGCAGGTATCTGTTTGCAACAGCAATTGTCGGCAACTTCCTCAAAACTGTGTTGTACGGAGGTTTGTCACGTTATTACCAAAGAGGGAAAAATGCCGCAGAGAATGTTATTAACCTTTGCTTTTTTAGCCAACAAAACATCACCGAAACAGAGCGAATTAACCATTTATGATCAGCAACATTGCTACCATTCGGATGTCATTCCAATGTTTAAACCTTTCTATTTGAAGTTATAAAGAACAGTTTTGCCTGTTAATCAATAGTTTCTTTAGTGATTATCCGCTATATCATTATCATTTAGCACTATTTTCTGTTTAATGTCACAGTTTCAGGACGCAGTGGATGAAGATCCTTGCCGAGAGGAGTATGATCAAACAGTAGACAATGCAACGGAATGGTTAAGGATTGTGCTATGAAAAAAAGTCTTATTTTTTTACTCCTCATTATTATCGGATTAAGCGGTTATTATCTTTTCCAACAACACCAACGACAAGCCGTGAATGAAAGCGAAATTAGGTTGTACGGCAATGTTGATATTCGCGATGTCAACCTTGGTTTTAAAGTTGCCGGTAAAGTTGAACAGCTATTGGTGGATGAAGGCGATCAAGTGAAAGCCGGTGATTTGTTGGCGACATTAGAACAGAAAACCTTTCAGGATGAACTTATTTTAGCTAAAGCCAAATTGGCGGATGCGGAAGCTGCGTTGGTGCAAGCAGAAAAACTTTATCAACGTGTGCAAGGCTTAATCAAGAAAAATGCGGTGTCCGATGCGGACTATGATGATGTGGTAGCATCTCGTGATCGAGCTTTGGCACAAGTGGATATTTCCAAATCATTGGTTTCGATTGCTGAAACGCGTTTGGCGGATACCAAATTGATTGCGCCGAGTGACGGCGTGGTGTTAACCCGAGTGCGAGAAAAAGGCAGCGTGGTGAATGCCGGCTTACCGATCTATTCCATTTCATTACAAAAACCGGTGTGGGTGCGTGCTTATGTGGATGAACCAAATTTGGGCAATCTTTATCAAGGGCAAAAAGTGACTGTCGTTACCGATAGCGGCGCACAATATACCGGGCAGATCGGTTTTATTTCACCTCAAGCGGAATTCACGCCCAAAAATGTGGAAAGCGAACAGTTAAGAACGGAATTGGTTTATCGTTTCAAAGTTATGGTCGAAAACAGTGATAACGGTTTACGCCAAGGTATGCCGGTGACGTTATTGATTGAAAAACAGGCTGAGGATAAATAATGTCACAAGCAATGGTGGTTATCGATAAGGTGACCAAACATTTCAAAGGAATGGATAAACCGGCACTTGATGTTGTATCGGCACAGATTTTTCCCGGCAAAATGACCGGTTTGGTTGGGCCGGACGGTGCAGGTAAAACGACCTTAATTCGTCATATTATCGGTTTAATGCAGGCAGATAGTGGCACGATTACGGTCGATCAACTCAATGTCAATGATGACGCTGAAACCATTCATCAAATCAGTGGTTATATGCCGCAGAAATTTGGTTTGTATGAAGATTTAACGGTTATCGAAAATCTGAATTTATATGCGGATTTGCGTTTAATCAGCGGTGCTTCCAGAAAAGAGAAGTTTGACAAATTGTTGGCTTTTACTGATTTGGCAGCGTTTCAACAGCGTTTAGCCGGTAAGCTTTCCGGCGGAATGAAACAAAAATTGGGTTTGGCGTGTGCATTGGTCGGCGATCCGAAACTGTTATTACTGGATGAACCAAGTGTCGGCGTTGATCCGATTTCACGGCGTGAATTGTGGAAATTGGTGCAAGCGTTAGTACAGCAAGGAATGGCAGTGTTGTGGTCAACCGCTTATTTGGATGAAGCGGAAAAATGCGATAGTGTCATTTTGCTGAATGAAGGCAAAAAATTGTATGACGGTGCGCCACAAGGCTTGTTGGAATCGGTGCAAGGCCGTGTTTTTCAAGTAAGCGATATTCCGGTGGCAGACAGGCGTGCCAGTCTGATTCATTTATTGCAACAACATCAGGTGATGGACGGCATTATTCAAGGCAGTAATTTGCGGATTGTGTTGAAACCGGAAGCGGCAAAACCACAGTTATCGCAAGGTAAGTGGCAGCCCGTTAATCCCTGTTTTGAAGATGCCTTTATTAATCGTTTGGGTGGCGGTCCCGGTGGAAATTCAGCATTGGCAGCGCAGATTGAAGCCAAGCAGGATGATGGCAAACCGGTGATTGATGCGAAAGGATTAACCAAAAAATTCGGCGATTTTGTCGCGGTTAAAGATAATACCTTTTCGATTAAACGTGGTGAGATTTTTGGCTTATTAGGACCGAACGGTGCCGGTAAATCGACCACATTTAAAATGATGTGCGGTTTGTTGCAGCCGACTGCCGGAGAATGTTTCGTTACCGGTTTGAATTTACGTTATGCCACCTCACAGGCACGCAGCAGAATCGGCTATATGGCACAACGTTTTTCACTGTACGGCAATTTAGATGTGTTACAAAATTTACGTTTTTTTGCCGGTTTATATGGCGTTACCGGCAAAGCACAACGTGAACGTATTGAAATGATGATCGATATTTTTGATTTTAAACCTTATTTGAAAATGAATGCCGGCGATTTGCCGTTAGGGTTTAAACAGCGGTTATCACTTGCTTGTGCTGTGATTCATCAGCCGGATATTCTGTTTTTGGATGAGCCGACTTCGGGGGTTGATCCGATTACCAGACGTGAATTTTGGCTGCATATCAATGCGATGGTGGGCAAAGGTGTTACGGTGATGGTCACCACGCATTTTATGGATGAAGCGGAGTATTGTGATCGTATCGGTTTGATTTATCACGGTGAAAATATTGCGACCGGCACACCGGATGAATTAAAGCAGCAGGCAGTGCAGCTGGCGGGCTTGCAGGCACCTACATTGGAAGACGCTTTTATTGCATTGGTGCAGGCGAAGGATCAGGCTAAGGGGGCAATATGAAACGATTGTGGGCGTTAGTTTATAAAGAGATGTTGCAGATTATTCGCGATCCCTCTTCTATTCTGATTGCTTTTGTATTGCCTTTTATTCTGTTGTTTATTTTTGGTTACGGCATCAATTTGGACAGCAACAAAGTCAATATCGGCGTGGTTAATCAATCTTCATCACCATTGGCTACGGAATTAGTTGACGCATTCCGTCATTCACGCTTTTTAGACAGCCGTTTTGCGGATGATCGCCGTGCTTTATATCAGGATTTGATCGCTGGCGATATTAAAGGCATTGTGGTGATTCCGCCGCAATTTAGCCGACAATTATTACAGCAACAACCGGCGCAAATTCAGGTGTTAACCGATGGCTCGCAGCCGAATACAGCAATGTTCGTTAACGGTTATACCAGCGGTGTCATTCAGAATTGGTTACAACAACAAAATACCATTGATGAGGCGAGTGGCGGCATTGGCTTGCAGGAACGTTATCTGTTTAACCCTGAATTAAAAAGCCGTCATTTTTTATTGCCGGGTTCAATGGCGATTACAATGACTTTGATTGGTACATTATTAACAGCCCTAGTGGTTGCACGAGAATGGGAACGTGGCACGATGGAAGCAATGATGGCGACACCGGTAACCATTACTCAAATTTTATTAGGAAAATTAATCCCTTATTATATTTTGGGTATCGGTTCAATGTTGATCTGTTTTTTGGTAACAACGCTTTATTATGATGTGCCGTTTAGAGGATCGCTGTTGGTATTGTTTATTGCCACCTCTGTTTTCCTGATTTGTGCGTTAGGGCAAGGATTGTTGATCTCTTCGCTTTCAAAGGATCAATTTGTTGCTTCACAAATTGCAATTTTATTTGCTTTTTTGCCCGCTTTTATGTTGTCCGGTTTTGTGTTTGAAATCAGCTCAATGCCGTTGCCGATACAGTGGCTGACCTATCTATTTAGCGTGCGTTATTATGTGACTATTTTGCAAACGTTATTTTTATCTGGCAATGTATGGGGATTATTGGCGCAAGCGATCTGCATAATGTTGATTATCGGCATTTTGACTTTTCTTTTTACGAAACGCAAAACACATAAAAGGATCGATGTATGATTTTCAATGGACGTATTTGGGCATTAATCATCAAAGAGTTATTGGCGCTGTTTCGTGATCCGCGTAGCAGATTGGTGTTGATTGGGCCGCCATTGTTGCAACTTTTCCTTTTCTCTTATTCTGCCACATTGGAGGTGAAAAATATTTCTGTGGCGGTCTATAACCAAGATCACGGCGTTTATAGCACCGAAGTGATTCAACGCATTGCAGCTTCACCCACCTTTACCGAGTTGCAATATGTGCAGAGCGAGCAGCAGTTACAACAGCAGTTGGCAAATAAAAACGTGTTGATGGCAATCCAGTTTCCGGCAGATTTCAGTCAAAAACTGTTGTCGGGGCAGGCGGCAAATATTCAGCTGTTGTTAGATGGGAGAAATTCCAATTCGGCACAAATTATCCATAACTATGTAGCGCAAATTATTCTGCAATACAATACCGAATTGGCATTGCAACAGGGTAAACAGGGTTTGCCGGTCGTGGTGTTGACCAGAAATTGGTTCAATGAAAATTTGCAGCACTTGTGGTACACGGTGCCGGCATTGGTCGGTATTTTAGCTGGATTAGTGGCTTTGATGGTTACTGCACTTTCCGTTGCTAGAGAACGAGAGTTGGGAACTTTTGATCAGATCTTGGTTTCACCGCTAACCCCAGCGGAGATTCTGTTAGGGAAGACTATTCCGGCAGTGATGGTCGGTTTAGCGGAAGGACTGATTATTTTTGTATTGGTATTGACCGTTTTCAAAGTGCCGTTTGTAGGATCTTTCTGGTTGTTGTTTGCGGCAATTTTTGTATTTATTTTGGCAATGGTCGGTGTAGGTTTATTTATTTCTGCAATTTCTAAAACACAGCAACAAGCGATTTTGGGTACGTTTATTTTTTTAGTGCCAGCAGTGGCACTTTCTGGTTATGCTTCACCAGTAGAAAATATGCCGAATTGGTTGCAATGGGTGGTGGAAATCAACCCGATTAAGCATTTCTTGATTATTGTAAACGGGCTGTTTTTGAAAGATATGTCCGCTGCATTGGTGTGGATCAACTTGTATCCGATGCTGATTATTGCCGCGTGTACTTTAGTAGTGGCAAGTTGGTTATTTAATCAACGTTTGGAATAATTGGTAGTGTTCAGTGATGTAAAGTTTTATGCAAAAGAGCGAAAAGATAAACTCTATTCCAAATAATCATTTTTGCAAAAATCATAATTCTTTACTAATTCTTCTTCGTTATTCTTGATAAAAATTGATAAGATACAGCTTTGATGATTAACACAATTAAAGAAGCATAAGATGAAACACTATAATAAATTAAGGATTGAATGGGACTGTCGTCGGGGAATGTTGGAACTGGATAAAATGATAATGCCATTTTATAAAAAAGAGTTTGATCATTTATCTGATGAGCAGAAAGACACTTTTTTGGAATTGCTTACCTTTACTGACCCGCAGTTATTCCGATGGTTAATGAATCAAGAAAAAGCACCTACCGATAAATTGCAACAGATGGTGAACTTGATAAAAGTGAAACTGACCGCATCTTGAGAAGCTCTAAAAACTTTTTGTTTAAATTTTTGAACTTTTATTAAATTTTGAACTCTAACAGTTCAATGCATTGCTTGCTGTGTAACTTACAGACCGTTTTGGGAAGCTGTTAGATAAAGATAAAAATGGAGATTTCACTTAGATGAGTGAACAACTAACAGATCAAATTTTGGTGGAAAGAGCGCAGCAAGGCGATAAAAAAGCATTTAATTTGTTGGTTGCACGTTATCAAAATAAAGTCGCTGGATTATTGACTCGTTACGTATCAGCTAATGATATTCCGGATGTTGCTCAAGAAACGTTTATTAAAGCGTATCGTTCTTTGGATACATTCCGCGGTGAGAGTGCTTTTTATACATGGCTTTACCGTATTGCCGTGAATACAGCAAAAAATTACTTGATGACACAAGGGCGTCGTCCACCAACGGAAGATGTTTTGGCGGAAGATGCGGAAAGTTTTGATGCTGGAGCGAAGTTACGTAATATTGATACGCCGGAGCATTTGATTCTATCTGATGAATTGAAAGAGATCGTGTTTAAAACTATCAATGAATTACCAGATGAATTAAAAACCGCGATCACGTTACGAGAACTTGAAGGAATGAGTTACGAAGAGATCGCAGATGTGATGGATTGCCCAGTCGGTACAGTGCGTTCTCGAATTTTTAGAGCAAGAGAATTTATTGAAAATCAATTAGCACCGTTGGTGAAACATTAATTGAATGGAAAGGCGGAAATTATGCAAAATAAAGAACAACTTTCAGCTTATATGGATGGTGAAGACGTAGAACGTGGCTTTGTCGAAAGTCTTTGTCAAGATAAAGTGTTACAGCAGACGTGGTCAACTTTACATATTGCACGTTCAGTGATGCGCAATGAAAGTGAAGTCATACTTGATACTTCTTTTACAGAAAGAATGGCAGTATTAATTGAACAAGAGACAACCGTTCAGTTGCAAGAACAGCCGAAACCAGAAACTGCGGCAATGCCGAAAGTTTCTTTCTGGGCTAAAGCGAAAAAATATGTCGTTCCTGTTGTGCAAACCGCAGTGGCTGCAAGTGTTTGTTTAATCGCTGTGTTTAGCATCCAGAATTTGAATAAAGGTTCTGAAACAGAAACTACCGTTTCTCCAGCGTTACAAACTTTGCCGTTTACACAATCGGTTCAAGAAGTTAGCTATAATGTTTCGCATAAAAATGTGCCGAGCAAAGAACAGTTGGAACAGCAAAATAAACGTTTAAATGAAATTTTGCAGAATTACCAATTACAACGTCGTTTATATTCTGACTTAAAATCTGAATAAAAATTTCCGAAATTTCCCGACATCACCACCATTTTGGTGGTGATGTTGTTTTATAATAGGCATCTTGATTTACGCCATAGGCACAGGTTTATTATATGTTTAAGAAGTTATTCCTCACCTCAGTGTTCTGGATTGCTAACAGCTTCGCTACTGCATATGCCTCCTCACCGATTGATCAAATTATTGCTGATCTGAACCACATGAAAACCGCATTTCAGCAGCAAAATTACACAATGTTGTTTACTTATGGTGAGGATAATCTTCATTTTTCATTGAACTATCGACACGCATATGCCGACCATAAACATTATGCACAGCTGCTTTATTTAGATGGACCTAGAACAGAAATTTGGCAGCGTGATAATACAATCAGTTATTTTTCTGCTAATTATGCGCCGTTTAGTATTCGCAGTGATAAAATTATTGATTCATTACCAAATATTGTTTATAGCGATTTCAAGCAGTTAGCACAGTATTACGATTTCGTACCGTTAGGTAAGGACAGAATCGCTAATCGTATAGCCAATGTGATTAAACTAATGCCGAAAGATGAATTTCGCTATGCTTATACGATCTGGATTGATGAGCAAAACAGCCTGCCATTGCGAGGAGAAATTGTTGATCGTAGCGGCAATGCGTTATCGCAGTTTAAAGTGATTGATCTTTCTATGTTGGAAGATACAACAAGTTTAACTGAATCGGCGGATAAAATGATTCAGCCACCGGCAATTACCATATATAGCCCGAATACCACCGACTATAACTGGAAACCGTCGTGGTTGCCGAAAGGTTTTAAATTGGTGAAATTTCATTCTGATGGGTTATCGCCATCTATCCAAACACAGCTTTATAGTGACGGTTTATTCTCTTTCTCGCTCTATCTATTGGAACAGAAAGATATGCCGATTAATGAATCGTGGCGACAAGGTGTAGAAACGCTTTATACCGAAGTGGTCAATGGTAAAACCGTGGTGTTGGTCGGCGAAATTCCATTAACAACGGCACGTCGAATTGTGCAGGACATTGAGTTTAAACAGGATAACAAATGATTACAGAAAAAGCGGTGGTAATTGCTTATCAATCAGGTGAAGTGACAGTTGAGTGTCAAGCAAATCAAGCGTGCGGCGGTTGTGCATCCAAAGCAAGTTGCGGTACAGCGGCACTGAGTGAATTAACCGGAAAATCAAGCCGTTATCTTTTTACTTTCCCTTGCTCCAGACCGATGAGGATCGGGGAAACGGTGGAAATCGGGCTGCCGGAACAATCCTTACTGAAATTAGCGTTTATTGCTTATACCATCCCATTATTTGTGTTAATTTTCAGTGTGTTATTGGGAAATTATCTGTTTGTTGAAGAGTGGCAGAATATCGTTTTTACATCAGCGATGACCGTACTGGCATTTGTGATCGTAAAATTATTGAACCACCATTTGCAGCGACAGAAAAAATACCAACCGATTTTAATTGAGCGGATTATTTAAATCTTGAAAAGAAAATGAAAGCTAACTAGAAAGCGGAAAATTAGATTCCGCTTTTGTCATACCAAATCTTATTTACATAGAAAATTATTTTTCCGGATGGGGTATCGACTTTCACTTCATCATCAATGCTTTTGCCGATTAAGGCACGTGCTACGGGAGAGTCTATAGAGATCCAGTTTTTCGCTGGATCGAATTCATCACAACCAACAATGCGGTACTGTTTTAAATCACCGTTTTCAGTTTCCAATTCTACCCACGCACCGAAAAAGATTTTTCCCTCTTGGTGAGGATGATAATCAACGATTTGCAGCACTTCCAAACGTTTGGTGAGAAAACGGACACGGCGATCGATTTCTCTTAAACGTCGTTTTCCATAAATGTATTCTGCATTTTCACTGCGATCACCCAATGCTGCTGCATCAGAAACCGCCTGTGTTACTTGTGGACGCTCCACTTTCCATAAATATTTCAACTCTTGATCCAGCGTATTCCAGCCAGTACGAGTAATATAGTTTGATTTTGCCATAAATTATTGTTGATATTTGAATTTTAATAAATCACGACGCTCTTTTTTATTTGGACGACGCTCCGGATTCGGCATTGATAAGGCATTCGCTTTCCTTGCCCACGCCAACTGTTCTCGTCTTTTAATGCTCTCTTCCGTTTCCTGATAAAGTTGTTGTGCCAGTGGAGCAGCCTTGCGTAGATTGGAGAGTGCTAACACCTGTACCTCTTTTTCGTCATTACCTTGACGTAATTTGATCATTGCGCCTATTTCTACTTCTTTGCTTGGTTTAGTGCGTTGCCCGTTGTAATGTACTTTACCACCGTCAACCATTTCACGGGCTAAAGTACGGGTTTTATAAAAACGTGCTGCCCACAACCATTTGTCAAGGCGATAATTTTCCTGTTCCTGTTGATGTTTATCTTTTGCCATAATCAATAAAAATTAGTTGTCTAAGCGTTCGAATAATTCGGTTAAGTATGGTATCGTTACTATCGTTTTTTGTAAAACAAAGCACAGTAATTATGACAACAAAAAAGTGCGGAGGTGAATTTTTTTATGAAAAAACCGGAAATTTTGGCAATTAATACAGCCGCTAAATCGCGACTTTTTGAAATTCAAGCAGTGGATTTACGTTTTTCTAATGGTGAGTTGCGGACTTATGAGCGTTTTAAGCCCTCGACACGCAGTGCAGTGATGATTTTAGCAATTGATGCCCAACAAAATCTATTATTGACTTATGAATATGCAGTCGGAACGGATCAGTATGAACTTGGTTTTCCGAAAGGGTTGATGGAACTCGGTGAAACGCCACAACAGAGTGCGAATCGTGAATTGCAGGAAGAGATTGGTTTTAAAGCGGAATGTTTGACTTTATTACGCACCTTAATTTCATCTCCTGGTTATATGAATAACCCAATGCATATTTTATTGGCAGAGTCATTATCACCAAGTAAATTAGAGGGCGATGAACCTGAGCCATTGCAACTGGTACGTTATCCTTTAGCAAATATTGATCAATTGATTGAAGATCCGAATTTTAATGAGGCAAGAAATTTAGCAGCATTGTTCTTGCTGAAAAAATATCTGACACAACGTTAATGAGGTTGAAATGAAAACATTAACCACTTTGTTGGAACAGGCATTAACTATTGCCTATCAGGCAGGCGAACAGCTAACAGCGTTTTATCATCAGAATGTCCATATTAAAATCAAAGCTGATCAAACGCCTGTAACGGAGGCGGATATTGCGGTAAGTCGGTTTTTAGTCAAGGCGTTAAGTGAATTAGAGCCGACTATTCCGGTGTTATCAGAAGAAAATTGCGCCATTCCGTTAGCGGATCGTCAACAATGGCAGCGTTATTGGTTGATTGACCCGTTAGACGGCACGCAACAGTTTATCGATCGCACCGATCAATTTTCCGTATTGATCGCTTTGGTGGAAAATCACCAACCTGTTATCGGTATTATTCACGCACCGGTGTTGGCACAGACCTTTTATGCGGTAAAAGGCGAAGGTGCATTTTTCGTGGAAAACGGGCAAAAAACAGGCTTATTGTATCAAAAGCAGTTTGATAGAGAACAACCAATTAAGATTGCAGTTGGTAGAAGTGCTAATCAACAAAAAATGTTATCTCTATTAAATCCAGCGTTTCAATATCAATTTATCACTTACGGTTCTAGCGGTTTGAAAAGTACTTTGGTAGCGCGCCAACAGTGTGATTGCTATATTCGTTTGGGTGATACCGGTGAATGGGATACTGCTGCAGCACAGGTGATTTTGCAGGAGAGTGGTGGTGATATTTTTACGATACAACATCAACCGTTGAGTTATAACCGGCGAGAAACATTTGTTAACCCACATTTTATAGTGGTTGGTAACCGTAATTGGGATTGGCATAAGATCCTTTTGTAATCGGGTTATCGCTACTTTAGGTAAAACCGATTAGCGTTATCTTAATTCACGGCGGTAGAATGTACCTCATTTAGCAGAGGTGTAACCTCTTTCATAGCAGGGCAATTTATATATTGCCTGTAATGTAAATTGAAACATCCATAATATGGACAGCAGTAAAAATAAGTTGTAGGAATAAAAAGTATGCAAAAACCAGATAATAATACCATTGTTATTTTTGGAGCTTCCGGTGATTTGACTCACCGTAAACTGATTCCAGCGTTATACCAACTCTTTGAAAATGAAAAGCTATCTGAAGATTTTGCCATTTTAGGCGTAAGTCGCACAGAATTCAGCGATCAGGCGTTTCGCGATAAATTGCGTCAAAGTCTAATTGATAATGAAAAAGTGAACGAAGGCATTTTAGAAGTCTTTTTACAACATATCTATTATCAAGCAATTGATACTAAAAATGTCAATGATTATGCCAAAATTAAAAACCGTTTAGACGATATTAATGCACGTCATCACTGTCAAGATAATGTGCTTTATTATCTTTCTACACCACCAAGCTTATATGGTGTGATTCCTGAATGTTTAGCGGCACACGGTTTGAATGATGAAGCGAAAGGTTGGAAACGTTTAATTGTTGAAAAACCGTTCGGTTATGATTTGAACTCATCTATCGAATTGGATGATAAAATTCACCGCTCTTTTGCAGAACACCAAATTTATCGTATCGACCACTATTTAGGTAAAGAAACGGTACAAAATCTATTAGTGTTGCGTTTCTCGAACGGATTATTTGAACCGCTTTGGAACCGAAATTATATCGATTATGTGGAGATCACAGGTGCGGAAGCATTGGGTGTGGAAGAGCGTGGCGGCTATTATGACGGTTCGGGAGCAATGCGAGATATGTTTCAAAACCATTTATTACAGGTGTTGTCATTGGTGGCGATGGAAAGTCCGGCGGTCATTAATGCAAAATCAATGCGTGATGAAGTGGTAAAAGTGTTGCAAAGTTTACACCCATTAACTGCGGAAACTATCGAAGAGAATTTAGTGCTTGGTCAGTATACTCGTTCAAAAGTAAGAGGTATGGAATTACCGGGATATCGTGAAGAGAAAGGCGTTGATCCACAATCTCGTACGGAAACTTATATAGCATTGCGTTTGAATATTGATAACTGGCGTTGGAGTGGCGTGCCATTCTATGTCCGTAGCGGTAAAAGAATGCCGACTCGTGTTACAGAGATCGTGATTCATTTCAAGAAAACACCACATCCGGTGTTTAATATGAATGCACCGGAAAATAAATTAATTATTCGTATTCAACCGGATGAAGGCATTGTGATGAGCTTTGGTTTAAAACAGCCGGGTTCAGGTTTCAAAGCGAAAGAAGTCGCGATGGATTTCCATTATGATTCAATTGCAGAAGGGCATTTATTCTCTGCCTATGAACGTTTATTATTGGATGCCTTAAATGGTGATGCAACGCTATTTACTCGTAGTGATGCGGTACAGGCTGCGTGGAAATTCGTTCAACCTATTTTAGATTATAAAGCTGGTAATCCTAAAATTCACGGTTATGCTTGTGGCACTTGGGGGCCTGAAGCGGCAAATAAATTAATGAGTCGTAGCAATCGTGAATGGCGTTTCCCGTGTAAAAACTTAACTGATACTAACTATTGTGAGTTATAAAAATGAATTATAAGATTTTTCCGACTGCCCAAGCGGTAGTCGAGCAGATTGCTCGGGAATTTAAACGTTACAGCCAATTAGGTAAAGCTGTGCATATCTCGCTTTCTGGTGGTAGTACCCCTAAATTGTTGTTTCAGACATTAGCAAAAGCACCTTATAGCCAAGAGATTCAATGGCAAAATCTACATTTTTGGTGGGGAGATGATCGAATGGTTGATCCGAGCGATGTCGAAAGTAATTATGGTGAAGTGCAACGTTTATTATTCGATCATATTGTCATTCCGGCTGAAAATATTCATCGTATTTATGGGGAATTAACACCGCAACAGGCGTTGGAAAAGTTCAAGCAGGATTTGCAACAGATCGAAGATAAACAAAATGGAATGCCGGTATTTGACTGGATTATTTTAGGAATGGGAGCGGATGGACACACTGCGTCGCTGTTTCCAAATGCGACTGATTTTTCAGATTCGCATTGGGCTGTAATTGCACAACATCCAGAAAGTGGGCAGTATCGTGTTTCCAAAACGGCAGCTTTAATTGAGAATGCTAAACGGGTGACCTATTTGGTGACCGGTGCGGCTAAAGCAGAAATCTTAAAAGAGATCGACACCACGCCGGCGGAAGATCTGCCTTATCCGGCAGCCAGAATTAAAGCGAAGTACGGCATAACGGAATGGTATTTAGATCAGGATGCGGCACAGTTGTTGTCTAAAAAATAGGTAAAATATGGAACGGCTTGATCTTTCGGCATTAGAGAATGCATTTACTTCTTTAGCATTAACCATTGCAAAATTGGCGGATAAACAGTGGTTTACACAGCAGGATGCGATTGTTCAGGATACCTTAATTGCCGGTGCGATTCAGAAATTTGAATTTGTCTATGAACTCAGTATCAAAATGATGAAGCGCCAGTTGAAATTGCTTGCCGCTGTGCCGGAAGAGATTGATAGCAGCGATTTCCGAGATATTTTGCGTTTAAGTGCCAGAGCAGGGTTGATTGATACGGTCGAAGATTGGTTGTTATATCGCAAAATGCGCAATGTCACCTCTCATACTTATGATCAGGACAAAGCGCAGCAGATTTATCAACAAATTTCCGACTTTTTACAATCAGCACAATTTTTACTTAATCAACTGAAGCAACATAATGTGTAAGCTTGACATCCAACCACAACATTTTGAGATCGTAAAACAGATTTTACGTACTTACTTGCCGGATTACGAAGTGCGAGCATTCGGTTCGAGAGTAAAGCAAACCGCAACCACATTTTCTGATTTGGATTTGGCGGTAATGAGTGAGAAAGCGCTTTCATTAAGGCAATTATGTGAAGTGGAACAGGCATTTAGCGACAGCGATTTGCCTTGGAAAGTGGATGTAGTGGACTGGGCGACCACTACGCCGGCGTTTCAAGCGATTATTATGCAGAAGTCGATCGTGATTCAGCAAAAGCCGGCATAATTTAGTGATTTAACTATTTAGGTGATCTGTTTCACCTCATTTAACAGGAGAAAAATATGAGCCAAAAAGGTGATATCGGCGTTATCGGTTTAGCGGTAATGGGGCAAAATTTAATTTTGAATATGAATGACCACGGTTTTAAAGTAGTGGCGTATAACCGTACTACTTCAAAAGTGGATGAATTTTTACAAGGAGCAGCCAAAGGCACGAATATTATCGGTGCTTATTCATTGCAAGATTTAGTCGATAAACTTGAAAAACCACGTAAAGTGATGTTAATGGTGCGTGCTGGTGAAGTGGTGGATAAATTTATCGATAGCCTAGTGCCATATTTGGAACAAGGCGACATTATTATTGATGGCGGTAACTCAAACTATCCAGACACCAACCGCCGTGTTGCAGCATTAAGAGAAAAAGGTATCCGTTTTGTCGGTGCAGGCGTTTCAGGTGGTGAAGAAGGTGCAAGACGAGGTCCATCTATTATGCCGGGTGGAAATGAAGAAGCGTGGCCATATGTAAAACCGATTCTACAAGCGATTGCTGCTAAAACACCGGCTGGCGAGCCTTGCTGTGATTGGGTTGGAAAAGATGGTGCCGGTCATTTTGTAAAAATGGTACACAATGGTATTGAATATGGTGATATGCAATTAATCTGTGAAGCATATCAATTTTTAAAAGAGGGCTTAGGATTAAGTTATGATGAAATGCAAGCCATCTTTACAGAATGGAAAAAAACAGAATTAAACAGCTATTTGATCGATATCACTGCTGATATTCTTGGTTACAAGGACACTGATGGTCAGCCGCTAGTCGAAAAAATTCTTGATACTGCTGGACAGAAGGGAACAGGTAAATGGACGGGTATTAATGCATTAGATCTTGGCATTCCATTAACTTTAATTAGCGAAGCGGTTTTTGCACGTTGTGTTTCTTCTTTCAAAGAACAGCGTTTAGCGGCAGCCAAACTTTTCAATAACAAAATTGAAGTGGTTAGCGGTGATAAAAAAGCGTGGATTGAGGCAGTACGTCAAGCATTATTGGCATCAAAAATCATCTCTTATGCACAAGGTTTTATGTTAATTCGTGAAGCTTCTGAAACTTATCATTGGGATCTTAACTATGGTAACACCGCATTATTATGGCGTGAAGGTTGTATTATCCGCAGTGCATTCTTAGGTAATATTCGAGATGCTTACGAAAATAATCCTGATCTTGTATTCTTAGGCTCAGATCCATATTTCAACAATATTTTGAAAGATTGTTTGCCTTCTTGGCGTAAAGTGGTGGCAAAAGCGATTGAAATCGGGTTACCAATGCCTTGTATGGCATCTGCTCTTACTTTCTTAGACGGTTATACCACAGCTCGTCTTCCAGCAAACTTGCTACAAGCACAACGTGACTATTTTGGCGCACATACTTACGAACGTACTGATAAACCTCGTGGAGAATTTTTCCACACTAACTGGACTGGTCACGGTGGTAATACTGCATCAACTACATATGATGTTTAATTAGTAGCTTGATTAGATTTTTAGCTAAACCCTGCCTATATGATCTGCACCCCAAAAG
>NZ_JPXX01000009.1 GCF_000771875.1 Gallibacterium genomosp. 1 | reverse complement strand
AACTTAGCGAAAAGGGCATAAAAATTTGCTGATCCTTGATTCATCAAATAAATAACTAAAAAAATATGGGCATCTGTTTATTACTGTTACGGAGCGATAAGCAAAGTAACAATTAACACAGAGGTGTCAATTATGAAAAAAACATTAGTCGCATTGGCAGTTGCAGCAGTAGCAGCCACTTCCGCAAACGCAGCCGTAGTTTATAATCAAGATGGTACTAAAGTTGATGTTGGTGGACAAGTTCGTCTAATTTTATCTAAAGATAAAAATGAGAGAGCAGATCTTAAATATGGTTCATCTCGTATTCACGCAAAAGTAAATCAGGATTTAGGTGATGGCTACAGTGCATTAGGTCATTTAGAAATTGGTCTTAAAGGCGATCAAGATAATGTTACAGTACGTCGTGTTTATGCTGGCTTTGCCAAAGAGGGCATTGGTCAATTAACATTCGGTCGCCAATTAACTAACCTTGATGATGTTGGTGTTTCTGATTATACCTATGATCTTGGTGGGGTAAATACCACAGTAACAGAAGCGAACAAAGATATTCGTTTCCGTAGTGCTGATTTTGCTGGTTTCCAATTTGGTTTAGATTATTACTTTGGTAATCCAAACACTGAAGATACACTAGGAAATACCTACAATGATAACTCAGGTTTCGGTGTTTCAGCATTCTATACTGTAAACGTGGCTAATGATACTGCCTTAAATTTTGAAGCTGGATATACTCAAACCAAACGAGGTAATAATGATTCGAATAATTATGTAGAACCGTTTAAACAAAAAGCATTTACTGTTGGCGCTGAAGTGGTTTCCGGAAAATTTGCTCTTGGTGTGGATTATTCTCAAGCTAAAGCAACTAATGATGTAAATTCTTTAGATATTATTGCACCTCATTCAAGTGGTACAGTAGTGTCATTACCTGTGAACAAACTACAACAACTAGAAGTTGGTGCTAAATATGATTATTTAGATAACGCTTCCGTTTACGGTGAGTACATTTATCGTCAAGGAAAATTTGCTAATGTAGAAGAGAAAGTAAAAGTAAATGAATTTATCTTAGGTACAGATTATAAATTCGCTAAAAACGTTATTACTTACTTTGAAGCAGGTACAGCAAAAGCTAAATTTGATGGTGAATCAGCAAGAGACCATAAATTACGTGTAGGATTACGTGTCTTATTCTAATTGTTAAACATACCTCTATACCCCGAGAGTTTTCTCGGGGTTTTTTATTATTGACTAATCAAATTTCCCACAAATTTCAATAAGCTTAAACTTGCCAGAATAGAAATAGATTTTAGGCAGAAAGTTATCATTTTTCGAGCATAACAAGGAGAAGTCTTTTTACTGTCCAAAGATCTTACAGTAATGAGAATTGACAAATACACTATTTTCTTAGCTCTCATTCCCTTTTTTTCTCATTAGAAATAATCAGACAAAAAACAAAAACCCCGATCAACTGACCGGGGTTTTCACAACTAACAAATTAAATTAGAAATAAACACGGAAACCAACGCCGATTTTATTATCTCTATCTGATTCATCAGCTTGGTTTTTATATTTGAATGTACCAGCTTCTAAGTAAGTTACAACTTGTTTAGTGAACCAGTAGTCAGTACCAAGGATAAAGCCATTCATAGTTACTTTATCATCACCACTGTTTGGAGTTGCTTTCCAGTATTGGTATTCACCATATACTTTCGCATTTTCTAAGTAGTTATATTTAGCACCCACTTCTAATGCTTTGATTTTGTGGAAAGAATCTTCAAGATCACCAACACCAAAATCTAAAGCGTCAGTACCGTTAGTAGAGTGTTTTTCAGACCAGTCAACTGCTAATGCAAATGGACCGCTTGCTAATTCAGCACCAACAACATAAGAACTTACATTGTAATCACCAGAATTTGTAGTATCTGCTCTATCGAATTTCTTAACTTTAGTGTAACCACCGTTTACAGTTAAAGTAGTATCATTGGCAACTTCAGCAGTATAGAATAATGCTGCACCCCAACCTTTACCATTTTGTTCTGTGGCAGAATCTTTTTTAGCATCACCGAAGAAATAATCTGCACCGAAGCTAAAGCCATTCCATTCTACACTGCGGAATTTAGCCGCTTTATCATCATGGTTGTGAGTCATTTTCACATCACCTAAATCATAGGTATAGTCAGAAATACCTAAATCATCTTGGTTGGTATTTTGTTTACCGAAAGTTAATGTACCCACTTGATCATAAGCAAATCCTGCATATACATCATGAGCTTCAATGTCATTGAAATCATCATTAGACTCACCATCAGTTCTTGAAGAAAAACGTAATTGAGTAGCGGCTAATGCACTGAAGCCATTACCTAAATCTTGAGATGCTTTGATGTCAATGCGTGAACCTGGGTTTTTAAGATCAATACGTTCATTAGAATCTTTTGTTAATTTAACACGGAATTGTCCGCCAACTTCAACTTTAGTACCGTCTTGATTATAAACTACAGCTGCGTTTGCTGAAGTTGCTGCTACTGCTGCTACTGCAAGTGCAATCAATGTTTTTTTCATAATTAATACCTCTATAAAAATTTTTTAAGTTACTGTGAACTTTTTAAGAAAATGTAAGTCTAATCGACCTCATTTCGGGGCAAATCCTACGCCAACTTGGGTAGTTGATCAACCTTTATTTATTTTTTAGCCTAAAAAACAGTCAAAAGAACACTTTTTTTGCATAAAAAAAACACAAAACACTCCAAATGATGTTTTTTTAGACAAATTTTTAAACTATTTTTCCTAAATTTGTTTAATCTTCTCTTGCAACTTGACTGACCAATCTACGAGGGTGTAGCACATTATTAACTATCTCCGCTACCCCAATAAAATGTGTATTTTCATCATAAATTCGGTAGTGCATTGTGGCTAATGGTTGCGTCAATTTGATACGTTGCCCACATATTAATTTTTCAGCCTGTTGCGAGGGTAATATCAATTTGGGCAAGCTCGCAACCGCAGTATCCATTGGCAATAGCAATTTATCTAAAGCAGTAAAATCCTGACTTTGTGCCAATTCTGCCAACTGTTCCATTGTTACCATTGCTTCATAAGGATAATTCGCTACTTTGGTACGTCGCAACATTGTAACGTGTGCACCGCAACCAAGATATTCACCGAGATCATCAATCAATGTTCGGATATAAGTACCTTTTGAACAATGCACTGATAAAGTGAGATAAGGTTTCTGATATTCAATAAAATCAATTGAGAAAATAGTAATTGGTCGAGCTTGACGCTCAACAGTAATACCTGCACGCGCATATTCATAAAGCGGTTTCCCTTGATATTTTAGTGCAGAAAACATTGTTGGCACTTGTTGTAACTTACCAGTAAAATGAGGCAATGCTAATTTAATTTGTTCTAAGTCCACATTAATTGCTTTGCGTTCCACCACAGTGCCTTCTGCATCGGAAGTATCTGTGCGTTCACCTAGTTTTGCTGTAACCAAATAACATTTATCGGAATCAAGCAAATGTTGCGAAAACTTGGTCGCTTCGCCAAAACAAATAGGTAACATTCCTGTCGCCAACGGATCCAATGCCCCTGTATGACCAGCTTTATTTGCTTGAAAATAACGCTTTACTTGTTGCATTACTCCATTTGAACTGTTGCCTTGCGGTTTATCCAACAGAATAATACCGTGTAAATCTCGTCCTTTTTTCTTTACCACCATTACTCCTGATCTTCGTGATGTTTTGCTTTATCCCGATTAATCACTTCTGTCACTAGATTAGACATTTTCATTCCTTCAACCAGCGAATTATCGTAAACAAAACGTAATTCCGGCACAATACGTAAACGCATTGCTTTACCCAATAACGAACGGATATAAGGTGAGGCATTATGTAATCCCTCCATTCCCTGTTCTATCTGTTGTTCATCCTCATCAAAAAGAAAAGTAACAAAAATTTTAGCATAAGCTAAATCTTTCGATACTTCTACATCAGAAACAGTTACCATACCAATTCGAGGATCTTTGACTTCACGTTGCAAAATAACTGCAATCTCTTTTTTAATTTCTTGTGCAACTCGTTGTGCACGGCTGAATTCTCTTGCCATAATTGCCTCCTTAATAAAAAAGCGGCAATAATTACCGCCTTAAAAATTTATTCCATTAAGTGATTCTGAGTTTATTTTTTAAAAGTAAATGCCGACATTTACCGCCACTCACTTTCCTATTATTGATAATGCTCAGCTATTATTCAATTGAGCGTTTTACTTCAACAGTTTCAAATACTTCTATTTGGTCTCCGACACGAACATCGTTATAGTTCTTCACGCCGATACCACATTCCATACCATTACGCACTTCATTCACATCATCTTTAAAGCGTCGCAACGATTCAAGTTCTCCCTCATAAATCACCACATTATCACGTAACACACGGATTGGATTATGACGTTTAACTACCCCTTCAATTACCATACAACCAGCAATTGCACCAAATTTCGGTGAACGGAACACATCACGTACTTCTGCGAGACCGATAATTTCCTGTTTAAATTCAGGTTGAAGCATACCGCTTAATGCCGCTTTGATTTCATTGATCAAATCATAAATAACGGAGTAATAACGAAGATCAAGATTCTCCGCTTCAACCACTTTACGTGCTGAAGCATCGGCACGTACATTGAAACCAACAATGATAGCATTAGAAGCCGCGGCTAAAGTCGCATCGGTTTCGGTAATTCCACCTACACCTGAACCAACAATTTTTACTTTCACTTCATCAGTTGAAAGCTCTAACAATGCTTGACAGATAGCCTCTACCGAACCTTGAACGTCCGCTTTAACGATAATATTCAATTCTGAAACATCGCCCTCAGTCATACTGCTGAACATATTTTCAAGTTTCGCTTTTTGTTGACGAGCCAATTTCACTTCACGGAATTTACCTTGACGATATAATGCGACTTCACGAGCTTTTTTCTCATCACGAACAACCGTCATTTCATCCCCAGCTGAAGGCACGCCGGAAAGCCCTAAAATCTCTACCGGAATAGATGGACCGGCACTTTTTACTTCTTTACCGATTTCATTACGCATTGCACGCACACGACCGTACTCTAATCCGCACAGTACAGTATCGCCACGGTTTAATGTGCCAGATTGCACCAATACTGTTGCCACTGGACCTCGACCTTTATCAAGGTAAGACTCAATAACAACTCCTGTTGCCATACCATCTTTGACCGCTTTCAACTCAAGCACTTCAGCTTGTAACAAAATAGCATCTAATAGCTCATCAATTCCAATGCCTTTCTTTGCTGAAACATTAACAAATTGAGTATCGCCACCCCAATCTTCTGAAATAACACCATATTGTGAAAGTTCAGTTTTCACTCGATCTGGATCAGCTTCAGGCTTATCAATTTTGTTTACTGCCACTACTAATGGCACATTTGCCGCTTTAGCGTGTTGAATTGCTTCAATAGTTTGTGGCATTACACCATCATCCGCTGCTACAACTAACACAACAATATCAGTAGCTTGCGCACCACGAGCTCGCATAGAAGTAAATGCAGCGTGTCCTGGAGTATCTAAGAAGGTAATATCTCCGTTTGGTGTATGCACGTGATAAGCACCGATATGTTGGGTAATTCCTCCTGCCTCGCCTGCAGCCACTTTCGCTTTACGAATATAGTCAAGCAATGAAGTTTTACCGTGGTCAACGTGTCCCATTATGGTTACTACTGGCGCACGTGGTTCTGCTTCCGCATTCATATCACGGTCACTTAATATCGCTTCTTCCAATTCGTTTTCACGGCGTAACACCACTTTATGTCCCATTTCTTCAGCAACTAATTGTGCTGTTTCTTGGTCGATAACTTGGTTAATGGTTGCCATTGCTCCCATTTTCATCATCGTTTTGATTACTTCAGTCGCCTTCACTGCCATTTTATTCGCTAATTCACCGACAGTAATGGTTTCACCAATCACGACATCACGAGTAACAGGTTGTGCCGGTTTAGTAAAACCTTGTTGCAATGCACTCTTACGATTAGATTTCTTACCTTTCGCATTTTGTTGCTGATTATTACGGCGATTCGCTTCACGTTCGTTTTTAGAAGACTCCTCGTCACGATTGTTTTTCTTCGCTTTCGCTACTTTCTTACCACGACCACGATTTTCATTGCGACGCTCTTCTTCATTTTCAGCCTCACGAGCATAAGAAGAGGTTAAGTGATAATCGGAATAGTCATCCACATCATCATCGCTAAAATTGTCATCTTCAAAATCAGCATAGCGTTTGGCATCTTCTGCCGCTTTGCGAGCTTGCTCTTCCGCTTTTTGGCGTGCGGCTTCTTCTGCTCTACGACGAAATTCCTCTTCTTCCGCTTTGCGTTTCTGTTTATTTTCGTCTTTTACAGCGGTTTTCTTGGTTGTCTCAGCTTTTGTAGCATCTGCCACTTTCACCTGTTCAGCTTCTTTTTTCGCCTGCTCTTGCGCCTCTTTTTGCGCTTTGGCTTCTGCCTCTTTTTTCGCTTTGGCTTCCGCCTCTTTTTGCGCTTTAGCTTCCGCCTCTTTTTGTGCTTTGGCTTCCGCCTCTTTTTGCGCTTTAGCTTCCGCCTCTTTTTGCGCTTTGGCTTCCGCCTCTTTTTGTGCTTTGGCTTCCGCTTCTTTTTTCGCTTTAGCTTCCGCTTCTTCTTTAGCGTGAGTATCGATCACACGTGTTTTACGTGTCTCAATTTTTACTTCTTTGCTTTTGCCACTACCATTTTGTTGCACTGTTAAGGTGCTGTGTGTTGAACGTTTTAATTTCAACTTGGTTGGCTTTTTCTCTGTTAATTGGGTATCAGTTTTTTTATCACTCATCTGTACGCCACCTTATTATTCTTCATTTCCGAACCAGCAAATATTACGTGCTGCCATAATCAATTGAGCCGCCTGTTCTGCCGATAATCCTTCGATATCCGCTAAATCATCAACTCCCTGTTCGGCAAGTTCTTCCAATGTGGTAATTTTCTTTTCAGCTAACTTCACAGCCAAATGACGGTTCATTCCATCCAATTTAAGTAAAGCCTCTTCCACATCAATATTTGCCAATGCTTCTTCTTCTGCCAATGCAATTTTTGTCAATGCTTCTTTCGCTCTATTGCGTAACTCTTCAGCAAGATCTTCATCAAAACCGTCAATTTCTAGCAACTCTTCAATCGGTACATACGCAATCTCTTCTAAATTTCTGAAACCTTCTTCAGTCAGAAGATTGGCAAAATCTTCATCAATATCAAGCGCTTCCATAAATAAGTTCATTGTTTTTTGATTCTCAGCCTGATGTTGGTTTTCTAAATCATCACTGCTCATTACATTTAATTTCCAACCAGTAAGACGAGAAGCTAAATTCACATTCTGCCCATTACGCCCAATAGCTTGTGCCAAATTAGCGGCTTCAACTGCAATATCCATTGATTTTTTGTCTTCATCCACCACAATGGAAACTACATCTGCCGGAGCCATCGCATTAATCACAAATTGTGCCGGATTGTCATCCCAAAGCACGATATCCACACGTTCGCCATCCAGTTCATTGGTAATAGCTTGAACGCGCGCACCACGCATACCAACACAAGCACCAACTGGATCAATTCGCTTATCGTGGCTCTTCACTGCAATTTTTGCTCGTACCCCAGCATCACGCGTTGCCGCTTTAATTTCAATCACGCCCTCACCAATTTCTGGTACTTCAATTTTGAATAATTCAATCAACATTTCCGGTTTAGAACGGGTTACGAAAAGTTGAGGCCCTTTCGTATCAGCATTGACTTTATATAACACACCACGCACACGATCTCCTGCACGGAAATTTTCACGTGGTAACAAATCTTCACGCAGAATAATTGCTTCAGCTTGGTTTCCTAGATCAAGGATAACATTTTCACGATTTACTTTTTTTACAATACCAGTGATGATTTCACCTTCACGTTCTTTGAATTGTTCAACCACTTTATTACGTTCAGCATCGCGAATTTTAGCACTGATAACCTGACGCACAGTTTGCATTGTAATACGATCAAAAGGAATAGATTCAATTTCATCTTCAATATATTCACCTAATTGAATTTCCGGTTCTTCTATTTGTGCCGCTTCCAACGTAATTTCTTTGGTTGGGTGGGTCACATGTTCTACCACTAACCAACGACGAAAAGTAACAAAATCACCGTTTTTTTGATCAATTGAAACACGTACATCAATATCTTGTTCATATTTTTTCTTGGTTGAAATAGCGAGGGCACTTTCCAACGCTTCAAAAATTTTCTCTCGAGGTAATAACTTTTCGTTTGATACGGCTTCAGCCGCTAATAAAATTTCTTTACTCATCTTTGTCTCTCTATCATCTCTTAAATTCTAATTTAGAAGGAAATTTTCGGCACAATATTAGCTTTTTGAATGTTACTAAAAGCAAATACCTGTTCCTGTCCCTCTACGTTTAAAGTAATCATATCGCCATCAACTTTAACTAAATCACCTTGCCATTTTCGGCGACCTGACATTGCGATACGTAAATGAATTACAACCTCTTCACCAACAAAACGTTGATAATGCGCTAAAGTAAATAAAGGGCGATCCAAGCCTGGTGATGACACTTCAAGGTTATATTTATCGCTAATCGGATCTTCAACATCTAAAATTGCACCGACTTCACGACTCACATCACTACAATCATCAATAGTTACGCCATTTTCTTTATCTATATATAAACGGACTGTTGAATAACGACCAGCTCGAGTACATTCAACCCCGAGCAGTTCAAACCCCATATCTTCAACAGTAGGTTGTAATAAATCTTGTAATTTTTGCTCTAGCGTTGCCAAAGATAATCTCCTTGTTAATTGTCAAAATTAAGGTACAAAAAAAGGGCTTATAGCCCCGTTTCTTCGTGTTAACCAAACTGAACAAATAAATTTATCTACTTAAATTTATTCCACAAAAAAACCCCTAACGGGGCTTATCACTCTTAAAACTAAACCAATTTTAATTTTTAAAATTGGTTGCGGGGGCTGGATTTGAACCAACGACCTTCGGGTTATGAGCCCGACGAGCTACCAAGCTGCTCCACCCCGCGTCTGAAATACGTGGCGTATTATACATATATTTTTTGCTTGGGCAAGGATTTTATTGAATTTTTTATTGTAATTTTCAACTTTAATTCTTTAGTTTAAATTTCGCCCTAAAAGCTCCCCATTCATTCAAGACCTAATCACAACAAAATAAAACCATCTCTTGGTTAAAAACAACCTCACACTATGATAATTTCCTCGCAACAAAATATAATGGCACATAACTCAAATAAACCGAACCATCCGCCAACGCATATTGCTGTTGATATGCTTGACAAAATTGTTGAAGTTTTCCTTTTGTCCATACCGTTTTTTGAACAGCCGTTACGCCAGTTGCTTTTAAATGACGTAATACTGTCAGTGGTGAATCAAATCTTAGGCGAATCGTTTCCGTGTCTAAATGCTCCAATAAAAAATGTGGTTTAAGCCAGTATTGCCATTCTTGAGTTGTTGGATAAGTTAAACCGACTCCGGTTAATGTGCTGATTTCCGTTAAGTTATTTGGCGCAAAAGTGTTAAATAACAGCATCCCATTAGCATTAAGATGCTTTGCACATTTTGCTAAAAAAGCTTCTTTATGATGTAGCCACTGTACTGTTGATGCTGAGATAATCAAATCATAATGCTGTGTTAACTTTAATTGTTCAATATCACCACCAATAAAACGTACCTGATCTACATTAGCACATCGTTTTTGCTGTAAATTTTGGTGAATATTATCGCTAAGGTAAAGATCGTTCAGATCCAATTCAGTTATTTTTACTGCTTTTATTAATCGTTCACTTAAATCACCCGTGCCACAGCCAATTTCTAACACACGATAAAACTGATGTTTTCCTGTTGTCTGTAATAACTCTATCAAATGTTGATTAATTTTCTGCTGCGCTATCGCCTGTTGCCCATAACTGAACTGCGCTGTTTGGAAACGTTTCGCCACCTGTTCTTTATCAATCAGTGCCATAATTGTTGCCATTGCTGAAAATAAGGAAAAGCATAATGTCCGGCTTCAATTCTTTTAATTACACAACGAGGTTGCCAATAAGTTTGTTGATTAATCACTGGGAAAATATAATCCTGTGTTGCAATCCACGCCTGATGCCATTGAAATATTACCGCTGGTCGCTGCTTGATTTGTTGAGCAAGAAATGACAACTCCCGTTGTATATTTTCTAATGAGCGATAATCCGGCAATTGTTGATATTGAGCCAACAGCTCTCGACTTTGACACATTCTACGTTCAAATTTATTTCTTGTAGTAGTATTTAAATTATCTAATGTTCCCTGAAAGATATCCGTCGGAATACCAAATAGATCATCATTCGGTTTAGATGTGCCATTAATAGCAACCGCTTTATGAATGGCGACATTCTGCAATACTTGTTCTGCCACCCAAACACCCATTGACCACGCTACTAAATAGATGTCGTTATAAGCGGAAAAATCAAATTGCAACTGTAAATCCTGATAGTCGTAACAGATTAATAAATCAAAATTTTGTGGTATTTGTAGATGCGCTACCGCACTAGGTGGCGTTCCCCAACCTGCAAAATAGAGAATTAAATTCGAACCTTGTTGTTCAATAAACTCTGTTTTCATCTAAAATCCTTATTGTAATTCTTTCAATGTTTTCATTAATTCAACAATTTCCTCTTCATTAATTGCAGCTGTTAATGAAAAACGAATGCGCGCCGTTCCTTTTGGTACTGTCGGTGGACGAATAGGCAATGCATAAAAATGATATTGCTGTAAACGATGAGCAATCTCCAATGCTCGCTGATTTTCACCAACAATATAAGGCACAACATTCGTTTCGCTCGGCATCGGCAAGTTCAGCTCATCTTGAATAAAATTTCGTAACTGTTGACTTATTTTAACTAAATGTTGGCGACGGTCGTGAAAACTAGCAAGTTTTTGCCAAACAAAATAGCTCCAAGCTACATTAAATGGAGGCAAAGCGGTGGAAAAAATCAGCGGTCGCATCGTGTTAATCAAATAATCTTTTACCTCTTGCTCACATACAACAAATGCTCCTGTTGAAGCGAGTGCCTTGCCAAACGTGCCGACTAAAAAATCAATCTGATTGATGTACCCCTGCTGTTCAGCAATACCAAGCCCCTTTTCACCGAAAACTCCAACAGCGTGAGCTTCATCAACATACAATAAAACATTATCATATTGCTGTTTCAGCGCTGTTAATGCCGATAAATCAGCAACATCGCCATCCATACTGAACACACTTTCTGTCACAATAATAATACATTGATAATCTGCCGCCACTTTTTGCAAAATATTCGACAAATGTTGGTAATCATTATGACGATAACGCATCCATTTGCATTCAGCCAGACGAATACCATCAATAATACTGGCGTGAACAAATTTATCCGCCACGATCAATGTATGTCGATCAGTTACTGCTGGCAAAATACCGATATTGGCGTGGTAACCGCTATTAAATAATAGACAGGCTTGGCGTTGATAATCTTGTGCAATGCATTGTTCCAAGTCTTCATAAATCGGGAAATTTCCAGTTAATAATCTTGAGGAAGAACTGGTTAAAGGCAATAACTGTTGTGAGATTCCCGCCAAAAATTGCGTTAAAATTTGTGGTTCTGCTGCAATACCTAAATAATCATTAGAAGAAAGATTTAATAACTTATCTCCTTGTCGCACAATCCACTTACCTTGATGTTCAATTTGTGGAAATGCTCGTCTTTGCCCGATTTGCGCTAATTGTTGTAGTTTTTCACTGAAAAAAGAGGTCATTCGTAATCCTTAACAATTTTTCTCTAATATATAACAAAAAAGGCTGAACAATGTCAGCCTTTGCTTTGAAATTTATTGAAAATTTAGAAACGGTAGTTTAATCCTAGACCGAATAAATGTGCGGTAGATTTTGAGTGGAACGTCCCTTTTAATGAACCTTGCTTCTCATCAAAAGATAAGTTTTTACCTTTCACAAAAGCATAACCTGCATCAACAGATAAATTTGGTGTAAAACGATAAGTTGTACCAAAACTGTACCACATACGGTCAGTATCAGGGATTGAAATAGAGTGATAATTTTGACTTACCGCAGTTTCATCATGAGCGATTCCAGCACGCAATGTCAATGATTCTGTCATATCATAGATAAAACCTACTGCTATACGCGTAGTATCACTGAAATTTTCATCTTTCTGGAATAATTTATTTCCACCATTATGTGCATATAGCTCTTTGAAACGACTCCACTCAGTCCGCTTAATACTATAAGTTACTGCAAATTTAGGTACTAAACGGTGATAGCCAGCAACTTCCCAATAAGCAGGCAGAGGAAGTTTTAATGATCCCGTACCATTACCACTTGTTACACCAAAAGCCGAACGTAATGTTGATGGAATATCAGTTGTATAATTACCATCAAAATCTAAACTGATATGAGAGTGATAGGATAAACCGATACGGTTATTTTCATTAAACTCATAAACTGCACCGACATTCCAACCATAACCCCAAGTATCACCTTCTAACTTGTGTAAAATTGCAGATTTATCCAATGTTTTAGCTTGTTGTGCCATTTGTGCATATTGCTGAGCTTCAGCATTGTTAGATTGAACAGCGGCATCTTGAGCTTTTTGAGCCAATGAAGACGCTACAGCTAAGTTTAAAATCCCCACACGACGCTCAACTACTGCATCGGCATACACTGCATTTACACCAACGCCAACACTGAAATTATTACTGACACGATAGGCACCACTTAAATTAAAATTAATCGTGGTTAAATCCGTTTTACCGCCAAAAAAGCCGGCATTATAGCTGTTATTAAATTCTGTCGCCAAGCCATAATTTACGTTTACTCCGCCGCCGACAGCAAAACGATCATTGATTGGATAAACCGCATAAACATATGGCAGCACTTCTTTCGTAGCGATGTTATCAGCATCTGCATTGTTTCCAAATGTTTCGCCTTTTAAATCAATATTCGGACGAACATAAATACCACCAATGGAAATTTCAGGCTGTTTAAAGAAAGTCATTAATGCTGGGTTGGTTGCCACTACAGAAGCATTTTCCGCCACTGCCGCATCCCCCGCATAAGCACGGCCTAAACCGGAAGTTGAGGTTTCATGTAATTGGAAAGCAGAGGCAAATGCTCCTTGAGATGCAACTGCAACCAAACTTGCAAGTAAAGTTTTTGAAAGTAAACGCATTAATTAGTTTCCTTATTATTTAATTAATTACTAGTGCCAATTTAAGAGCCTGAATCTTATGTAATATCACGGCATAACTCAACACAATAAGGATTTAAAGCGAAGTGATTAGACCAGTCAACCTCGAAATCAGCTTGATATAGATCAAATTAAATAAACTCTCAGCGGTTTTCTTGCAACATCGTGTTAAAATAAATTTGTTTTTTTATCACTTTTTTTGAATTGGAGTTATTTATGAGTCAAATGAAATGTAAACCTGAAGAAGCAAAAGTTTGTTGTTGTGTTGATGTTGGCACGGTTATCGATAATGAAGACTGTAGCGTTAATTTTGCTCAAGTTTATGCCTCTGAAGAACAAGCCCAACAAGCACTTGACTATTTAACTGAAAAAGCAAAAGCAGCCGAAAGCGAACCTTGCAAAATCACAAGTGAAATTTCTCAAGTTGACGGCGGTTATCAATTAAAAGCAGCATTTGAGTTTTGTTGCCAAGCCGAAGCGATGATTTTCCAGCTTTCCACTCGTTAATTTTTAACCACTCAAATAGCAATCTACTTCTTATTGTTATTTAACTTATCTAATATTGCCCGATCGAAAGTTCGGGCTTTTTATCGCATCCGTACCAACTTTTGCTCTCAACTTTTTAAATAATTAGAGAAAAAATACCTAAAGGAATATCTCATAATCCCAAATTTCGCAAAGAAAAATGGAGTGGAAATTATTCCACTCCATTTATTTCTGCCAAAATAATCACAAATAATTAAGCTCGGCTTTTACGTTCTTCCTCTTTACACGCTGCTGCAGTGAAAATAACATCTGTAGAAGAGTTTAAAGCGGTTTCTGTTGAATCTTGTAACACACCGATAATAAAGCCAACCCCAATAACCTGCGCTGCAATATCGTTTGAAATTCCAAATAAACTACACGCTAAAGGAATGAGTAACAATGAACCTCCAGCAACACCGGATGCACCACAGGCACAGATACTAGCAACAAGGCTTAACAATAATGCGGTCGGTAATGTAACTTCAATGCCTAAAGTATGTACTGCCGCTAAAGTTAAGATGGTAATAGTAATGGCAGCACCGCCCATATTAATGCTTGCACCTAATGGAATAGAAACTGAATAAGTTTCTTCTTTCAAGCCCAAGCGTTGTGCCAACTCCATATTAACCGGAATATTTGCCGCTGAACTACGAGTGAAAAATGCAGTTAAGCCACTAACACGAATACAGGTCCAAACTAACGGATATGGATTTTCTCTGGTTTTCCAGAACACCAAAATAGGATTGATAACAAAAGCAACAAACAGCATTGAACCAATTAATACCGCCAATACTTGGATATAACCACCTAATGCGGATAAACCTTTATCTGCCAAGGTACTTGCCACTAAACCGAACACTCCGATTGGCGCAAAGGCAATCACAACCTTCACGACCATAGAAACCGCTTCAGAAATATCTAACAATAAATTTTTAGTAGTATCTGAAGCGTGACGCAATGCCGCTCCTAAACCGATTGCCCACGCCAAAATGCCAATAAAGTTAGCGTTGAAAAGCGCATTGAACGGGTTATCCACCACGTTAAAAATTAAAGTGCTCAACACTTGAGTCACGCTTTCCGGCGGTGCGATAGATTTTTCCGCATCCCCCAACGCTAACTCGGTCGGGAATAAGAAACTGGCAACCACCGCCACCAATGCGGATAGAAACGTACCTAATAAATATAAATAGATAATGCTTTTTAAGTTGCTTTTCTCACCGACTTTACGATTAGCAATCGCAGACATCACCAATACAAAAATCAAAATCGGTGCAATAGAACGTAAAGAACGGACAAAAATTTGACCAAGAATACTAACATTTTCTGCCAAATTAGTACCTAATATTGGTTCTAAATAAGGAGAAATCAGTGCTAAAAATATCCCTAATACAAGACCGATAGCAATTCTTTTCACTAACGAACCTTGAAATAGTAATGTTATAAAACGAGATGAAGTAACCATAATTTATAATTTTCTATACTGTTGTGTTGAAAATTAAGAGATCTTTGATCTCCGCCGCACTTTAAGATAGCGGAAAATATAAATTATGCAAATAAAATAATCTAAAAATAATCTTTTTTCTTTTTAATTATATTTTTTACAAAAAAAAATGTCATTTTTTATAAAAAACATAATTCAACTCTCATTTTCTACAGCTGTTTTAAGGCTATTCAATAATTTTTTGCCATAAATCGCACGCCAACCACACAGCAAATCAGGTAATTTTTGTTGGGATTGTCCCATCCAATACCATTTTAAAAATTGGTGCAGTGATTTCTTGCTTGCAACAACTTGTAATGGCACTTTGTTTTGCACCATCACTTTTAGCTCTTTATGTAACAAATTCAAATATTTTTTATAGTGTGGACGTTCTGAAATATTTTCAATTAATTCAGGGTATTGTTCTTCAGGCACACGTTTTGCCTGCTCCAACAACAGCAATAATTTTTTGCCATACCGTTTAATTTCTTTAGGGTATAAACCTAATTCCACTAGTTGCGAGGTATGAACTGGAGCGTGAATAGCCACTTGAATTAAACCTTCACTACTGACAATAAAATTCAGCGCAATGTTACGTTTTACTCCTTCCTGAAAACGCCATTTTGCTAAGAATTTCAAATTATTCAATTCTGCTCGAGTTAAACGCCACGTATTGCCAATATCTAGATAAGCTTTTTCCGGTGAAATTTGGCGACAACGTTTTTGTGCAAAAGCATTACACTCCTGCTGAATCGCATTTTTCCACTCCGAACTTTCCATTGCAATCGCCATTTTTTGGTAAATCGGCAATAAATAATAAACATCCGCCGCCGCATAATTAAGCTGTCTTTCGCTTAACGGTCGTTTCAACCAATCTGTTCTTGATGCTTTTTTATCCAACTCTATCTGTAAATAATGTTGTACTAATAGTGCAAAACCAACAGATTGCTGAAATCCTAAAAAATTTGCCATAATTTGAGTATCTAACATTGGCATCGGAATTTGCTGAAATTGTTGATGAAAAATCTCTATATCTTCCCCACTAGCGTGCAAAATTTTCAATACATTTTTATCACTAAGCAACTCAACAAAGGGCTGCCAATCAGTTATGTTTAGAGGATCGATCAATGCAACATCTTTACCGAAATAAAGCTGAATCAACCCTAATTTGGCATAATAACTGCGTATTCTCTCAAACTCAGTGTCCAATGCCACTACTGAATAATGCCGTGCTTGTTCGCATAGCTGCTTTAATTGTGAATCTTGTTGAATAAATTGATAAGGAATCATTCTGCGTGTCTATCTTTCAAAAAGAAAGGCATGAAATCCATGCCTTATTTACCTTACTGTACATTACTGTTTGCGAAAACTATCTTAATATGTAACGCATTATCGTCATCTTCAGCGTTTGAGCCAATGATGAAATTCAGATTAATTTTGTGCTGCTATTTTTGCTCGTTTTGCCAGCTCTTCATCACGCACAACACGGCGTAAAATTTTTCCGACATTACTTTTTGGCAACTCTTCACGAAACTCAATTTCTCGTGGAATCTTATAACCTGTTAGACCACTACGACAATGTTTACGCAACTCTTCCCGAGTTAAACTTTCATCTTTTTTTACCACAAAAGCTTTGATAATCTCTCCTGAAACCGGATGAGGCACACCAATTACAGCGGCTTCAGCCACTTTCGGATTCAACATAATAACGTCTTCTACTTCATTCGGATAGACATTAAAACCAGAAACAATGATCATATCCTTCTTACGATCAACAATACGCAACTGATAGTCATCATCCATTTCAACTATATCACCGGTCGCCATCCAACCATCTTTTAACACTGCTGCGGTTTCTTCCGGTTTATTCCAATAACCTTGCATCACCTGTGCGCCTTTCACCCAAAGCTCACCCGGTTGATTAAGCCCAAGTTCATTGCCATTATCATCCATAATTTTAATATCGGTATCCGGCACTGGCACGCCGATTTTACCAGCGTGTCCGGCGAAATTCGCTGGATTACAAGCAATCAACGGTGAACACTCTGTCATTCCGTAACCTTCTAAAATATGACAACCAGTTAAATCATACCAACGTTGTGCAATCGCTTTTTGCACAGATACTCCACCACCAACAGTTAATTTTAGCTGAGAGAAATCAACATTTTTTAACTCTTCTTGCTGTAATAACGAATTAAATAAAGTATTTACACCTGTGATCGCTATCGGACGATAACGCTTTAACTCTTTGATCAAATTAGGCAAATCACGAGGGTTAGTGATTAAAATACCAGTAAGTCCAAAATCAATAAACAATAATGCATTCACGGTTAAAGAGAAAACGTGATACATCGGCAAAATAATAGTGGCATAACGATTATTACCAGCTTTAACAAAAGGCTCAGCCAACCATTTTGCCTGTGCAATGTTGTAAATCATATTGCCGTGAGTGAGCATTGCTCCTTTCGCCACACCGGTTGTACCGCCAGTATATTGCAGAAATGCAAGATCTTTTTTACCAATTTCCGGACGAATATATTGACGATATTTACCAACCCTTAACACTTCACGGAAAGTTACGGCGTGCGGTAATTTATATTTCGGCACTAGCTTTTTGATATATTTAACCACAAAATTGACTAACGTCCGCTTACCGAATGAAAGTTGATCGCCCATTCTAGTTAAAATCACGTGCTTCACATCAGTATTAAAAACAACTTTTTCTAATGTCGAAGCAAAGTTGGAAACCACCACTATCGCGGTTGCACCGCTATCTTTGAGCTGATGCTCTAATTCTCTCGGAGTATAAAGCGGATTAACATTCACCACCACCATACCAGCTCGCAAAATACCAAACAGTGCAATTGGATATTGCAACAAATTCGGCATCATCAATGCAACGCGATCACCTCGTTCCAACTTCAACTCATTCTGTAAATAAGCTGCAAATGCTCGGCTACGCTCTTCTAATTTACGATAAGTTAAAACTTGCCCCATATTGACATAAGCCGGTCTATCCGGATGTTCTCTTACCGCTTTTTCCAACATTTCTACTAAAGAAGATAATGCCAACGTATTCGGATCCATTCTTGATTCAGCCGGATAATTTTTTACCCACAATCTATCCATTTTCTTATCTATATCATCGTTCTAGTTAAAATTCGGTCGTTATCTTATCACAGAATTTACAAAATTTTTATCACGAATGCGTTCACTGATCAGCAATCAACATCAATAAGAGGGTTATTGGTTATACAGATTGAATTAATGAGAATGAGCTTTTTCCAAAAAATACGCCCGCTTCAAAAGAAAGCGGGCAATCCTAAAGCTTAAAAGAGGTATTAACGATATTCCACATTGATAATATCAAACTCAACTTTACCGCCTGGGGTTGTAATCGTGACATTATCATCCACTTCTTTACCGATTAAACCACGTGCAATCGGTGAATTGACCGAAATTAGCCCTTGCTTAATATCGGCTTCATCATCACCAACGATTTGATAAGTTACTTCATCATCAGTTTCCACATTCACTAACACGACTGTTGCACCAAAAATTACACGTCCATTATTCGCAATTTTCGTTATATCAATAATTTGTGCATTAGACAATTTGCCTTCAATTTCTTGAATACGTCCTTCACAAAATCCCTGTTGCTCACGAGCAGCGTGATATTCTGCATTTTCCTTTAAATCACCATGCTCTCGCGCTTCGGCAATTGCTTTAATAATTTCTGGACGACGCACATTCTTTAAATAATCAAGTTCTTCACGTAAAAGATTAGCACCGCGTACTGTCATCGGAATTTGTTGCATTATTTTGATCCCTTTTAACGTATTAATTAACAGTCAAAACAAAACCACATAAGCAATAAACATTGTACTTATGTGGCAAAAATAATAAATTGTGATTTACGAAATCAACGAGAGCTATTATTATTTACCGCATTGCAAAAAATATCAATATTAAAAACCGTTGTTATGATCTTCTCTATTTCAATCAATACGTACATTCGTAAATCTTTAAAATATCTGCTTCCTATATTAAGTTGTTTAACATTTAGCCAATTCGTAAATGCTACTGTTGATGTGCCTCCACTAATCAATGAATTACCTAAAGGCACAAATGTTACGATCGCTGCCAAAAATCTTGCCACTAACCAAACCGTTGCTAGCTATCAAAGCGATATGTTTATGTTGCCTGCAAGTACACAAAAGGTATTTACCGCCATTGCCGCAAAGCTGCTATTAACTGATCAATTTAAATTTCAAACCAGCTTATTAACCAACGGAAAAATTGAAAATGGGCATTTAAAAGGTGATTTAATTATCAAATTTAGTGGAGATCCAGACTTAACTAGCGGACAGCTTTACAACCTACTCGCCACTTTAAAAAAACAAGGAATTCGCCAAATCAATGGTGATTTAATTTTAGATACCTCCATTTTTGCTTCCCACGACCGTGGCTTGGGCTGGATTTGGAACGATTTAACAATGTGTTTTAATGCGCCACCAGCAGCGGTGAATATTGACGGTAACTGTTTTTCTGTAAACATTGATGCCAGTGGTTCTGTTGGCAGTTTAGTTCGTATTGATGTTCCTTCTCAATACCCAATTCAGATGTTTAGCCAAGTTTATATCGTTAATGACAATGAAGCGGGCTATTGTCAATTTGATGTGGTCAGTAACGACAATAACCGTTATCAACTCAAAGGCTGTATCCGCCGTCAACCGAAAAAATTCGGTTTAAGTTTTGCGGTGCAAGATACCGATAGCTATGCTGTAGCGATTTCACAAAGAATGTTAAAAAATCTCGGCATTTCATTCAGTGGGCGAGTTCAAATACCATTCCAACCACAGCAAGGTAATGTTTTAGCTACTCATCAGTCTAAAGCCTTGCCGGAATTGTTGAAAAAAATGATGAAACATTCTGATAACCAAATTGCAGATGCATTATTCAGAACAATTGCTTATTACTACTATAAACGCCCAGCGACATTCCAATTAGGTGGAATGGCGGTGAGAAGAATTCTAGAGAAAAACACCAATATCCGCTTTGGTAACAGTGTGATTGCCGATGGTTCAGGGCTTTCACGCCAAAATCTGATCAGCGCTAATACGATGTTGCAAGCATTGGAATACATTGCTCGCAACGACAACACGCTCAAATTAATGCAAACTTTCCCAATCGCCGGTGTTGACGGCACCATCAGCGGTCGTGGTTCATTGATCGGCTCACCGTTGGTGAAAAATGTCATTGCTAAAACCGGCTCCCTTAAAGGCGTTTACAACCTCGCCGGTTTCCTCAATAACACCCGTGGTGAAAAAGTCGCATTCGTTCAATTTATCAACGGCTATTCCACCGGTGATTTGGAAGATAAAACCAAACGTGCGCCGCTAGTCCGTTTTGAATCACAACTTTATCGTGAGATTTATGGGGATTAATTTTTATTTATCTTCTTAAAATTAAAAAAGAAAACGTTTTGAATAATATTTTTTATTGAAGGATTAAAAAATGTTGGAAAAAGTAGAAAGACTTATTGATGAAATAAATAAAGTGCACCTTGCTTTTTCAAAAGATTATTTTGAAACAGGTAAGATTGAAAAAGTAAATTTAAAACATACGCTATCGAAAGTACCTGTTCAACATATTCTTGCATATCGCTTAAATCTACACGAATCAATTAATGATTATCTCTACCGTGCCGATTTATATGATATTTCCTATTTTTATCGTGTTAAAACATCAGAATCTATTTTAGAAAAAATTAAACGTTTCCAACAAAGGAGCGAAGGTTATCCGGTTAATAGTATTTTGAATGATATTTTTGGTGCTCGCATTATAGTATCTAGTGAAGATATTTCACAAATTATGGAACAGCTTGACAATTGGAAAGAAAAATATGGTTTAAAAAACTGGTATCTTAGAGATAAGGAAGAATATATCGGTATCCACATCTATTTCAAAAATTCCAATAACTTTTATTACCCCTGGGAATTACAGATTTGGGATAAAAAAGATGCTGAGAAAAATATTCAAAGTCATATCAAATATAAAAGAGGGTTTGTAGAGCGTTTTAGATAAATTTATTATTTATTAGATAATAATGCTTCTACCCTTAATAAAAGCTATTTTTATCCATAAGCATCAATGAATATTGATTCCCCCTCTATTTGGTATAAAAACATCTAGATTAAGGAAAGATCGAGCAATAATATTTCAACCTACAAGAATTTCTACAAAAAACCAGATTGTTACATAGATGAAAATGGTAAATAAACTCAAAATTTAAATTTTGAGTTTATTTACCATTTTTTGAAGGGGCTGTTTATTGGGAAAGAAGGAAATTAAATGTTGAACACAGGACAACATACTCTACTATCCTGAAATCACAACTATCAGTAGTATTAAGTTAAGCTATTTACTTAGAATAATACTCCTTATACCATTTTGCGAATCGCCCAAGTCCATCCTCTATGGAAGTACTAGGCTTAAATCCAAAATCTCTCTCTAACTCGCTCACATCAGCATAAGTTTGATAAACATCCCCATCTTGCATAGGAAGATATTCTTTTTCTGCCTGCATACCTAGAGATTTTTCTAATGTCTCTATAAAATACATTAATTTTTCTGGCTGGTTATTACCGATGTTATACACCTTGTAATGATCACCTTGGCTATTAGCTTGCGGAGGATTACAAAGCATATTTTCAATCCCTTTTACGATATCATCAATATATGTAAAATCACGATACATATCACCTTGGTTATATATCTTAATTGCTTGACCGGCATAAATCATATTCGTAAATTTAAAATAAGCCATATCAGGACGTCCAAAAGGACCATATACTGTAAAAAAACGTAATCCAGTTGATGGAATACCATATAAATGACTATAAGTATATGCCATTAATTCATTCGATTTTTTTGTAGCAGCATAAAAACTAATTGGCTGATCAACATTATCCGAAGTACTAAACGGTGTTTTTTGTTGGTTGCCATAAACAGAAGAGCTTGAAGCAAACAAAAGATGCTCTACGGGATAATGACGACAAGCCTCTAAAATATTAAAAAAGCCTATTAAATTTGATTCAACATAAGCATATGGATTATCAATACTATAACGAACCCCTGCTTGTGCTGCTAAATTGACAACAATATCTGGATCAAATTCCTCAAAACAATGGTTTACCGCTTGTGCATCTGCTAAATTTGCTCGAACAAAAGAAAAACTATTAAATTGTGAAAGAATTTTTAAGCGATCTTCTTTTAATTGCACATCATAATAATCATTAACACTATCAAAGCCACAAACCTTGGCTCCCAATTCCAACAAACGTTTCGCTAAATGAAACCCAATAAAGCCAGCGGCACCAGTAATCAAAACCTTTTTCTTGTTATCAAATATATTCATTTTTTGCTCACTTATTTTTAATCACGCACAAATAAATCCCGAGTATAAACCTTATCCTTCACATCCCTTAAATCTTCTGATAAACGATTAGCAACAATAACATCCGCTTGTTGTTTGAAAGTTGCTAAATCCTTTTCTACACGCGAATGGAAAAACTCATCAACATCAAGAGTAGGCTCATAAACAATAACCTCTATTCCTTTTGCTTTAACCCTTTTCATTACACCTTGAATCGCTGAAGCTCTAAAATTATCAGAAGAGGTTTTCATTGTTAAACGATAAACACCAACTATCTTAGGCTTACGAGCAATGATCATATCAGCAATATGATCTTTACGGGTACGATTAGCATCTACAATAGCAGTAATTAAATTTTGAGGGACATTTGAATAATTAGCCAATAGCTGTTTAGTATCTTTTGGTAAACAGTATCCACCATAACCAAAAGATGGATTATTATAGAAATCTCCAATTCTAGGATCTAAACAAACCCCTTTGATAATCTCTGCTGTATTCAATCCTCTAATTTCAGCATAGGAATCCAACTCATTAAAATAAGCTACACGTAATGCCAGATAAGTATTGGCAAATAATTTAATAGCCTCAGCTTCTGTTGAACCGGTAAACAACATCGGAATATCTTGTTTAATTGCACCTTGTGCCAATAAAGAAGCAAACTTATGTGCACGTTCAGACTCCTCTCCCACTACGATACGAGAAGGATACAAATTATCATAAAGAGCCTTTCCTTCTCGTAAAAACTCAGGTGAAAAAATAATATTGTTCGTATTATATCTCTCACGTACTTTTTCCGTATAACCTACAGGAATAGTAGATTTAATAATCATTGTTGCAGATGGGTTAATAGCTAAAACTTCCTCAATAACGTTTTCAACTGAAGAGGTATCAAAATAATTTTTATCAGGATCATAATTAGTGGGAGTAGAAATAATAATATATTCAGCTCCACTAAATGCCTCTTGAGGATCTAGTGTTGCTTTAAAGTTAAGTGACTTGGAAGCAAGATACTCCTCAATTTCTTTATCCACAATAGGGGATTTCCTATCATTTAACATTGCAACTTTTTCAGGCACAATATCTAACATAACCACTTGATTATGTTGTGCCAATAAAATTCCATTTGATAGCCCTACATAGCCTGTTCCAGCGATTGCGATTTTCACTTAGTATTCCTTACTTTAAAAATTTTTATTCTAGTTCTAGATTTTAATTCCGAATATATAAGAACAAATGTATCCTTATTCAAAAGAACAATAAAAGTCAAAAAGAATAAATCTATCAAATATAAGCGGCATTCACTAGAAAAAATAATATATATTGAATAAATTATTAACAAAACGGTTTCACTAAAAATAACTTTTTTATTAAGAATCAAACCTATTCTATTGTTCAAATCTCTATAACGAAGATATGCTATAATACCATAAGACGTTGCTGTTGATATTACAGCACCAAAAATTCCCAATATAGGAATAAGAACAATATTTAATAAAAAATTAACAAAAGCTCCATATATTGTGGAAATCATTAAATTTTTATTATCTTTTATAGCATTATAGAAAACACCAAAATATGTTGACAAACATCCAAAAGTAGCCGCTATTAATAATATAGGAACGAATTTCCAAGCAGCAAAAAATTTTTCATTAAGAATGAAATAAGAAATTGGTTCAATTATTGATATAATAAAGAAAGATAATAAGAAACATATGAATTGATATACATTAAACACATTGGAAAAAAATAAAACATTATCTTTTGAGTTTATTTCTTTTGATTCTTTTGCTGTCGAATATTGCCATGCTTTTTGAAAAACTGAACTTAATAAATTTATAATAGAGGGAAGTTTACTTGCAGCTATATAAAGACCTGTTGATTCAATACCTAAGAAAAATAAAATAATGTATCTGTCTAAAATATTATTCATCCACCAAGAGACCATATTAGGTATATTAGGCACACTATACTTAAACATTTTAATCATTAAAAACATATTAAATTTAACAGGAAATAAGTACTTATACTCTTGTGATAGAAAGAAAGCTATAATAGCTGTAATAGCATACCCTAAAGAAAATGACAATAAATATCCTGATATGCCTAAATTCAATATTTTTAAAAAATAATAACTAGATAATACTAATATCAACGTATTAAGTATACCGTATATTGCATATCGCTTTGAATGTCCCAATCCACGAGAAAATTGTATAGCCAGCATATAAAATGATATACTTAAATACAATAAAATAAACTCCTTTACATATTTATACGGATAAATAAAATAATAA
Source organism: Gallibacterium genomosp. 1 (assembly GCF_000771875.1). Lineage (GTDB taxonomy): Bacteria > Pseudomonadota > Gammaproteobacteria > Enterobacterales > Pasteurellaceae > Gallibacterium. The sequence continues at coordinate 93,713 of NZ_JPXX01000009.1, read as the reverse complement.
ATAACCAAAGATATAGTAATAAAAACAATACTTCCAATGAAAATTACAGCAATAGAATTAGAAAACAGTATATTCAGATTATGCTCATCAATAGAAAACCTATAAAGAGCTTCTATAATGCATAAAGTTGTAAATGGAAATACTATTTCAAGAATAGAATTATATAATTCAGCAATACCATATTGCTCCGCAGTTAATACTGATGTATATAAAGGTATTAAAAGAAATGCTAATAATTTTGATAAAAAACTACCAAACATAAATATAGCTATATTAGATATCAATGAAACATATTTATAATTGTAAGACATAGTTATATTTTAGTTTTATAATTAGAATTTAAAAAAGATATGGTTTCGTCTGCATTTTTTCTCTGTGCATAAATACACTTATTTTCAGATTTATAATATCCAAAAGCAATAATTGCAACTATAGCTTCTGCTCTTTTTATACCAAAAAATCTCTTTAATGCTTTTTCTGTTTTATAGAATGGAAACCATTGCATAATACAGCTACCAATTCCTAATGAATGCAATGCTAATGTAAGAAAAGATAAATATATTCCTCCATTAAGATACCATTGGAATTGCTCGCCTCCAAAAAAAGCCCTTCTATTACTTGTAATAATCATAAAATTATGTATTTGATTTTTAAATCCATTACTACCTGTTATTAATGAATCAACATACTTTGATTGTTCTTCATCAGTTGTGCAATATACTTTTATTGGTTGTCTATTACATGCTGAAGGAGCTAAATTTGCAATTTCAATGGCTTTTATGATGGTATCTTTAGGTACAATTTCTTCACTATAATCTCTGATACTATGACGAGATAAGATAAATTCTTGAAAATCAAAGTAAGTAGCATCAAGGAACTTTTGCTTTGCTATAAAATAAGCACCTGCTTTATAGTTCTTTATTTTTAAAAGAGTCTTTTCATCCAAATTATCCAATATATTCTTTAACCCAAAATTTATTGAATCAATCTGAAATTCATTTTTACTATTAAATTCTATATACGATTCTAGTATTGCAATTGCCTCACAGAAAGCATAGGACTCTGTAGAGTAACCTAATGACAGATATTCATTCAGATAATTCAATACATTTTCTGCTTTCTGTCTTCCATATCCTAATCTTGTATTTCTAATTCCCATACCTTTTTCTAATGAATGTACAGAAATCAAAATTTGAGCTTCTAATCTTTCCATTTTAGAACTTTTATCGTAAATTACACACCAAAATTCATATAAAAATGGTTTTAAAGATAACAAAATGTATAAGATAGCTCTTAGTTTTTGTTTAATGAAATGTTTCATATATTTAATACCCTAATAATTCTAATCTTCATCTATCAAATAAAAAAGTTTATCATAATATTCTTTTTTAAAGTAAGGAGTTATTTTTTCTAAACATTCATGCTTAATATCATGATTTTCAATAAATTTTCTACATTCTGATAAATTATCAAAAGATTTAATGTAATCTGGATATTTATCAATAAACCATTTTGCTCCTTCAGTAACTTTATGATCAATACTTTTTAATACTATAACTGGGGTTTTCGCTATTAGTGAAAATATAGTTCCGTGAAATCTATCAGTAATAATGAGTTCTTTACTTGAAAATAATTGAATATATTTCTCCAATATATTTTCTCCACAAACTTCTCCTTTATTTAAAGTGGTATCCAACCATTCTATATTATTTGAATTTTCTATACTCAATAACATTTCTTTTATTTCTGTATTAGAAAATAATTTCTCACTATCTGATCTAATACATAATAAAATACCTTTTTTTATATTAGTGGTAACATTATATTTAGGAACATATGTACCGATTAAAGAAGTAACCACATCTGGATATAAAATAACTCTTATATTTTTAAACCATTTACTCGCTACATTATAACTCACTCTATCTCTCGCTAAAAAAATAATATTACCATGTTCATTATAAATATTTGCTGTTTTTAGTATTTCAGAATCATTAGAATATCTAACGGTCTGAGGAAAAAAAACAATCTTATTTTTCTTAAAATATGATACTATTTTTCTATGAACTATTTCATCATCATGCAGATCTGAAGATGTGTAACCACTTTGAAATATAATCAAATCAGAATTACCAATATGATTTTTAAGTTCCTGAAAAAATCCACAATAATCATATCTTATTGGCGATGATGGAATTTCTACAATAGGAATATCAGAGTAGTTCTCTTTCAACAATTTTAAAATACAATAGTATTGAGCATAATCACCTAAATTATTATGAGTTGGAACACAAAAATACCATATTTTTTTTTGAGTTAAAGGATAATTCTGTAATAATTTTTTGTATCTAACTCCTATTCTTTTATTTTTATAAAAATTAATTATCGTATTAAAGTAAATATGAATATTTCTTGCCATGGAATAAATAACAGGATAATTTCTTAAAATCCTACGTATCATTTAAAAACCCTCTTCAATATTTTTAAATAAAATTAACAAAAACTATCTAAAACAAAGTGATAAGGATAAATACCTTTCCAATCTGGACGATATACAAATATAAATATTTGATATACAATTAAAACACTTATCAATAAAATAATTAACATCCTTTTATCTAATTTCAATTTAGAATAAATTAAACATAAATAAACAATAACAAAAGGATAAAGAAATAGAGAAAATCTATCTAACAAATTAAATTGTATTGCTGCAAAAGATATTAATACTTGACAATAAAAAAAACTATTAATCTTAAAAAGAAAAGTATCTTCATTAATTTTCTTACTATAACTTAACACATAAAGTCCTAGCAGAATCATAAAATTAAAAATACTAGCCAGTCTTAGTCCCACATATTTCGTATCCAAATAATGAGAATAGTATGAAAAAAAGGAAACAAATATATTTAAGAAATACGCACTTATACCTGCTACTACTAGAAGAAACACTTTGTGTTTAAAAATAAAATAAGTTTTTCTATTCACACCTAAAAGTATAAGAATAATTAAAGCTGAAGAAGAGTGAAATAATATAGCTAAAAAGGAAAAAAGAACAAATCTTAGTCTTTTATTTTCAAATAAGGCATCAATAACTAAATAAATAAAAGATAAAGCCAAACAAGCTCTCATAGTTGTAAACATAGCATAATAAAGCCCAAATACAAACCATAAGAATACCCAGTATGATCTTTTTGAATATTTATTATAGAAATAAATAGATGTAATAAAATAAAAAAGATTCACACAAAAAAGATATATAGTAAAATTTTCTGTCAAATATTTATAAGAAAAATAATTCCAAAACATAAACCCCACTTCAAATCTAGTAGAACTTAAATAATCAATAAATGTATTATAAGCTACTGACTGAAATAGTTCTAAATAATTTAATGTATCATTTCCAACATTAAAACTTCTTAAAGAGATAAAAAAGAAAGCAGAAATTAAGAAAATCTTTTTAAATAATAAAAGAATTAGTTTTAATTCCGGATACCTTGACCTATATAAAGTCAAACTTGATAAAAATAACAAAATATAATGTTCAATCATCATTTTTTAAATAGTTCCAAACTATATTTAATTTTCTCATATGATTCATATGCTATCTCTTCCCAATTATAATGCTGCTCCACATATCTCTTACATCTTTTAATATATCCTTCTCTATCTTTATTATAATCAATTAGTGCTTTTTTTATACAATTTGCAATGTTAAATGAATTTAAATCGGTAACCCAACCAAGATTATTTTCACTGACTTCTAATGAAACATTTGTTCCATAAGTTACTATACAAGGATTCCCATAAGACCAAGCTTCAAGAATTGTCATTGGAAAACCTTCATATCTTGAAGTTAAGATCATAGGGGCATTTTGCTCCAACAAATTATCTTTTTCTTGTCCTGAAATTGAACTATTCAAATATACTTTAATATAAGAAAATTTTTTAATAGCATCTTCAATATAACGAATAGCCTCATCTGTCCCTTTACCAAATAAACTAACTTCTAAATTATACTTTTCTTTATCTAAAATTTTTAATGCCTCTAAAAAATAATCCAAACCTTTATGATTTATATCATAGCGTCCAATAAAATAGATTTTATTTTTAATTTCTTTAGTTGTCTCAAGGGGGCTTTTAATTGTACTGATATCAATCCCATTTGGAATAATTATATCGTTCTTCGTTATAAAAATAGATTGTTTTTTTTCTTGATCGTTCAAAAAGACAAATCCTTTTGCTCTTTTTATTAATCGTTTAAATATAAAATGATTAGCAATCCATTTCTTAAACTGTGATTTTTTTAAAGCTTCTCTACCAAAAGAACCATGAGGTTCTATAAAATAAGGGATGTTTTTTTTATTTAGAACTTTAGAAACCCAATTATATTGAATGTAATAAAAGCTATGTATAATTACAGCATCTGGACGATTTTGAGTTAAATACTCTTCAAGTTGTTCTTTTTTTATATGTATAAAATACGGTGAGTCTATATCCTTAATATCAGATGTAAGAGATAAAACCTTTGATTGAACTCCTTGTATTCTATTCTGTGCAGATACTAATTTATTTAATACAACGGGAATTCCCCCTTCTAAACGTAAATGCGTTGCTGTAATATGTAATAAGTTCATTAGTCAAAAATCCAATTCTTTTATAAATCGAGCTGGATTACCTGCATACAAACTATTTGCACGATCTAAATCTTTAGTCACTACAGAGCCAGCACCTACAATAATATTATCTGCAATAGAAACCCCAGGAAGGATTGTAGAGTTTGCACAAATCCAAACATTTTTTCCAATTTTAATAGGAGCGCCTTTATGCTCTCTTAATAAATACTTATTTTTACTTGAAATATCATAACTTTCTGTTAACAAAACTACACCATAAGAAAGAGTTGTATTATCACCAATTTCAACACCATTAACTGCATGAATAAATACATTATCATTTAATCTAATTAAGTTTCCAAATTTTATCCGATGCCCATACAATATTCTAGGAACACCTCTTAAAATAACTTTAGCTTTTTTATATATAAAAAAATGTAGCATAAAGTGTACTAGAACTCTAATTTTCAAAATTATTCTATCTATCATAAGCCTTATCTACGCAAAATATATTGATACAGTATTTTCTGAATAAACTTAGGTAACAAATAAATAGTCGTTTGAGAACAAGCTATCAGAAAAAAATCCCCAAAAGAATTAAATCCTGATTTCCATGCTTTATATCTGATTTCAATTAAAATTTTTGTATTAATCCAAGATTTCCTTTTTTGATATGTTCCCTTATCAAAACGGAATCTAAATAAATCACCATCTAAATTTAAACATTCAGCATGATTTTGTAACATTCTAATCCATAAATCAGTATCTTGATTTTTCCTATAATCAGAATATCCACCTATTTTTTTAAGAAATGATTTTCTATACATTACAGTTGGATGATTAAAAGGATCTCTTCTTCTCGCAAATTGATAAATTTCATTATTTGTTAAAGGAACACTTCTTTTTCCAATAATATTATTAATATCATCAATAAATTCACTAACAGAACACCCTACAATATCCAACCTTTGATTTCTCATAAAAGCATCTAATTGTTTTTCACAACGTTGTGGCATAGAGTAATCATCAGCATCCATTCTTGCTATTAGCTCATTATGACAGTGTTCTATTCCTTCATTTAATGCCAACCCTAAGCCTTTATTAATTGGCAGCTGAATTTCATTAAAAATTATAGAATATTTTTCCTTACACTGATCTATTATATCTTGCAACGACTGAGGGATAGGTCCATCTTTAACAATCACAATTTCAGAGGGTGATATTGTTTGACGGCACATACTTTCTAAGCTCAACAAAAAATCCTGTGGCTTATCTTTTTTATACACTGTCATTAAAACACTATATTTAGGATATTCTTTTATCACTTAATCACCGCCAATACTGTTTTAATCATTGTAACTAGATCCCTACTAAATGAATAATTTCGTATACTTTCTAAATTCCATTTCATTTTTTCAGGAAGTACTTTTTCAATATATTCTTTATCTGCATTTTCTGCATTAGATAAGAGTCTGTCCTCATCTTTATATTCAATACTTGCCTCACTTGTTACGCCAGCTGGCAATAACAATGTTGCCATCATCTCATCCGTATATGCGTCAACATATTGGGGAACTTCTGGTCGAGTTCCTACAAAGCTCATTTCGCCTTTTAAAATATTGATAAGTTGCGGAATTTCATCTAAGCGCGTTTTTCTTAGCTTCTCACCTATAGCTGTAATTCTTTTATCATTATCTGTAGTTACTTGAGACCCCAATGCCTCAGCATTAGCCACCATTGTACGAAATTTATAGATTTTAAATTCTCTTCCGTATTGAGTAACTCGTGTTTGCTTAAAAAACACATCTCCAGGGCTATCTTTATGAATCTTATAAGCAATATATAAAAACAAAGGAGATAGTAAAATCAGTAAAATTGCAGCCAAACATCGATCAAATATCACCTTGCACAATAAACTGAATCGCTTCGTTTTTAAGTAATCATAATATGTCTTCACGGACTCTGTTTTCATTCGTAAAGGAAAATTTTCCCAATCTCGCAAAATCATACTAATCACTCAAAATTTTCTTAAATTTTTCAATAATATAATCAACTTCCTCATTTGTTAGCTGAGTATGCAATGGTAATGTTATTTCATTACAATATTGATTATATGAATTAGGATAATCATTTATCGAAAATCCCATATTTTTATAAGCTGTATGCATTGGAAGTGGTTTATAGTGTACATTCGTAGCGATGCCTGCTTCTGCCATTTTTTCAATAAATCGATTGCGATAATGTTCGTCTTTCCCAATTAGGCGAACTAAAAACAAATGACCACAGCTCGTATAATCTTTTGTAAAATGAGGGAGAATCTCCACATTACATCCTTTTAGTCCTTCTATATATCTGCCAATAATTTCTTTACGTCTAGCTAATAATAATGGATAACGTTCAAATTGAGCTAAGCCAATCGCAGCACAAATGTCCGTCATATTACATTTATAATAGCAACCTTGAATATCATATTCCCAAGCACCCAATTTTGTTTTAGCTAATGCGTCTTTATTTTGTCCATGTAGAGATAAAAGTTGAAATTGATGATAAATAGCTTCATCATCAACACCATCAATACTTCGCCAAGTAGCATATCCTCCCTCTGCTGTTGTAAGGTTTTTTACTGCATGGAAAGAAAAACTGCTAAAATCTGCAATAGCTCCTGTCATTTGATCTCTCCATATAGAACCAAGAGAATGGGCACAATCAGCCACTACGGCTATACGTCCAATTTTCGCTTGTAAATCATTTGATGATTTAAAAAGCGATTTTTTACGTTCAACAATATCAAAAATCTTATCGTAATCACAAGGTACACCAGCTATATCAATAGGAATAATGACTTTAGTTTTTTCAGTAATCGCTTTTTCTAAAGCCTCATAATCCATTTGATACGAATTAGGTGCTGTATCCACGAGAACCAGTTTAGCTCCTATGTGAACAACTGGACTTGCACTTGCTGTATAAGTATATGCACAAGTGATAATCTCATCATCTTCTTTAATATCCAAAACTCTAAGAATCAATTCTAGGGCAGCTGTTGCCGAATTTAAACAAACACCCCTTTTTATTCCCATATATGACGCAAGTCTTTGCTCTAATGTTTTAGTACGAGGACCAGTTGTAATCCAACCACTTTTTAATGCTTCAATAACCTCATTGATTTCTAAATCTGTAATATCCGGAGGAGAAAAACTGATTTTCATTACTTTATCCTTTATTTTTATTATCTATTAATGCAATTTGCGATATACCATATCACAAATCTCCGTTGTCGGATTAAACCCTGTTGATGATTTCATTAATAATTCTCTAATCTCATCAATCTTATATTCTGCACATAGTTTATCCAATTGTTCTAAAATAACTGATAACTTATCCCATTCAATCATAATTTCTGTTGCTGACATTATTCTTGGATGTGTAGTGCCGTGAACATTTTCACCAATCAATAACTCTTCATATAATTTTTCACCCGGTCTTAATCCTGTTATTTGAATTTCAATATCCCCATCGGGATTTTTTTCATTTTTAACAGTCAACCCACTTAAATTCACCATTTTTACCGCTAGATCATAAATTTTGACTGGTTCTCCCATATCCAACACAAACACATCACCACCTTTTCCCATAGCACCTGCTTGAATCACTAGCGAAGCTGCTTCAGGAATGGTCATAAAGAAACGAGTAATCCTTCGGTGCGTTAATGTGATTGGACCACCTTCACGAATCTGTTTATTGAATAATGGCACTACTGAACCTGATGAACCAAGCACATTACCAAAACGAACCATACAAAAACGAGTTGTATTCTGTTTACTAGCAAGAGCCTGCAACACTAATTCAGCCATTCGTTTAGTTGTTCCCATAATGTTAGTTGGGCGCACAGCCTTATCTGTAGAAATTAAAACAAATGTAGAAACTTTTGCTTCAATAGCTGCTTGAGCACAAGATAAAGTACCAAAAATATTATTACGAATACCTTCAACAACATTATACTCCACTAATGGAACGTGTTTATAAGCTGCAGCATGATATACTGTTTCCACTTGGAATGAACGCATAATAATATCTAAGCGATGTTTCCTTTGTACCGAACCTAATAACGGAACTAATTCAATTTTTTCTGTTCTAACATTATCATTTTGTAATAATTCTTGATGAATTTGATATAATGAAAATTCACTCAACTCAAACAAAACTAATTTTCTAGGTTGTTGCTTAACAATTTGACGGCATAATTCAGAACCAATTGATCCACCTGCACCAGTTACCATAACAACTTTATTTTTAATATCTTGATTCAATAAAGTGTCTATTGGTTTAACAATATCTCTTCCTAATAAGTCGGAAATCGAAATTTGATTTAAGCTAGTTAAATGTGCCTTACCACTAACAATATCTTCCATTCCCGGAACTGTTAGAATTTCGCATTTATATTTACTAATCCGATTAATAATCTTTTTACGTTGTGTCTGGCTTGCACTTGGCATTGCTAATAATATTTTTTTTACATTTCTGCTCTCAATTAATTTGTCTAATGATTTTGGATTATATACGGTAATACCGTGCATTACTGTTCTATGTAAATTTTTATTATCATCAACAAAACCAACCACTAAATAATTTGATGCTTGATTTAATGCTGTCAGCAACTGTCTTCCTGAACTTCCTGCCCCATAAATAATTACTCTTGTCTTATCATGACGATCATAACTCAACATTGCACGCCATAAAAAACGAGTACAAACAACAAAAATAGACAAGAAAACAAAGTATAAGAATAGAACTGTTCTTGGTAAATTAAATTGAAACGCAAATGTTACTAATAACAATGCTGCTGTTGATACCCCCGTACCAACAATAGCAACTTGCGTAAATTTAATGGTAATAAAACGAAGAACTGCACGATATAAACCTAAACGAATAAATGTCAAAATAGAGATTACACTGACACATAAAACAATATACCAGTTATCTGTTTTTATCACTTCTTCATGAAAATTAAGCCTAATTCCTAATGCTAAAAAATAGGAGCTAACAATAAAAAGAATATCAATGATTATTGAAATAACTCTTTTTACACTACGGTGTAGACTTAAAATATTATTCAGCATAATCTGTTCTCAACATTACTAATTTATTTCTTTTTTTCTTGAAATAAACGCACTTGTTACTAACACATAAATAATTGATAAAATAAGACCAATTAACATACCAGCTACTACAATTAACAATCTTTTCGGCTTATCTTTAACCACAGGATAATCCGGTGAAGAAAGATAAGTATAAGCATTTGTTTCCAATTTCCCTTCTTTAAATTTTTGAGCTAATGCTTCCAATTTCGTTATCTGTTCTTGAATCTGATAATATTTTGGTGGGTAAATGATATCGTTTTGTTTTATAGCACTAATCTGCGCACTAATATATTTTTCTCCTAAAATGAAGAGGTATGGATTATCTGATAGTGGAGATTCAGATAAAGGAATAGAGGTATCTGCTCTAATTATATTTAATAAATTATTCTCTACTTCACCAGATATTTTTGAATAATCTTTAATATCTGCCCGCTTTGCTGTATCCAAAGCTCGATGTAAATTTTCTAACTGTACATTGCGTTGAATATCGACATTTTGTTTAATTTGGTTAAGCTCAAAACGAAGATCAGTTAATTTTTCATTATAAGTAATTAGAAAAGACTTAAAATTGTAATCTAATGACTCTTGACTAATCTGCTTTATGAAGGCTTTTAATGTATCTTGAGCTAATGCTGGTGTTTCTGCGGAAAAACTCACTTGTACCCCCCCCCATAATGCTTTTGAATCTTTTTTCTCATCTGGTTTAGTAATAGTGATATTTTCTCGCACTAATTTATTTAAAATGACTCGCTGCTGCTCTTTATCCTTACCGACACTTTCTAATTTGTACACTTCCGTTTGAGATAAGAAATTTTCTCTCTCATCCAATGAATAAAGTAATTGATTGAATTTTGAAAAAAGGCTATTAGATAAACTGTTTACATCAAAATCACTACCTAAAATACGAGCATATTCACGTCTGATAGTTAGATAGTTATTTAATGAAACAGCATTAGGTGCGATTACTTCTGCTTTTGATGTCCACTGTTCTTTAGCGGTAAAAGCATAAATTGCTACTATCACCACACAGATGAAAGTTGTTGCAATAATGATAACTTTCTTTTTCCATAAAAGTATAATGAATTCAATAAGATCTATTTCATCTGATGAGCTTAGTTGTCGTTGATTTTCCATTTTGAACTATTCTTGATAAAAAATTTTTGCATATTGTAAAAGAAGTATGACGCCATTTCAATATATTCAAATTACTTAAAAAGTGTCTAGGGGGGGGGTAAATATAATTGTAAATCAACAATTTATAAAAGTTATCAAATTGTATCGTGTCGTAATATCCTACTTTGGAAAAATAGCGATTTTACTGGCAACAAATTGATTATTTTCAAGTTATTTAGTTAAAAATCGATTATTTGAGATTATTTTTTGTACAAAAGAAATGGATATCAGCGACTTCTAGTCACAGGTTTAATTGCATTTTTCAATAACTCTCTCCAATTTTTAATGCATATATATTAAAAATATGTGTATAATTACGCCGTTTAAAGCGCTACTTCGGTAGCTTTTTGTTTAATTATCAATAAAGTTGTTAACTATTAGAGGAAACATGGCAAAAGAAGATAGTATTGAAATGCAAGGTACCATTTTGGAAACCTTACCAAACACAATGTTTCGTGTTGAATTGGAAAATGGGCATGTGGTAACTGCTCATATCTCCGGTAAAATGCGTAAAAACTATATTCGTATCCTTACCGGTGATAAAGTAACTGTTGAAATGACACCTTATGACTTAAGCAAAGGTCGTATCGTTTTCCGTAGTCGTTGATCTCCATACTCCCCTTGTTTTAAATGGCAAGGGGGGGGGGGAAGATAACTACTCTTAATTAAATTTTATATATTTTTGAAGATATTATTATGTTTAATCCCCCTACTTTTCACCGTTCTATTTCATTTTTTTTAAATTTATCTGTTGCTTACTTTTTTATTGCTCTTGTTATTATTCCTAAAGCATATGGTACAGGTGTTGTTCTGGCTACTGTAGGTTTATTACTTTTTATTTTTTATGCTTTTAGAGCCAGAGAAAAATGCTTCCTTGATTCAAGCTGCTATGCTTTTGTTGTTGCTTTTTGTTTTTACTTTTTTATCTATTTACTTGATGTGTTAATTCACCAAGATTCCACTAAAATTCTTGATGGCCCAAGCCGAGCATTAACTTTTTTATTTGTCTTTTATTTGTTTAAAAATTATCCGATTAAATTACAGTTATTGTTATATGTTATTCCTTTAGGCGGAATAATTTCAGGATTATTCTCTTTTTATCAGGTTAATATCTTACATTATAATAGAGCTTTCCAATTTTCATATCAAATGCCTATCCAATTCGGTGATATTTCTATGTCATTAGGTATGTTCTGTGCTGCTATATTTTTTTATAGTTGGAATAAGAAATTAAATTTTTTAAGCATTTTATGTGTAACAGGCATAATTGGAGGAGTCATAGGAAGCCTTTTCAGTCTATCTCGTGGAGGTTGGCTACTCTCGCCATTTATTCTTTTAATCTTATTATACTTAAATAGAACCATCTTTTCTAAAAAAGCAATTATAGGATGTATTCTAACTTTTCTTGTGGCATTTAGTTTAATTATTTCAATGAATACTCCTATAAAATCACGAATAGAAATTGTTTATCAACAAATAACCAATATTTTGTCAAATCGTCAGTTATCTAACTTACCAAATGACGGTTCTGTATCTCCTAGATTAGAACTTTGGAAGGCTGGACTATTAGCTATTCAAGAAAAACCTCTCTTTGGATGGGGAGATAAAGGGGCTGATACCAAGCGAGCACAACAAGCAAAACAAGGTATTATAAGTGAGCACGATGGACAATATGGACACTCCCATAATCAATTTCTCAATGATACTTTAGAAAGAGGTGTTATCGGATTATTATCCCTTCTTGCTGTATTTTTATTTCCACTATGGCAATTCTTTAAAGCTTATCGAGAAAATAAAGATAATTTAGAAGTTAGATTATTAGCAACACTCGGTATTATTCATATCACTTCAGTAATGTCTTACGGATTAACACAAGTCTTTTTTGCACATAATTCAGGCAATATGTTCTATTTCTTTTTAACTGTCTTATTTTATGCGATGTTATTAGAATATAAAAAGCAAACCATGCATTTAAATAAATAATGACACTAAAATTAGTGGTAAAACCAAAATTTAGATTTTCTTAAACAAGAGATTATATCAATGAGGAAAATTTCTTTCATTCAAGAAAGAACTGATATGGAGGAACAGCAACAGAAAATACTCGTAATAGATCATAATCTTGCTTTTGACGAAGAAATTTCTGCATTCGATGAGCATATTTTTGCTCCTAAAAATAGAATGTGGAGATTAGATTTTGTTGATCAACAGCTATTTACAGATAGAGCTATTGACATTCTAAAGGACTTTAATCATATTTATAAACTCATACCTGATGACTGGTTTCCAGTAGATGAAGAAGAATTTAAAAAAATTGATAATTATATTAATAAGATACATACACTACTAAACCGCATAACTAACAAAGATTACTGGAGCAACATCGAATGAAACAACCAATTTTATATAGTTTTGTGAGGTTTCGACCTTACTTTGAAACAGGTGAATTCGTTAATGTTGGCTTACTGATGTGTGAACCTGAGAAACAAAAACTGAGCTATCAACTTGTTGCTAAAAATGATAAGCGTGTGAACGATTTTTTTTATCGTAGTAATATATTTAATAGCATAAGAGATACCATAAATGAGGAATTACAACATATTACCTCTCAAGTATTCAATTTAACTCCACAAGAAATGGCAACTTTCTTTCATCATTATGTTGATGTTAAGGAAGGTATTGTGCAATACAGCAATGCAGCAGTTGGTCTAGTTGATGATCCACAAGCCTATTTTAATAATTTATATACTAAATATATTCATTTATCTGGCATTAAATCCGATAATCAAGAAACAATTATGGTGAAACACTTCAAAACGATTTTTAAAGCTGAAAATGATGCTATTCTGTCGAATTACAAACAACATTCAGTAAAAGGAGAATTAACCAAATTCATCCTTCCGCTTGCTTTAAAAAATAAAGATCAGAAAGAAATCTTAAAAGCGGTTAAACCATTAGCTTTTGACCAGGATGAAAGCCCGAATATGATTGAGCATTGTGATAATTGGATATCTAAAATCAATCGAGCAGATGAAGAGGGTTTATTGAAAAAAGAAAATATCCTCTTTGCATTGGATACTGCTGACACAGCTAATAAAATCAATGTGATTGACACTATTAAACGGACTTTTGATAAGTTCAATATCAACCATATTAATCGAACCGAAGAAAATACTTTATTAGCTTTTGCTAAAAATATCTAATCTAACCTAACCTCCTCGTAGGTTTTCTTTTTCGATTCGCTGTCAAAATATGTTTATCCAATCTACATATTAACGAAATATGTTTAAAATTCTCAATTTTTTAAACATATCCTGATAGAAAGCATAAAAAACAGCTTTATATCAAAGATATAAAGCTGTTTAAAATCTGTTCTAAAAAATTTTGTCAATTTAGCAATGCTATTTCACTTCTCGAATCATAATTTCTGCCGGGATGGTTTCACCTTGCCAATAAAGTTCAGCAGCAACATTTTGTGCTAAATCTAAAAAGTCTTTGCTGATTTCATCATTAGGCGCGGCAATCACAGTCGGTTTGCCCTGATCCAAATCCTCGCGTAAACGGATATGTAGTGGCAATTGTCCCAACAATTTGATGTTGTAGCGTTTAGCAATTTTTTCTGCACCGCCAGTGCCAAAAATCGCTTCGTGATGACCGCAATTTGCACAAATATGAACGCTCATATTTTCCACAACGCCCAATACTGGCACAGAAACTCGGTTAAACATCGTGATACCTTTAATCGCATCCAATAATGCAATATCCTGCGGTGTAGTAACTACAATCGCACCAGTTACCGGAATTTGTTGTGACAATGTCAATTGAATATCACCTGTTCCCGGTGGCATATCGATCACAAGATAATCCAAATCCGTCCACCAGGTTTCATTCAATAATTGGCTCAAAGCACTGCTTGCCATTGGCCCGCGCCAGATAGTTGCACTATCCGCATCCATTAAATAGCCGATTGAGTTAGATTGCAAACCGTGTGCCACAATCGGTGTCATATGTTGATTATCCGGCGAAGTAGGGCGTTGCTCTTCAGCCCCCAACATATAAGGAATGGATGGGCCATAAATATCAGCATCTAAAATACCTACTTTCGCACCTTGTGCTTGTAATGCTAATGCCAAATTAACCGCAGTTGTCGATTTTCCTACTCCACCTTTACCAGAACTCACCGCAATAATGTTTTTCACTCCGTTTACTGCCGGTTGATTGTTAGCTCTTTTTAAAGTAGCGATTTGATAATTAAGATTCCATTCGGTTGATGCAACCTTCGCCAACCGTGCCAACGATTCACTTAATGATGCTTTCAAATCGGCAAAACCGCTGTTCCAAGCAAATGGCATTGTTAACTCAATTTGCAATTTGTTGTTTTCACAACTAATTTTTTTCACTGCTTTTAGTGTCAGCAGATCTTTTTGTAAGGTAGGATGTTGAAATTGTTCCAATTTGTCGGCAATTTGTTGCACAACATTTTCATCAAGATGAGTATAAGTAAAATTAAGACTACGCATTTATCTGTCCTTAAATTAGGTAGTGTTTAAATTAGCTCGTCTATTTAACCACGACCACAAGCAACTGTTAAGTAAAATCAATCGAAAACAGCGCTAATACATATTTGGTAGTAGTAGTTAAACTGGAAAATAGCCTGTCAATAGAGTAACATTAGCGGTTATTTTCACAATTAAAAAACGAATTAATCAAAAGGAAAAATTATGTCCAGTCGCCGTCAAATATTAGTTACTTGTGCCTTGCCTTATGCAAACGGTCCAATCCATTTAGGTCATATGCTTGAACATATTCAAGCCGACATTTGGGTACGTTTTCAACGGATGCGCGGTAATGAAATTTATTTCGTCTGTGCAGACGATGCTCACGGTACACCTATTATGTTGAAAGCGGATCAAATGGGTATCTCGCCAGAACAATTGATTGCAGATGTGCAACAACAACATATTTCTTCATTTTCCGGGTTTAATATCAGTTATGATAATTACTACTCTACTCATAGTCCGGAAAACCAAGAATTATCCTGCACAATTTATAACAAATTGAAACAAAACGGTTTTATCAAGAGCAAGACTATTTCTCAACTTTATGATCCAGAAAAAGGAATGTTCCTACCGGATCGATTTGTGAAAGGTACTTGCCCAAAATGTAAAGCTGAAGATCAATATGGTGATAACTGTGAAGTCTGTTCCGCTACTTACAGCCCAACAGAGTTGATTAATCCTCGTTCTGTCGTTTCCGGCGCAACTCCGATCCTGAAAGAATCCGAACACTTCTTCTTTGATTTACCGTCATTTGAATCTATGTTGAAAGATTGGATTAAATCTGGCACGTTGCAGACCGAAGTTTCCAATAAAATGATGGAATGGTTTGAATCTGGTTTACAGCAGTGGGATATTTCTCGCGATGCGCCTTATTTCGGTTTTGAAATTCCAAACCAACCTGGTAAATATTTCTATGTCTGGTTAGATGCCCCTATTGGTTATATGGCATCTTTCAAAAATTTATGTAATCGTAAAAATATTGATTTCGACCATTTCTGGCAACAAAACAGCAACACCGAACTTTATCATTTTATTGGTAAAGATATTGTCTATTTCCACAGTCTATTCTGGCCGGCAATGCTTGAAGGTGCAGGTTACCGCAAACCGAATAATATTTTTGTACACGGTTATGTCACTGTAAACGGTGAAAAAATGTCTAAATCCCGTGGTACTTTTATTCAAGCAAAAACCTATCTTGAATATCTTGATCCTGAATGTTTACGTTATTACTATGCAGCAAAATTAAGTGGTCGTATTGATGATTTAGATTTAAATTTGGAAGATTTTGTACAACGTGTGAACAGCGATATTGTCAATAAATTGGTTAATCTTGCTAGCCGTAATGCAGGATTTATTCAAAAGCGTTTCGATGGCAAATTAGCAGCTCGCCTACACGATCAAGCCTTATGGCAAGAATTCAGCCAACAGGCAGAACAAATTGCTCAACATTACGAAAATCGTGAATACAACAAAGCAATTCGCGAAATTATGACTTTATGCGATAAAGCCAATAAATATGTGGATGAAACCGCACCTTGGATAATTGCAAAAGATGAGAATCGCCAGCAGGAATTGCACGAGGTCTGCTCAATGGGTATTCAAATGTTTCGTATATTAATGGGCTATTTAAAACCGGTATTGCCGAAATTGGCGGAGCGTGCAGAAGCCTTTTTGCACGATGAATTGCGTTGGGAAACCTTAACTTCTCCATTATTGGCACACGAAATTGCACCGTTCAAAGCATTATTTAGTCGTTTAGAAATGAAACAGATTGAAGCTTTGATCGAAGCCTCAAAAGCAGAAAATGCTCAATTTGCAACCCAAACAGCGCCGGCAAAAATAAGTGAAACAGACAGTGAAATTGAGCCATTTGAAGAAACTATTACTATTGATGATTTTGCTAAATTGGATTTACGTGTGGCAAAAGTATTGAAATGTGAAGCCGTGCCAGAAAGTAAAAAATTATTGAAGTTCACACTTGATTTAGGTGTTGAAACTCGTCAGGTTTTTTCAGGTATCAAATCGGCTTACAACAAACCGGAAGAATTAGAGGGGAGAATGGTGATTATGGTTGCCAATCTTGCGCCTCGTAAAATGAAATTCGGACTTTCTGAAGGAATGATTTTATCTGCCGGTAGTGGTGGTGCAGATCTGTTCCTACTTGATGTCGATAGCGGTGCTAAAGCTGGTTATCGTGTCAAATAAAACCATCATAAATAGCGATGGGGTTTCTATTAGCTCCATCTTTCTTTTTATTCAATCAATTCACTTTCTAAGAAAAAACAATGTCACTCACACCCGAAAGCCAATTATTACAACGCCACCTTAATCTGTTTGAAAATGAAACTTTACTTTTTCTCGGTAATATACAGGATGATTTTCCATCACAATGTCGTATCTTAGCCAAACGGATTAATGTAGTCAGTTATTACTTTGATTATGTATGTCACGCTAAAAATCCTACTGAATTTACGCTTGAAGCTGATTATCAAGAAGCATCTCTCATCATTTTTTACTGGGGAAAAAACAAACAAGAGTGTCTATTCCAATTAACTCAAATTTTGTCGCAAGCACCTATCGGACAAAAAATTTTATTAGTAGGAGAAAATCGTGGAGGCGTTCGATCCGCAGAGAAGTTTTGTGGCAAATTAGGCGATATTTATAAAATTGATTCCGCTCGGCGATGTAGCCTTTACTATTTTGAATTACAAAAACCGGTGCAATTTACATTATCCGACTGGTGGAAACAATATACACTTCCACAATTGCCACAATTAACTATCTATGCACTGCCGGGTGTATTCAGCTCCAGTGAACTGGATCAAGGTACAGATTTATTGCTTTCAACTATGCAACAGCCTATACAAGGAAAAGTGCTGGATGTCGGTTGCGGCGCAGGTGTAATCGGTGCTTATTTGAAATTCCATTCACCTCAAATTGATCTGACAATGAGCGATATTCACGCAATGGCTATTACCTCAGCAACGCAAACGTTGCAACAAAATCAATTGCAAGGCTCCGTTATTGCCAGTGATGTTTTTTCACAAATTAATGACAAATTCGATTTAATTATCTCCAATCCGCCGTTCCATTCAGGTTTGAATACTGCTTATCAAGCAGTAGAAACCTTAATCACTGAAGCCAAGCAACATTTAAATCGTGGCGGCGAATTAAGAATTGTAGCTAATGCATTTCTGCCTTATCCGGATCTGCTTGATCGCAGTTTCGGTACACATCAGGTTCTTGCGAAAACAGGAAAATTTAAAGTTTATAGTGTGAAAAACGCTTAAATCACAGTATCCATCATAAAAAAACATACGCTTATCATGGTGTATGTTTTTTGTTATACCTTTGAAAAACAATAATAAAAGGATCGGTAGACAACTATTTTACATCGGCTTACTCCAATCTATTACTCTCACCCCATCTACCCATGAAAATTCATTCATATTGTTAGTAACAACTGTCAAGCCCAGACTTCTTGCGTGCCCAGCAATCATTGCATCATATGGTCCAATAGGTTGTCCAATTTTCGCTAATTCAGCTCTTATCTGCCCACTATGATATGCTGCCGCTTCACCATACTCCAAAATGGCTAATCTTGCACAGAAAGATTCAATAACAGCAAGATTCTGTGCCGTTTTTTTGCTTTTCTCTGCTCCATAAACCAGCTCCATTAATGTAATTGAGCTGATACAAAGCATAGATTGATTTTCATTAAATAACGGCAACAAATGTGGTGGCTTATTTTTTATCGTAAAAATAACGATATTGGTATCCAACATATATTTCAACATTATAATTCTTCCCTTTCCTGCATCTGAGGTTGTTCACGACTTAACATAAAATCGTCCGATACAGAATTTGAATCATTGAACCAACTGTCCCAAATATTATTAAGAGGTGTGATAATACGCATATCCCCTTGAATAATGATATTTACACTTTTTGTAGTATTAGGTAATTCTGCAGCTTTCGGAATTCTGATAGCTTGGCTTTTATTATTCATAAAAACAGTTGCGGTCACTACGCTCATATTTACCCTCCTTTTTGTATATGGAATAGGTATATACTATACAAACTATCATTTTAATACACAAGAGTTACTGTCTTAAGCCCTTACAAAAATAAACTTTTCACAATTTCATTGTCTAAATCGCTACAATTTCGTATAGTAACTGCCGTTCTCAACGGGGTGCATTACTAAAAGTAAGGCTGAGATAATACCCGTCGAACCTGAACTGATTAGTCGCAGCGGAGGGATTTGAGAAGCAGCTTGCTATTCAAAATCCTGTTTGCATTTATCAATAATGAAATAGGAATTCACTATGTTAAAAAAAACACTCTTCCTCAGTGCATTGACCGTTAGTACCATTTCTTTCGCCAATGCTGAAACCTTAACCGTTTATACTTATGATTCTTTTGCTTCCGATTGGGGGCCTGCACCAAAATTAGAACCTATTTTCGAAAAACAATGTGGATGTGATCTCAAATTCATCCCATTTGAAGATAGCGTCACAATGTTTAATCGGTTACGTTTAGAAGGTAAAAAAAGCAAAGCCGATGTTGTGTTAGGTTTAGATCAAAGCTTGATTGAAGCTGCGGATCAATCACAGCTATTTGCCAAAACTGACATCAGTTTAAACAATCTCCACTTACCACTAAAATGGGAAAATCAAACCTATATTCCTTATGATTTCGGTAGTTTCGCCTTTATTTATGACAAAACAAAACTCAGCAATCCTCCAAAAAGCCTAAAAGAATTGATTGAACGTCAGGATTTACGCATTATCTATCAAGATCCGCGCACCAGTTCTGTCGGTCGTGGCTTATTACTTTGGGTCAATCAGGTTTATCCGCAAGATCAAGTAGAACAAGCGTGGCAACAACTGGCAAAGCACACCGTCACTGTCGGCAAAGGTTGGACTGAAACTTACGGTGCCTTTTTGAAAGGAGAAAGCGATTTAGTATTGAGCTACCGTAGTTCACCACTCTATCACCAATTAAATGAACAGAAACAAAACTATGCAGCAACAGAATTCAGCGAAGGCAATATTTTACAAATCGAAATTGCAGCAAAATTAAAAGCAAGTAAACAAACGAAATTAGCAGATCAATTTTTACAATTTTTAATCTCACCGGAAGCACAAAATATTATCAGCCAAAGTAATGTGATGTTTGCTGTTACCGATGCAGCGATTGAACCACATTATGATCAGTTGCGTCATCGAGTACTATCTGAAAAAACTATTGATACTTCAAATATCAGCCATCAACAGACCAAGCAATGGCTTGCTGTATGGCAAAATGCGTTGGCAAAATAATGCGTTATATTGAAATAAAACGGCAACTTTTTCTGTTGCCGGGTTTAGTCATATTATTACTGCTCGCCATTATTTATGGCGGCAGCTTACAACAATTACTACAACATAGTCGCTTCTCACAATGGCTAAATTTACTGCAAAACGATTACCTGCAACAAGTTATCTTTTTCAGTTTTTATCAAGCCGGATTATCTGCCGTTTTCTCGCTGTTTTTTGGTATTCTTGTTGCCAGATCACTGTTTTATCTTGATTTTTTTGCTAAGCCCTTTTTATTAAAAATTTTTTCGCTCACCTATGTATTACCGGCACTGGTGGCGATTTTCGGCATTGTCGGTATTTACGGTTTTAATGGTTGGATTAATCAATTTCTGCGTCTATTCGGGCAGCAGCTTCCCGATATTTACGGTTTAAGCGGTATTCTAATCGCCCATCTTTTTTTCAATATTCCGTTAGCGGCAAACGTGTTATATCAACGCTTGCAACAGCTGCCTGCTTCACAATTCAAATTGGCGGCGCAACTGAATTTACGTCATTGGCGCTTTTTCCGTTGGGTGGAAATGCCGTTTTTGCGTCCAACCTGTTTTAATCTATTCGGGCTGATTTTTTTGCTCTGTTTTACCAGTTTTACCATTGTTTTAACGCTGGGCGGTGGGCCGAAATACACCACGTTGGAAGTGGCAATTTATCAGTCTATTACTTTTGATTTTGATATCGAAACCGCAGCATTATTGGCGATTTTACAATTTCTGTTCTGTTTTACCCTATTCAGTATCAACAATCGTTTCGCTCGTTATCAAAAAAGCGAAACTTCACCTCAAGCGCGCTGTTTACCCAATTTAAACCGCTATCAACGTTGCTATCACTATTTTATTTTAATCACTGCAACACTTTTCATTGTCGCTCCACTGCTGGAAACGCTATTTGCCGGATTAAATGCCCGTCATTTATGGCAACAGTTGTTACATCCGGCGTTATGGCAAGCCATTGTTTTTTCGCTATTGTTGGCACCCACTGCGGCACTGCTCTGTCTGCTGCTGACAATTGCATTGCTCTTGACCACTCGCCACCTCTATTGGCTCGGCAAGCAACGCAGCAGTCAATGGATGCTAAATATCGGCACAATTATTTTAGCTATTCCAACTTTAGTGCTGGCAACGGGGCTATTTCTTTTTCTCGCCGAGATGGAAAGCAGCACAATATTGTTATTCGTTTTAGTTGCGCTCTGTAACGCTTTAGTGGCAATGCCATTCGCCTTACAACTGCTCACCGCCCCTTTTTACAGCAATATGTTGAACTTTCAACGGCTCTGTTTATCATTAAACCTTCGTGGTTGGCAACGTTGGAAAATTGTTGAACGATCAACATTAATCCGTCCATTACGCTCGGCATTTGCCTTAGCAATGGCAATTTCGTTAGGTGATTTTACTGCCATTGCCCTTTTCGGCAATAATGGTTTCACTTCATTGCCACTACTGCTTTATCGACAATTAGGCCATTACCAAAACGATGCTGCCGCTGTAACAGCAATGGTATTATTGCTGTTTTATTTTTTCATTTTTTTATTTACGGAACAGAATCGACCCAATGATTACACTTAAACAAGTGCATTACACTTATCCACCAATGCCAATGTATTTTGATTTACAACTTACTCGAACTGAAAAAGCTGCCCTTATTGGTGCCAGTGGTGCTGGCAAATCTACCCTACTCAATCTTATTGCCGGCTTTGAATATGCAGAATCAGGAGAAATCTGGCTTAACGGTGAAAATCACACTTTCACTGAACCTTATCAACGCCCAGTATCAATGTTGTTTCAGGATAATAATCTATTTAATCATCTCACCGTTGCCGAAAATATCGCTTTAGGTTTAAAACCAAGTCTTTCGTTGAATAAAACAGAGCAAAAACAAGTCACTGATGTTGCCGAGCAAGTAGGGCTAGAACATTATTTAGCAAGACTGCCGCAACAACTTTCCGGTGGTCAAAGACAACGCATTGCCCTTGCTAGAACCTTATTACGTAATCGTCCAATCTTATTGCTAGACGAACCTTTTTCTGCGCTTGACCCTGAATTACGACAAGAAATGTTGCAACTGGTTGATAAAATCTGCTGTCAAAAACAGCTATGTCTATTATTAGTGACACATCAACTTAGCGAAGTAATTAACATTATGCAACGCGTTATTCGAATTGATAATGGCAAGATAACTGAAAATTATTTGGTGCAACACCACAATAATCGTTAGAATACAGAACTTTGTTACAAAAATGATAAGGACAGGAATATGACAACAACAACGATTGAGCTATCTTCACTCACCCCACATCCAAGTGTGGAATATTGGTCAGTATGCAAAGTGGAAGCGCTTTTTGAAACTCCATTTCTTGATTTAATCTACCGTGCAGCACAAGTTCATCGTGAAAATTTCAATCCACAAACCATTCAGCTGTCAACACTGATGTCTATTAAAACTGGCGGTTGTCCGGAAGATTGTGGGTACTGTCCTCAATCCGCCCGTTACCAAACCGGTGTGCAAAAAGAAGAACTTTTAGATATTGAAGATATTGTGGCAAAAGCCAAAATTGCTAAAGAACGAGGTGCAGGGCGCTTCTGTATGGGCGCAGCGTGGCGAGGGCCTAAACCAAAAGATATTGAAAAAGTCTCCGCTATTATTAAAGCAGTGAAAGAACTCGGACTAGAAACTTGTGGCACATTCGGTTTATTACAAGATGGAATGGCAGAACAGCTTAAAGAAGCTGGGTTAGATTATTACAACCATAATATTGATACTGCTCCGGAACATTACAAAGAGGTCATTAGCACTCGCCGTTTTGATGATCGCATCAATACTCTCGGCAAAGTACGCAAAGCTGGCTTGAAAGTATGCTGTGGCGGTATTGTTGGAATGAATGAGACTCGTAAAGAACGTGCTGGTTTGATTGCTAGTTTAGCTAATCTTGATCCACAACCAGAATCTGTCCCAATAAATCAGTTAGTTAAAGTGGAAGGCACACCAATGATGGAAGCGGAAGAATTGGATTGGACAGAATTTGTACGTACTGTTGCCGTTGCTCGCATCACAATGCCGAACAGCTATGTGCGACTTTCCGCCGGTCGTCATAAAATGCCGGAAGCAATGCAAGCACTCTGTTTTATGGCTGGTGCAAACTCCATTTTCTATGGTGACAAATTATTGGTAACTGGTAATAACGAAGAAGATCACGATCAAATGTTAATGGCCAAATTGGATTTAGTACCGGAAACATTAGAGAATAAGTTAACTTCTGAAGAGTAATTGCTGTTCAAAGCAATCTTTCTTTTTCTGAACCCAATTACCATTTGGTAATTGGGTTTAATTTATTGTTTTATTTCTTAGCATCATAGTTAAAATAGTATATAAATACTTATTCAGATACATTAATAGAGTAAATCCGTCATTGCAAAAAATGATAAATTGGGACGATGGCGGCGGCGATAGAAATATCTTCAAACTTCATTTTGGAAGCACAGAGTTGAGCGGAAGTGCGGTGTAAATTTTGCATTGTTTTTGTGTGTTTTACATAGTCAATCAACTGGTTGATTAACGGCGGTGGCAACATTCCTGTGAGGACGATAACGCGGGGATCGAGCCACGCGATGGCAGATAGCATAAGGGAATGGATTTGCTCTTGGCTGTGTGCGAGCCATTTTTGCACTTGAGGATTTTCCATTAAATTTCCTTGCAACTGCGACTCGCCGAGTTTGTCTTGCAAATATTTCCAGCTTGGGCGAGGGGCATCATAAGGGAACAATAAGCCCACTTCGCCCGCATTGCCAAAACCGCCACGGATTAGCTTACCTTGTGAAATAATCCCTGCGCCGATACCGAAATCAAGGCTGATCACCACCATATCTTCAATATCATTCCATAATCCCGAATAATATTCGCCCAGTGCCACCGTGTTAATGTTGTTCTCAATATGGCAGGGGTAGCCCAGTTTTTCGCTGAATACGTTGGCTAAGTTAGGGATATTTTGTAATAACGGAAACCAAGGGGAGGAAATGGATTGATCGGCCAATAGGTAGCCAGAAAGAGAAAAACCGATGCCGAGAATTTTTGCTTCAGCGAGAAATTTTTTGTCTAAAAGTTGCTGAAGTGCGGTGCGAATTTGTTGGCATAATTCATCAAATTGCACGCTATTGTGGTAAACATAGCGTTCATTGGCAATTTTATTGCCAATAAAATCCACGATTGCGAGCTGAAATGAGTTATCTGAAAAGGTGATACCAATCGAGCAACAAGCATTGGGATTTAAAGTTAAATGAAAAGAGGGCGTTCCCCGTTTTTTTACCATTTTCTCCGTTTCTTTAATTAAGCCGAGAAACAGCAGTTTGCGGCAATATTGCGTTACTGCCCCAGGGGTTAAACCCGATAATGCGCTTAATTCCTTGCGTGAGGGGGAATATTGGCGAATGAGCCGTAGTAACAGTTTTTCGCTGGCTTTGAGATTAAAAATAGCATTGTCTTTTTTGCTTTCAGTCATTTTTTGATCACGCCTCGTTCACGGTTTGCGATGGTTCGGGAGTACGGCTTCACATTATACAAAAGCGAAGCCGTGATCGGCTATGGGTAAAGTGCGGTGTTATTTTAAGGCATTTTTTACCGCGTTATAAAAATCGTCCATTTTGCATAAGCTCTGTGCATTGGTTGGCAATCTTCAAGCTGTAAGGTTATACGATTTGGCGGATTTGTTAAAGAGAGTTTTGTGCCGTTGTTTGATTAATATATTCGGCTTTAGTGAAAATCAGGTTTTGTTTGTAGATTGTGATAAATGGGTACTTTTTAATCAACGCTCGATTTCTCTTTGCATAAAAAAGAAGTTGAATACGATCATATAACATCCATTTATATTTAAAACTTCTAAACCAACGCCCCATCGGCACATTATCCCAACAATTTCCTCGACGACTCATACTTTGTATCAAGCCGTGTTGTTTTACACATTGCAGCAAAAGAGAAAATCAGCCGTTAATGGACGCAATTAAAACTCAACATTTCAAAAGGTTACATTCAAATCACCAACATCATTAACGCCGATGACGCCATTTGCGGCACAAGTGCTTTTGTGCGAAGCTGAACCGAAAAGACGAAAAAAGAAAATGCGTATAGCCAAATTGTGCTGGATAATCAAAGTGCGGTGAAAAATGCGTGGAAATTAAAAGAGAGAGAAAGTTTGATCGTGGTGTTGGATAAAAACGGCAAAATGAAGTTTGTTCACGAGTGGAAACTTTCTTCTGCACAGATTAATGAAGTATTGAGTTTAGTCAACAGTCTGTTGAAAAATTAATAATCATTTTGAAAAAATAGCCGATTAATCGGCTATTTTTATAGAATTAATGCGGTTTTCGGCAAGTATTTATTTTCTGTAAAAGTTGCTGAACTTCAGGATCATTAAAAATCTCTGTGATATTCTGGCTTAGTCGTCTTCGCCAGTTAGGATATTGAGTGCTTGTTCCCGGAATATTGACGGGTTCAGACATATTTAACCAATCTTCAGGCTGAAGCCCTAGCAATGCACTTTCTACCTTCCCTACATAGGCTTGCAGTTGATGATTAAATTTTTTACTAATTGGAGAGGATAAATCTTTTGGTAGATCAGGCTCAATTCCTGCTTCTGTTAGGCGTGCTAAAATTTTTGCTTTAGCTTCCTGACGCTGCTGTTGCAATATCGCCAAAATTTTTTCATTTGGGTAAATGCCGTAACGCTGTCCAAGTTCAAAATCATAGCCTCGCCAATAGCCATCAATGGTTGGCAGATCGTGCGTACTTAAGGTTGTCATTGCCTGATAAGGATAATCGGCTAAATCTCGGCTTTTTCCTTGTTCGTCAAACTCAAAATAAAACACTTTATAAGATAAAATCCCCGCGTTTTTGAGTTTACTCACGATGGCTTTCGGAACTGTGCCCAGATCTTCCCCGATAATAAGCGCTTTGTGGCGATGACTTTCTAGGGCAAGAATGGCGATCAAATCATCAACAGGATAACGAATATATGCCCCATCTTGTGCCTGGCCATTCTTAGGAATCCACCACAGTCGTAGCAGTGACATAATATGATCGATACGTAATGCACCACAGTGGTTCAAATTGGCTCGCACAAGATCAATAAAGGGTTGATAGGCTCGTTGCTGCAAAATATGTGGATTGAGCGGCGATAAGCCCCAGTTTTGCCCTTGTGGAGCTAAAATATCAGGCGGTGCACCAATGCTGGCTTTTAAGCAATAAAGTTGCTTATCACACCAAGTTTCTGCGCCTTGATCGGAAACGCCAACAGCAAGATCACGATAAAGCCCAATCGGCATTTTTAAGGTTTTGCAGAGTTCATTACATTCTTTGAGCTGAGTTTCCGCAATAAATTGTAACCACGCATAAAAATGAATGTTCGCTTGGTGGGTTTGCTGGAAGTGGGCGACCGTTTCGCTATGATAATCCTGATATTGCGTAGCCCAATAATTCCAACCCCATTGTTCAGGGAATTGCTCACTGAGATGTTGATGAAGTGCATCAAAAGTGGCTTGAATAATAAGGCTTTCCCCTTTTTGTTGGAGAAATTGCTCAAAATCAGCTTGGCGAGTAGAATTTGCCTGTTGTTGGAAAAAAGAGAAAGCAAGTCGTAGCCCTTTGAGTTTTAATGCCATCACTTCTGTGTAATGAATATGGCTTGCCGTGCGTAATTTTTCTAAGGTTTGCTGAATTTGTGGCTGCTGAAACCATTGCTGTGCTTCAGGATTTTGCTGAAATTCAGGTAATGTATTGAGATCAATATAAAGGATATTGAGCCATTTTCTTGATGAAGGACTGTAAGGGCTAGCACTTTCAGGATTAGCAGGAAAAAGAGCGTGAATGGGATTTAACCCAACGAAATCCGCCCCTGTCGCCGCAATGTGGCGTAGAAATTGTTTGAGATCGCCAAAATCGCCAATGCCCCAATTATGCTCAGATTTCAAGCTATATAATTGAATAAATGATCCCCATAGCTTTTTACCTTGTTCCATTTCTGGTGGTTGATAACAGCGTTTTGGGGCAACGATCAAGCGGCAAGCATAGTTTTTCGTCCCGACCTTTAAGGTTAAATTGTGATAACCCAACGGCAGATGATGAGGAAAACGCAGGGTATTACGTTTTACTTTCCCCTTGATTTCCCCTTGCTGATTTTCCAGTTGAAGCCGCCAATCGCCCTGCACATTGTGCTTGAGATCCGTGCGATGGAGCTTTAAAAAGTGCGGTGTGTTTTCATAAAGGATTTTTACTGGTGGCAACATCGCTGAATATGTCCCCGTATTTCCCGCAAATGCCTTAAATAAACGCTGCTGGGTTTGCAGGCTGGCAACTTTTTTTAGCCCTCGTTCATCGTAAAAATAAGGCAGTATGCCTGCTTGCTGAAATCGCTTGGTTGATCTGTTCATTGTGCTAACCTCTGTCTTTACGCTATTTTTTTAGCCAAATGCGTGATTGATAATCACGGATTGAACGATCCGAGCTGAATTTGCCAAGCCGTGCGGTGTTTAAAATGGCACTTTCTAACCACGCATCACGATCTAAATAAGCCTGGCCAATACGTTCCTGAGCTTTTCGATAGCTCTCAAAATCAGCGAAAACGAGGAATGGATCTCGCTCAAGCAAACTATCTAACATTAAGCTGAACGCCGTTTTATCCCCTTTGCTCGCTTTGCCTTTGGCCAAAAAATCCACCGCATTTTTTAAGACAGGATCATTGCGATAGTAAGTTTTCGGCGAATAGCCTTCTGCTAATAGTGTTTGAATACTTTCAACAGTATGTCCAAAGAGGAAAATGTGTTCTTGTCCTACCATTTCAGCAATTTCAACATTGGCTCCATCAAGGGTTCCTAAGGTTAATGCGCCATTTAATGCGAGCTTCATATTTCCTGTCCCTGAGGCTTCTTTCCCTGCCATTGATATTTGTTCGGAAATATCCGCCGCTGGGATAATTTTTTCTGCTAGCGATACACGATAATCAGGTAAAAACGCCACTTGTAGCTTATCTTTCATCTGTTTATCGTTATTGATGATCTCTGCGACATTGTTAATGGCGTGAATAATATTTTTCGCCAGATAATAGCCCGGTGCCGCTTTGCCTGAAAAAACAAAGAGTCTTGGCGTGTAATCTTTATTCGGATTATCTTTTAACCATTGATAGGTGGCGATAATATTTAATAAATTCAAATGCTGGCGTTTGTATTCGTGGAAACGCTTAATTTGCACATCAAAAATCGCATCTGGATTGACTGATAAGCTAAGCGTTTGCTCAATTTCTCTGGCAAGAGCCGCTTTGTTTTGCTGTTTTATATGCCAATAAGCCTCGCGGAAGTTGACATCATCAACCACATTTTCCACTTGGTGAAGTAACTCAAGATCTTTTTTCCAATCGCCTTTGACGGTTTGATCGAGCAACTGGCTTAATGCAGGGTTGGCTTGTTGGATCCAACGTCTTGGGGTAATACCATTGGTAACATTGCAGAATTTTGTTGGGAAAAGTTGGTGATATTCTGGGAAAAGCTGACTAACCAACAAATCAGAATGAATTTGAGCAACACCATTCACCGCAAAACAACTCACTACGCAAAGATTTGCCATTCTCACTCGGTAATCAAACAAAATCGCCAGTTTTTCCCATACTTTGGCATCATCGCCAAATTGTGCTTTCACTTGTTGATGGAAAAGGTGATTAATTTTTTCCACAATTTTAAAGTGACGTGGCAATAATTGTTTGAATAGGCGTTGATCCCATTGTTCTAGTGCTTCTGGCAACAAGGTGTGATTGGTGTAAGCGAAACTTTGTTGGCAAATAGACCACGCTTGTTGCCAAGTGAGTTGATACTCATCAAGTAAAATCCGCATTAATTCAGGGATAGCGAGGGTTGGGTGTGTGTCATTAAGCTGAATCACTTGGCGTTTCGGAAATTCTTCCAAGGTGAAGCCTTGTGCCAAGTGGCGAGAAAGAATATCCGCCACGGAGCAAGCACAATGGAAATATTGCTGCATTAAGCGTAACTGTTGTCCTGCACGATGATTATCGTTCGGGTATAGCACTTGGGTAAGTGCGGTGCTTTTTATTAAGGTTTTTTCCGCTGCGACAAATTTGCCCTCATTAAACTGGTTTAAATCAAAAGATTGTGGGCTGTCTGCTTGCCAGAGGCGTAGCGGTTGGATTACGTCATTTTGATAGCCCACAATCGGCAGATCAAAAGCTTTGCCTTCAATGGTTAATTTGGGTTGCCATTCATAGCGATCTCCCTCGATTGCCACCACTTTTCCGCCAAAATGCACTTGTTGGGTTTTGCTTGGATTATAGCGATGCCAAGGATATTGATTTCTTCCCCATTCATCGCCACTTTCTACTTGTTTTCCATCTTGGAAAGCCTGTTTAAACAGCCCATATTGATAATGCAGCCCGTAGCCTGTCGCCGCTTGCCCTAGCGTTGCCATTGAATCTAAAAAGCAGGCGGCTAAGCGTCCAAGTCCGCCATTGCCTAAAGCAGGATCACGCTCTTGCTCCAGAACATCGACTAGCTCAATCTGATACTGGGCTAAATAGGTTTTGATCGCTTCATAATAGCCCAAATTCATCAGGTTATTCCCCGTGAGGCGGCCAATGAGAAATTCCATAGAAAGATAATTGATATGGCGCGTTTCTTCAATTTTTCCTTGTGGTTTTTGCGAGGCAATCTCGAGAACGGAATGGGCAATAACCTGATACCATTGCTCAAGGGTAAATTGTTGCGGCGAACTAAGTTCAAAAAAACGGCAGTATTTTTGTACATTATTATCAAATAACGCCATTTCATTTGTATGAGAAATAGACATAAAAACTCCTTTTAAGGCATAAATTAAACATTCTTCTTGTTTTATTATGCTCGGCAGGAGAAAAAATAAATCCTCCTTGCTATAATCTTGTCAGTATGACGAGTAGGAAGTAATTTCTTATTTGGGGGAGGAGAACTCCAAAAGACATCTTTCATCAACAAAAGGGTTATTAACAATGTTAATTCCATCAAAACTTATTTGTTCTTACCGCCTACAAAATAGCGTAACCAGAACCGCTTTATTATCCTTGCTAGAACAGGCTTCAGATTATCCTTTAGTGCTGATTACCGCTCCCGCAGGTTATGGCAAAACTACGTTGATTTCCCAATGGGCAAAGGATAAACCACATCTAGGCTGGTATTCTTTAGATGAAAGCGATAATCAAACGGAGCGGTTCGCAGGCTATTTTTGTGCGGCATTAGCGAGAGCTACCAACAACCACATTCACAATGAAGACAATCCGCCCTATTCCAATTTGTCTTCACTGTTTAATCAGTTGTTGGTCAATCTTGCTTCCTACGAACAGCCATTTTATCTGGTGATTGATGATTATCATTTAATTGAAAACGAAGAAATTCACGACGCATTAAAATATTGGATCAAACACCAACCGCCTGCAATGACGCTCATTTTGATTTCACGTTCTCAGCCGCCATTGAGCTTAGCCAGTTTAAGAGTGCAAGAACAATTATTAGAAATTAATGCCCATCAACTGCCTTTTTCTCATCAAGAAAGTATTGCGTTTTTCCAATCTCGCTTAGAAAATCCCTTAACGGAACAAGAAATTACCGCACTTTGTGATGAGGTGGAGGGCTGGCCGACGGCGTTACAACTCATCAGCCTTTCTGCCAAACAGCAGAAAAGTACTTTACAAGATATTGCCAAACGCCTTTCCCACCATAGTTTTCACATCAATGATTACTTAAATGACGAAGTACTTGCCCCTGTGGATAAAGCAACCAGACAATTTATTTTGCGTTGCTCCATTCTGCGTTCAATGAACGAAACTCTCGTAGCTGAAGTAACGGGCGAAACAGAGAGCCGATTTATTTTGGAACGGTTAGAAAAACAAGGGCTATTTTTACAGCGAATGGAAAGCGATGATAATTGGTGGCGTTTTCACCCGCTTTTTGCCTCTTTCTTAGCCCATTGCAGCCAACGTGAGTTGGCAAATGAAATGCCCGCCTTGCACCAACAAGCGGCACGAGGTTGGCTTGCACAAGGCTATGTTACCGAAGCCCTCTACCACGCCAGCTTGTTAGAAAACAAACAATTATTGTTGCAAATTTTATCACAAAACGGCTGGCAATTATTCCACCAAGGGGAACTCAAATTATTAGAGCAAAGCCTAGAACATCTTGATGATACAGGGCTTGTCGCCTACCCTAATCTGGTGTTATTAAAAGCGTGGCTTGCCCAAAGCCAACATCGACATAGTGAAGTGGCTGGCATTTTTGCCCATTTTGAGCAACAGAACATCGATCTCAGCCCTGAAAATCAAGCGGAATTTGACGTGTTGCTCGCCCAAGTCGCCATAAATTCAGGCGATGAAAACACCGCACTTTCACTTGCCTCCAACGCATTAAATCGCCTTGCTGACAACGCCCACTATGCTAAAATTGTTGCCACCTCCATTATTGGCGAGGCTTGGCACGTTAAGGGCAATTTCGCTGATGCGATTACAATGCTGCAAAAAGCGGAAAAAATGGCTCGTCAGTATCACACCTCTCACAATGTGCTGTGGACATTACTCCAACAATCGGAAATCTTGATCGCCCAAGGTTTTTTACAAGCGGGGTATGATATGCTCAATAAAGCGACGCTATTTGTGAAAGAAAACCACTTACAACAAATTCCAATGTATGAGTTTTTGCTCCGTTTGAAAGGGCAAATTTTATGGGATTGGTATGATTTGGACAAAGCCGAAGCTATGGCAACCGCCGGTATTTCTGTGTTGGATAGCGAAGAAGCAAGGCTACAATGTTTGGCGATTTTATGCAAAATTTCCATTGTACGCGGGGATTTAGACAACGCCGCCCGACTGCTAGAAAAAATTACCCAACTACAAAATGCACATCATTATCACAACGATTGGAATGCCAATGCTGATCAGGTCAAAATTGTGTTATGGCAAATGACGAACGATAACCAAGCTGCTCAAAATTGGCTAATTCAAAACCAACCACCAAGCACGGATACCAATCATTTCAGCCAAGTACAATGGCGTAATATTGCGCGGGCAAAAATGCTGATCGGCGATTATGAGGCTGCCAAAACGATTTTGGATAAATTGATCCAAACGGCGGAAAAGTTACAATTTATCAGCGACTTAAATAGAGCCTTAATTTTACGCAATCGGCTGCATTTTCTTACACATAACAAAACAGCGGCGATGGCAGATCTTCAGCTTGCTCTTGCCCTCACCAAACAAACCAACTTTATCAGTGTTTTCGTGTTGGAGGGGGAAATAATGGCACAGCAAATCCGCCAATTACTTGCCCAAAACAGCCTCGATGAATTAGTTGCTCATAAAGCTCAATTTATCTTACGCCACATCAACCAATATTATCGACATAAATTCGCTCATTTTGATGAAGAATTTGTCGCACAATTATTAAAAAATCCGCAAGTGCCAGATTTATTAAAAATCAGCCCCCTTACCCAACGGGAATGGCAAGTGCTAGGCTTAATTTATTCGGGATATAGCAACGACCAAATTTCAGATGAATTACAAGTTGCCACCACTACAATTAAAACCCATATCCGCAATTTATATCAAAAATTAGGCGTAGCAAATCGTAACGAAGCCATTCAATACACAAGGGAACTTTTGCAATTGATGGGGTACAGTTAAATTAAAAACGAAAAACGACTAGAAAAGGAAAATCAATGACAAACCTTGAAATACCACTCAAAAATGGCTATATTATGTGCTGAGGCGTAAGCTGCCATAAGTGCTATTTAATCGGGCGTAAGCTGCCATAAGTGCTACTTAATTAGGTGCAAGCTACCACAAGTGCTGAAAAAAGATGCCTAATCGGCATCTTTTTTTTTGCACAGTATTTTCATTGGGGAAATGGTTATGAGTGATAGATTAAAATTATATCGTGTAACAGATCACTATCTTGATTTTTTAAGAGAAATTGAACCGAAAATTCCAGCCAATAAAGATAATGGAAAAAAGTGACCTTTTGTCGGTATAGTCCTTTCCATTAACGGTATAAAATATATTGCCCCTTTATCTTCTAAAATTTGTAAAAGTCAAAGTGATTTTAAGGTAAAAAGCAGTGGTGAACAAAAGGCAAGTATTCGCTTTGCTTATATGTTCCCTATTGTTGATAGTGCTTTAATTGAGATTGATTATACCAAAGAATTTGAGATAGATTTAAAATATACAGCGTTACTCATCAAAGAAGATTTATATATCAATCAACATAAAGCCCGCATTTACGAGATCGCAACCAAAACATATACCAATGCAATTACAAAACGTTTTGGCTTTGAGAAATTTTGTTGCAACTTTGCAAAATTAGAAGAAAAGCACAGAGATTATGAAACGCAGTAAAAATTACTTTAGTGCATTATAATCTTCTTCCCCTCCACCACTATCAGCAAAGTCAGAAATGGTTTTAACTCTCTTTAATCATATTTTACCGGCTTAAAAATCACGCCCTACAAGTGTTGAGAGCGTGATTTATCATTCAAAGTGCGGTCAGATTTTTCGCTATTTTTTTACTTTTTCTTCCCCTCAGGAATTAACCTTTTACACCGCCTGCGGTTAATCCGCCAACTAGCCAGCGTTGGGCAAGTAGGAAGACGGCGGTGATAGGGATAGCGGAAAGGACGGCTGCGGCGGCAAAATCGCCCCATAAATAGTTTTGAGGATAAAGATATTGTTGCATACCCACGGCGAGAGTGTAGCTTTCCACATCACGCAAGAGCAGTGAGGCGATTGGCACTTCTGTAATAGCTGCGATGAAAGATAAAATAAACACCACCGCCAAAATCGGCACAGAAAGCGGAAGCAAAATCAAGCGGAACGCTTGCCACGGTGTTGCACCGTCTAATTCGGCGGCTTCTTCTAATGAGCCATCGATGGTTTCAAAATATCCCTTGATCGTCCAAACGTGCAATGCAATACCACCAAGATAGGCGAAGATCACGCCAGCGTGAGTGTTTAACCCCAGAAATGGGATATATTGCCCTAGGCGATCAAACAAGGCATATAAGGCGACAAGGGATAACACCGCAGGGAACATTTGGAAAATGAGCATTCCTTGCAATAGCGTTTTTTTGCCTTTGAATTTCATTCTGGCGAAAGCGTAAGCACAGGTGGTGGAAAGTGCGACAATTCCCACTGAAGTCAGCGTTGCGACTTTCACTGAGTTCCAAAGCCAAAGTAATACGGGAAACGGCGGTGGGATGATAGTGCCATCGGAATGTACCACATCAAACCCGAGGGCGAGTTTCCAGTGTTCCCAAGAGATTTCGTGTGGAATAATATCTCCAAGTGCCAAATTCCCTGGACGTAAAGAAATGCCAACCACCATCAATAGTGGGAACATTATTAAGGCGATAAAGGCAATTAAAAATAAATGGGTTGCCCATAGGCGATAGCGTAATGATTTTGCTTGAACAATAGCCATAATCCCTCCTAGTCAAATTTCATTTTTGTGGCTTTGATATTCAGCAAGGCAAGCCCCGCCACTAATAGGAAAATCAGGGTTGCAATGGCAGCGGCTAGCCCAAAATCTTGGCTTCCGCCACCCTCAAATGCGATTCGGTAAGTATAGCTGACTAAAAGATCAGTATGTCCTGCTGGTGTTGTTGTGCCGATCATATCTGGTCGCCCATTGGTTAATAATTGAATTAGCACAAAGTTGTTAAAATTAAAGGCGAACGAGGCGATCATTAAGGGAGTGAGCGGTTTCAACAATAAAGGCACGGTAATTTTGCTAAAATTTTGCCAAGTGGACGCACCGTCCATTGCGGAGGCTTCATACAAATCTTGCGGAATGGCTTTCAATAAACCCATACATAAGATCATCATATAAGGATAGCCCAGCCAAGTATTTACGATTAAAATCATTACCTTAGCTAAGAACGGATCATTAAACCATTCAGGGCGAATGCCGAAAAGCTGGTTCAAGATCATATTGATTTCACCGAAACTTTGATTAAATAACCCTTTGAAAATTAAGATGGAAATAAATGCTGGAACGGCATAAGGCAGAATTAATAAAAGACGATAAATTGCCTTGCCTTTTAAGGCTTCCCACTGTACGAGGCTGGCGAAAATCATTCCTAAGATCACAGTAAAAATTACCGTCAGCACAGAAAATACAATCGTCCAAATAAAAATTTGGATAAACGGCTTTTGAATGCCCTCATCGGTGAAAATTTTAATAAAATTGCTGAAGCCGATAGAAACGGTGAAACCGGGTTCAAGGGTTTCTTTCAGCCAGTTGCCTTGTGCATCAATTTGTTGGAAAAAGCCCATGTCAAAATTGGCAGCATAGCGTTTGCCGTTTTCGTTATTAACTAGCTGATGTGTCGCTTCGTCATAATGATAGCGAGGACTTTGAGCTGAAAACTGGCGTAATGAACTCATTGT
Source organism: Gallibacterium genomosp. 1 (assembly GCF_000771875.1). Lineage (GTDB taxonomy): Bacteria > Pseudomonadota > Gammaproteobacteria > Enterobacterales > Pasteurellaceae > Gallibacterium. The sequence goes on along the minus strand of NZ_JPXX01000009.1, from coordinate 57,422 downwards.
TAATGATGAGCCATTAGGTAAAATTAAGGTCATCGCTTGCAAGGTTTGGCGATTTTGGGTAATGGTTTTCAGCGGAGCGGTACTGATGTTTGGCAGATCTTGTCGCGTTAAATTGACTTGTGCAGGGGCTAACGGTACGGGTTCGGAAAGAAAATATTCTCCGTTATGCGATAAGCCAATTTGGAATTTTCCCTCCGCTTGTGGGTAGAGCTTGAAATCATATTTTTCGCCAGATAAATATTTCTGGGTGGTTAAAACGTTTAACGCACGCTCAAATGAAAGTTGGTTTGTGCTGCTGTAATTGGTGAATGCAATGGCGATAGTGGCTACCAATGGAAACAAAATAAAGATGATCATTCCTGTGATGCCGGGGTACACATATCGCCACGCATAGGCTTTCGGGCTGCTAAAAATATAAACCCCAGAGGTGAGAATCACGAGGGTTAATAGGGCGAAAAGATACTCGCCTTGCGAATACATCAGCATTACGGCATAAAAATCCAAGAACAAAATGGCAAGGATTAGGCTGTATCTGACAAAACCTCGTTGCTTCAGCTTGGGGGTTAAAACAGGATTGGGGCTTAAAAATGATCGCATACTACACCTCAAAAAAAATGTAAAAAAAAGCACCGCACTTTTAGCTATAGACAAAAGGGGGAAATTCCCCTCAAATTATTGCTGTTTTAAAATTCTTGCTCGTGCGTCATCTAGGGCTTGTTGTACCGTTTGACGACCATTCACCGCATTAGTAATCGCACTGCGTTCAGCGTACCAAAAGGCGGACATTTGCGGAATGTTCGGCATAATTTCTCCGTTTTCCGCATTCGTCATCGTGGCGGCAATGCTAGGATCAACAGCGAGCTTAGCTTGGTAAGATTTCAATGCCACTGCTCCCAATGGTTTATCTTTATTCACAGTGGCTAACCCTTCGTCCGTTAAAAGATAATTTTCTAAAAACTCAACGGCGAGATCCTGATTTGGACTTGCGGCATTGATCGCGGCACTTAATACCCCCACAAATGGTTTAGATGGGTTACCATTGAGGGTAGGCAATACTGCCACGCCATAATTGATCCCACTTTTTTCAATGTTGCCCCACGACCAAGGCCCGTTGATGGTTAAGGCAGTTTCTCCTTTGTTGAAGCTAGCTTCCGCAACGGAATAGTCCATATCAGGATTGATCACCTTATCTTTCACCAAATCCACGACAAATTGTAATCCTTGTTGCGAACCTGCGTTATTCACGCCGATATCTTGCGGGTTGTAGCGTCCGTTGTCAAATTTGAACGCATAGCCTCCATTGGCAGCAACCACTGGCCAAGTGAAATAAGGCTCTGCAAGGTTCCACATAATGGCATTTTTCCCCTGTGCTTTTAGGGTTTTATCCAATTCGCGGATTTCTTCCCAAGTGCGAGGTGGCGATTTGATCAGGTCTTTGTTGTAGATTAATGAAAGGGATTCAATCGCAACAGGGTAAGAAATCACTTTGCCATTATAGGTTTGTGCGTCCCACACGAAATCGGCGAATTTTTCTTTAAAGTCAGGGCTAGGGTGCAATTCGGCTAACAATCCTGCTTGTGCATAGCCACCAAAGCGATCGTGCGCCCAGAAAATAATGTCGGGTCCATCGCCTGTTGCGGCAACTTGTGGGAATTTTTCTTCTAGTTTATCAGGGTGTTCTACTAACACGGGAATGCCTGTATCCGCTTCAAATTTTTTCCCAACTTCAGCCAAGCCGTTATAGCCTTTGTCGCCGTTGATCCAAATCACCAGTTTTCCTTCGCTCATTTTCGCCATTACCGCCCCTGAGAAAACAAGGCTGGCAATGGTGCTTAGGGTGAAAGTCAATAAGTTTTTTTTCATCACTTTTTTCATAATACTACGCTCCTGATTGTGAGTGGGTAATAAGGATTTCTGCTTCATTATGCGTAAATTTTACAATTTGTTATCCTCCCCCCATCTCCTCCTTTTAAAAAATCAGCCTGTTCTGACAAGTTTTTTCTATTTCTGTGAGCAAGCTCACAAAAATGAAAGAAGAAAATGTGATCGCTATCACAAAAGCTCGCCAAATTGTCCTTTTCAACACACAACATCATTTTCAGCCGATTTTTTCATCTAATCCTTAAAAAAATCCGTCAAGGAGGATTTTTTTTATAAATGAATAGGGGAAGATACGGCACATTGAATTATCCTAAGCTTTCGGATAAAAATGCAAAACGAGGTTAAATATGGCAAAGGTATCCTTACGCAATGTGGGTAAATCCTACGGCAATGTACAGATTTCAACGGACATTAATTTAGAAATTGATGAAGGCGAATTTGTCGTTTTTGTTGGACCTTCTGGCTGTGGAAAATCCACCTTACTTAGAATGATCGCAGGGCTTGAAGACATCAGCACAGGGGATTTATACATCGGCGAAAAAAGAATGAATGATGTGCCGCCAGCCAAAAGAGGCATAGGAATGGTGTTTCAATCTTACGCCCTCTACCCTCATTTGAATGTGGCGGAAAATATGTCTTTCGGCTTAAAACTGGCTGGGGTGAGCAAAGCGGAACGTGAGACTCGGGTAAATCAAGTGGCAGAAGTGTTACAACTTGCCCATTTGCTCGATCGCAAGCCGAAAGCCTTATCGGGCGGTCAGCGCCAACGGGTGGCGATTGGCAGAACCCTCGTTTCTCAGCCTGAAGTCTTTTTACTTGATGAACCCCTTTCTAATCTTGATGCCGCATTACGCGTACAAATGCGGGTGGAAATTTCTAAATTACACAAAAAATTGAACCGCACTATGATTTACGTTACCCACGATCAAGTGGAGGCGATGACTCTTGCGGATAAAATCGTAGTATTAAAAGCTGGCGGAATTGCACAAGTTGGTAAACCACTTGAACTTTATCATTATCCAGCGAATCGTTTTGTCGCTGGGTTTATTGGCTCACCAAAAATGAACTTTTTGCCTGTTAAAGTAACTGGCGTTGAAAATGAGCGGGTCAGAGTCGAATTACCTGATGCCAATCACCATAACTTTTGGATTCCTGTCCGCGGTGATGGTGTGAAAGTGGGAGATAACCTTTCCCTTGGTATTCGACCAGAGCATCTTGTTCCCTCCGAAAACGCCGAAGTGACTTTGCGAGGTAAAGTGCAAGTGGTGGAACTACTGGGCTATGAAACCCAAATCCATCTTGAAATTCCTGAAATTAAACAGCCAACCTTGGTCTATCGACAAAATGATGTGGTGTTGATTGATGAGGGGGCAGAATTTGATATTGGGATCGTGCCAGAGCGTTGTCATTTATTCAAAGAAAACGGGGTGGCTTGTTCAAGGCTTTTTAAAGAAAAAGGGGTGTAACCATCATTTTTCATTTCTCTTTCATACGTCAATTATTTTCAAGTGAGGTCGCTTATGAAAAACGCAAAAACACGCATTGCAACCGCTATCGCCGCCAGTTTTATCGCACTGAGTGCGAATGCCGTTGATTTTCACGGCTATGCTCGTTCGGGCATTGGTTGGACATCAGGCGGTGGTGAGCAAACCGCCTTTACGGTGAATGGGGGGGGGGCAAAATATCGCTTAGGTAACGAAGCGGAAACCTATGCGGAATTTAAACTAGGGCAATCCCTTTTCAATGAAGGCAATAAATCTATTTATTTAGATTCCAATCTTGCTTATTCCATTAATCAGCAAGGCGATTGGGAAACCACCACGCCCGCCTTGCGTGAGATCAATGTGCAATTTAAAAATTTCCTCGACAGCCTACCCGATGCCACTTTATGGGCAGGGAAACGCTTTTATCAACGCCACGATGTGCATCTTAATGACTTCTATTATTGGGATATTTCAGGCCCTGGCGCAGGGGTAGAGAATATTGATGTGGGCGTAGGGAAATTGTCTTTTGCCGTAACTCGCAATACCGAGCAAGGCGGAGCGTACGGCTGGAATTATAACCCGATTACGAAAAAGTGGGAATCCACTCGTGATCTAGATAAAGACGTGTATAACGATGTCTTTGATGTGCGTCTTGCCGATCTTGAAGTGAATAAAAACGGAAAATTAGAAATCGGGCTAGATTATGGTAACTCTCACACCAAAAATCACGCCAGCCGTGTCGAGGGTGCGAGTAAAAACGGGTATATGCTCACCCTTGAACACACACAAGGCGAATTTTTTGGCGGTTTTAATAAATTTACCGTGCAATACGCCACAGACGCGATGACCTCTTGGAGTACGGGACATTCTCAAGGTGGCTCAAATACCAATAAAGGGCATATGCTACGTTTAATCAATCAAGGCGTTGTCGCACCGTCAGATAAAGTGGAAGTAATGTATGCGTTAATTTACGAAAAAACCGATTTAGATAATCATCAAGGGAAAACTTGGTATTCTGCTGGCGTTCGCCCTATGTACAAATGGACTGACACAATGAGTACACTAGTTGAAGTGGGTTATGATCGCATTAAAGATCAGCAAACAGGATTGAAAAATCAGCTAATAAAATACACCCTCGCCCAACAATGGCAAGCCGGTAGCAGCATTTGGGCAAGACCTGCAATCCGTGTGTTCGGCACTTATGCACATTGGAACGATAAATTTAATACCAGCAAACGCACTGACGCAGGCTATAAAGCCAAAGATGGTGAATTTATCGCTGGCATACAATTTGAAGCTTGGTGGTAATGCCAACCATTAAATGGATCTCAAGTTCAGGCAACCCATTGATTCATAAGTAAATCATAGGACAAGGCAAGCAAAAAAACTGGCTCAAAAAACCACCGCACTTTTGCTTGCCTCTTCAACAACACAATGGCTTTCTTCTTGTGAGGTAACAATGAAATTAACCCAAAAAACACGCATTTTTTTGACCGCACTTTTTGCCACCGCTCTCAGCACTCAACCAACATTCGCCGCAACCTTGTCTTTGCCTGCTCAAAGCCTCGCTCAGTTGCACTGGCAAGATGTCGCACTACCGCAACAGGTGAAAACCGAACTTAACGCCACACAAAAACAAGGGTTTACGCTCTCTTTTGCTGGGATTGAAAGCCCTGTTGCGGCTTATCGCCTCCCTGCAAGCCAAGGAACAATGGAAATCGAAATTGAAAGTGAGGTGCAAAATCAGCACGTTTTTGTCCCGAATGTCGTGGTTTTGGATAGCCAATTTCAGGTTGCAGCACATTATGATTCCACCTACTTTAAACTGCAAGAAGAACGTGGGCTAAAGCCGAATAGATTAGCCGCAAAGCTAAATCTCACGCCAATTAATCAAGGAGCATTATACTTGCTGATTTACACCACCAAAGCGGATTTGGCAGGGCAAACTATCGTCCCTCACCCCTCAAAACTTTTTGCCAAAGCCACGGGCAAACAACCGCCAGCGATTGCGGATATTCAAGTGAAGCATAGTTTAAATGGCAAGCTCATTGTTAATTTCCAACCCGCTAACGGTACACATTTTGTCGGCTTAAATCAGATTTTTACAATGGAGAAAAACGCCCCCGCAGCCACCGCCGTGATTGCTAACCAAAAGGGAGAGAATGAGAAAAATGTTAAGGTGGAGAAAGAAACGGAGGCCTATTTTAATCAAGCTGTCCTCAATGCGTTAAAACAAAAAGACATCAACCGAGCCTTAAATCTGGTCAATGAAGCGGAAAAATTAGGGCTACGAACGCCTCGAAAATTATTTTTACAGCAGGTTTCAGCGAAATAATCTTACTTTGTCTTTTTCATTATTTACTGCACCAAGAGAGTGCAGTTTTTTTATAAGCAAATTCAAAATCCATTTAAAAAGTGTAATGGTACATTACAGTTATATTAGAAGTTCAAGCTCCTTTGAAGAATATATCTTTGCAGGCAATAAAAGTGAATTCGATAAAGCTAGTTTATAGCTTGATTTTTCTGAAATTGGTGGCTTTTTAAAAAAGATAATACGAAAAAATTTACTAAAAGAATTTTCTCAAAAAAGGAATGGAAGCCAAAATGCAACTTTTAGCAAAAGTTTCATCTCATTTTCTTATGTTTAAGTTCAAAATAACAAGCTGAAGCAAATCCCGCATTTTTTGAATGTAAATAGCGAAAAAATAAGCTAAGGTGAACCTTAGCTTATTCCGTTTATTTTGCGATCACTTCTTTGGTGAAATCGGCAATGGCGGCTTTGCTCCAGTCAAGCGGGAAGAAAGGAATATCCGCTTGTCCGATTTCCGCATTCAATGGGCGAATACCAAAATGGTTGGCTAATTTTTGTTGCGTTTCAGGTGAAACTAGCCAGTTGGTAAACACTAAACTTGCTGCAGGGTGAGGGGCATTTTTTGCGACAACAACCACATTACCGCCGCCCGGCATTCCGAATTTCGGCACATAAAATTTTAAGCGAGGCGTAACCGCACCTTGTTTTTGTAGGCTAAATAAATGATCTTGCCAAGCGGCAACAATGTCTAATTCGCCATCATTTAAGCGTGTTAAACTGTCGGCGTTAGAGGCGGTACGTACCATATTTTGTTTATTTTGATTGAACCAATCCCAAGTGCTTTGCCATTTTTCGGTTTGAGCTGCGTCAAAAGGCGTGTTTTGATAATCATAATTACCACTGATGTTGAGCAAGGCTTGGAAAATAAAGGCTTTACCTGAAGCACCGCCGTTGGGATCGGCATAGCCAAATTTTTTCGGGTGAGTTTGGATATAGGTTTCAGTTTCCGCCCAGGTTTGTGGCAGTTGATCTTCACTCACCCGCATTGGATCATAAGCGAAGCCCGTTTGGTTGCCCCAAAAGCCCATTGCTTGATTGCCAAATTTCACTCCTTGCAAAGCGTGGTTGGCTTGAGCGAAATTAGGCAAGCTGTTGAGATTTCGTAACACATCATTTTTCTGCACGATAGGATAATTGTCGGCAGCGATGGCGATCACGTCCATTTTCCCTTTACTAAGGGATTTTTCAGCGATCAGCTTATTCATATTACCGTCTAAAGTGCCTTCAGGAATTTTCACTTTGATGCCATAGGTTTTTTCGAAATCTTTCACGAAAAGGCGAAATTGCGGTTGTAAATACCACACGCTAAAGGTTACCGAGCCTTCTTGTTTAGCTTGCGCCACAATCTCTTCCCAGCTTTTTTGGCTGAGATCTTGGGAAGCCGAAACGGACAGGGCGGTGGTTAGCCCTAAACTGATTAATGCGGTTTTGATAAGACGAGTTTTCATCATTGTTTCTCCTCTGGTGGAAATCAGGCTTTGCCTGTGGATTGTGATAAATAGTTACCTTTCAATAAACGCTCGATAATTAACAGCAAGATAACGTTTGGAATTAATAAGATAATCGACACCACCGCCGCATTCGGTCGGATAAAGGAATAGCCTAAGAAAGAATACAAAATGGTTGGCACGGTAATGAAATCAGGTGAGCCGATGACAAAAGAAATGCTAAATTCCTCAATACTTTTCACTAAACAGAAAATAATAGAGGCTAAAAACGCAGGCTTAAGCATCGGCAGATACACATCTTTAAAGGTGGTGAGTTTTGACGCACCGAGATCACGGCTGGCATCAATTAAATCTTGTGGCACGGCGGAAAAGCCCGAAGATAAAATACGAATGGCATAAGGCAAGGTCATCACCGTATGCCCAATGATAATGCCGATCATTGGGTTGCTAATTTTGAGCTGAATTAACACCGCACTAAAGAATAGCGCAATGATCATTCCAGGGATCACCAAAGGAATTAAGGTAATAAGTTCGGCAATTTTTTTACCACGAAACTCCATTCGTCCAAAGGCATAAGCTGTTGGCAAGGCAAGCGTGATGGCGATTAAAGAAACAATCGGCGCAATGGTATAGCTATTCAACATTGCTTCTTTCAGGGCAGTGTTTTCCCACACATAATGCCAACGCTCAAAAGACAGCACAGGCGGGAAAATATCGGGATAGCTCCAAGGGTGTTGCGGATCAACCAGCGACCACAGCCCAGCCATTAAGAAAGGCAACACCAACCAAACAAAATTCACCACCACAAAAAAGATCAGCACAATGCGGTTAATTAAACGGGTGTTGTTACTTTGGATTCTGTTCATTTTACCGCTCCTCGTTTAACAGATAATGGACGAATAATTAAGGTGATGAGAACGGAGGCAAGGGCAGAAGTTAGCATTATCACCATTGCCAGCACCGCACTTTGATTCCATTCTTCAAACTCATAAGCACTCATTTGCATAAAGCGAGCGAGGGAGTAAGTATCACGCGGGCCTGCAATGCTGTAAAAGGCAAAATCGCCCAACGCTCCGATAAAAATCAAAATAAAGGACACTTGCACCGCCCCGAGCGTGAGAGGAAAGATCACATAAATAAAGCGTTGCCAACTGGTTGAACCTAGATTTGACGCAGCATCAAACAGATCACTTTTCAGCGAATTGACTGCACCGCCAACCAAAATTAACGCAAAGGGAATATTTTTCCACATTTGCAAAATCACAATGCCCCAGCCGAAGCTATCATTTTGTAGGGATTTTGGTTCTTGCCAAATGCCGAGCCAAACCAGTGTTTCGTTTAAAATACCGTGATAGGAAATCATATTCATAAACAAAAAGGCGGCTACCAAGCCCGGCACAAGCATCGGCATACGGAAAAAGGTGATGATAAATTCTTTGCCTTTCATTGGGTTGCGTAGCCATAAGGCGATAGGGTAGGCGACCAAAATCGATAGCAACGCTCCAAGGAAGGAAACCCGCACGGAATACCAAAAGGATTTATGAAAAATCGGGTTACTCAACACCTCTTGCCAGTAATCTAAGGTGAAATGTGAGGGTTCGCCATACATATTTTGCAAGCCGAAACTTTGTGCCACCACCAAATAAAAGGTTGAGCCCATTAATAATAAAATCGTGCCAAGCCCTGTGCTTAACAGTAGCCAAGCCTTGAGATCTTGTTTTACCGATTTCATACTGCCTCCAAGAAACGAATGGCATTGCGTGCGAGGGTGAAAAATAATTCTTCTGATTGATTTAACAACGGCGAAAATTTGGTTAATTGCAACCGCACTTTCTCATTTGGCAAACCTGAAGTAACTAAGCCTTGCACTTCAGTCATATTGCCCATAAAGGCGGTTTGTAGCACTTTGACGCTAAATTTATTCTCCACGTTGCTATTTGGCTCACAAGGGACGGCATCTTCAGGACGAAAACAAATATAAATATTCTCAGCCACAGGCTTGTGGGCGGATTGCACAATAAATTTGCCCCAAAGGGAATCCACTTGATAGAGATCATCTTGCCAATGTTTGACGTTCGCTTTAGTAATGTTTGCCACGCCGATGAAATCGGCAATAAAGCGATTTTTCGGTTGGTAATAAATCTCTTGTGGCGTGCCGATTTGTTCGATTTGCCCTTTATTCAACACAATGATTTTATCTGACATCGACAGGGCTTCCGCCTGATCGTGCGTTACATAAATGCTGGTTAAATTGTATTGATGAGAAAGCTGTTTAATCTCAAAACGCACGCTTTCCCGCAATTTGGCATCAAGGTTTGATAATGGCTCATCAAATAAAATCACATCAGGGCGGGTTACCATTGCCCTTGCTAATGCCACACGCTGTTGCTGACCACCTGAAAGCTCAGAGGGCAGTTTCAACTTTTGTGTTTCCAAATCCATTTGCTTTAATGCCACATTTAAACGGGCGATTTGCTCATCAATCGGCACATTTTTCTGTTTCAAGCCGTAGCAAATATTGTGCGAAACGTTCAAATGCGGAAAAAGGGCATAGGACTGAAAACACATCGCTGTGTTACGCTTTTCTGGTGAAATATTATTCACGGAGCGATCACCGATGATAATTTCGCCCTCGTCAGCCTTATGAAAGCCCGCAATCAGTTTTAAGAGCGAGGTTTTTCCACAGCCACTCGGGCCGAGCAAGGTAACAAACTCCCCTTCTTCTGCGGTGAAAGAAATATTATTGGCGGCATAAAAATCGCCAAATTTTTTGGTGATATTGCGTAATTCGAGTTTTGCCATTGTTGATTCGCTCCTCTAGGTGGGTTGCCAGATTGATAATCTTACTCTAAACCAAATCTTCATTTTTACGCAATTAGAATTTAATTATTAAATTCTAATAAATTTATTTTTGTGAATGAGATCACATATTTTAGTAAAATAAACCCGCAATAATCGAATTTAATTTGCCAATGCAAGCTATCAATCCTAAAATGAATTTAAAAATTAAATTGAAAATTAAAAAATAGGAGAGAAAAATGGCATTTGAGTTTAACGTAACAGAAAAAGGTTTGATTTTGGCAAACAGCCATCGCGGTTACAGTGCTAAGTATCCAGAAAACACAATGCCCGCCTTTGTCGGTGCGTTGGAGGCAGGCACGCACAGCATTGAGCTAGATATTGCGATGACGAAAGATGAAAAAATGGTGGTTATCCATGATTTTTCTATCGAACGCGTTTCTAACGGTGAAGGTTATGTGGAACAAATGACTCTTGCTGAACTACAACGCTATGATTTTGGTGAAAAGTTCTCACCTGAATTCAAAGGTACGCACATTGTGGAATTAGAAACCGTGTTGAAATGGGCATTAGAAAATAACGTGGGTTTAATTGTTGAAGCCAAACAACGCCGCAACCATCAGCGTTTTGCCGAAGTGCTAGCGGAAATATTGCAACGTACCAATACCGTAGATCAAATTTTATTATTGGGCTTCGATCACGTTTTAATTAATAAAGTCAAAGCTCTGCTACCGAGCCTACGCCTACAAGTGGTTACCCTCGCACGCTATAACGATCAGCTCAGTGCGGTGTTGGGATCAAACGCCAGCAGTGTTTGCGTGGAATACCACTATGTTGGCAAAGAAGATTTAATTGCCTACAAAAAAGCAGGGCTGTCAGTGAGAATGTATCTGCATGAATCCAAAGAAATCCCCGTGTTAGAAATGTACAATCAAAAATACGGCTATGATACAGAAAGCGAAATTATCCAATGGCTACGCGAGGGATTAATCGATATGCTCAGCCACGATGATATTCCGTATCTAAAATCATTAATTGAAAAAGCGGGGAAAGTGCCTTATTAACCGTCATAAAATCTAACCTAAGCACTCTCTTAGGTTAAAGCTCAGAAGGTAAAAACCAATATATAATAACCGGCATAGTGTTCTTAAAAAGATCAAGTATTCTGTCCACTATGCCTTAAAATCAAACAACGATAAAATAACCCACTGCTCCTTTCAGCTGTTCGTTGATAAAAATAAGTGGAATACGATTGCGTTGCCACGGTGGCACAGCAAGCATCTGCCATACTTTTTTAATGTCGGTATGTTTTGTATTAGCTTTAATTTTTACCGTTTTGGAATAGTGAAAACCGATAGTAATTTGGTATGGCGCTTTCGGTAACGGTAAAATTAATTGCTGTTGTTGCCACTCAAAATAAAGATAATGATGTTGTTGATAACAATACAACTCACCTAAATTATCTGGCAATATCACTGTTTCTCCAATTTGAATTGGCAACTTTATTGTGCGTAAATCTTGATAAATCGGCGTTAAATAGAGCTGTTGCTGATAACGCCGTACTACTTTTTGATTCAGCTGTAATTCCGGTTGACGATCATTTTTCGCTCCGACCACTTCATTCAGTAATACCTGCAACTGTTTTAGACTCGGCATTGGTTGTTGCAAATGTGCAAACCAATAACGTAATAAATAACGCTGTTTTGCCAAAGAATAGTCGTGAAATCCTTGCAAATTCAGACTATTATCTTCCATTAGGTGTTGTTGAAAAATAGGGTGTAGCAATTCTTCCAACAATTGCTCCTGTTCAGCACAATGTTGTGCAGAACGCACAATTGCTAAATCAATCGTTGCCCAGCGTTGTCGCAACAACGGCAAAACCTGATGACGTAAAAAGTTACGTTCGTAACGTAGGTCATCATTGCTTTCATCAAAAATGGCAGTTAATTGATTTTCCGCTAAATATTGCTCCAATTGTCGCCGAGTCACACTTAACAACGGACGAAAAATCGGCACAGAAAAGAGTCGGGATAAGGTTGGCATTGCGGCTAAACCTTTTACCCCACTACCTCGTTTTAATGCCAATAAAAAAGTTTCACTTTGATCATCCAAATGATGAGCAGTAACAAGCATTTCATTACTGTTGAGATGTTGTTGAATAGCTTGATAACGTGCCTGTCGTGCTTGAGCTTCAATATTACTGTGATCCTGAATTTGCACTTTTTCAAAACAGAATGAAACATTGAACTGTTGACAAAGTTGTCGACAATGATCTAGCCAATAATCGGAATTGTTGCTGATGCCGTGATGAATATGGATAGCACGAAACTTCAAAGGCATTTGTTCCGAAAGTCTCACAAAAAGATGCAACAGAACTGTTGAATCAACACCTCCACTCAAACCAACTAAAAACGCCTTGTTTTGCAAGGCGTTTTGTTCTATCTGTTGTCTTAGTACAGTAATCAAATCCATATTAAGCAATTTTCACCGCTTGATATTGACTGGTCGGTGTTACAATCAAATTGCGAGCGGCAATAATCTGCAATTCATATTTACCTGCTTCTTTGGTAACGGTCATTACATCATTAACTGCATTGGCAGTATGCTCAAACGCTGCTACTTCCGACTTTCCGTTCAATAAATTAGCAAGGAAAATGGCACTAGTCATATCACCCACACCCACCGGATCACGCCCAACAAATTCGTGCAACGGACGGCTGATATGCCACATTCCCTGTTGTGTCGCCAACACCATTTCAAATTTATTCGGGTTCTGCCCAACACGACTGAGATGCTTCACCAATACTTTTTTCGGTCCCTTAGCTAAAATGGCTTCTATTGCTTTTAATGCTTGAGTGAAATTCTCTACCGTTAAACCGCTTAATTCTCGTAACTCAACTAAATTTGGTGCAATAATATCCGCTTGGCTAATGACATCTTTTGCCAAAAATTCCGCCACCCCAGGCGCAACGACACAACCTTTATCTGGATGTCCCATCACCGGATCACAAAAATAGATAGCTTTCGGATTGGCTTTTTTAACAGTATTAACAGTATTGAGTATTTCTTGTCCTTGCTCCGCTGCACCGATATAACCAGACAATACCGCATCACATTCAGATAAAGCTCCGATATCAGAAATTCCTTGTGTAATTTCAGCAATCTGCTCCTTAGGAATTACCATTCCTTTCCAACGCTGATATTGCGTGTGATTAGAAAACTGCACTGTATTCAATGCCCACGCATCAACGCCGAGCAATTGCATTGGTAATACCGCCGCCTTATTACCAGCATAACCATAAACCACATGTGATTGAATTGATAAAACATTTTTCATTTCAATCTCTCCTTTTAATTCATTTCTATTCTAACAATAGCCGTAACTCATTAAACGTTGATAACGGCGAGCAAGCAAGGCTTCACTATCCAACACGGATAATTCCTCTAAATCAGCATTAAGTTGTGCTTTCAAATTTTGTGCCATCTGTTCCGGGTGACGATGCGCACCACCTAATGGCTCTTCAACAATGCTGTCGATTAACTCCAATTTTTTAAGACGATCTGCCGTTAATCCCATTACTTCCGCTGCAGTAGAGGCTTTATCCGCTTTTTTCCAAAGAATGGAAGCACAACCTTCCGGTGAAATCACCGAATAGGTACTGTATTGCAACATATTGACTTTATCTCCGACACCAATCGCCAATGCACCACCGGAACCGCCTTCACCGATAACAGTACAAACAATCGGCACTTTTAACATTGACATCTCACGTAAATTGCGGGCAATCGCTTCAGATTGACCACGCTCTTCCGCCCCAACACCTGGATAAGCACCTGGAGTATCAATAAAAGTGATAATAGGCATTTTGAAACGTTCCGCCATCTGCATTAAACGCAATGCTTTGCGGTAACCTTCCGGTGCCGGCATACCAAAATTACGCATTACTTTTTCTTTTACGGTACGCCCTTTTTGATGACCAATAACCATTACTGGACGATCATCCAAACGTGCAATACCGCCAACAATTGCTTTATCATCAGCAAAAGCACGATCCCCAGCTAACTCCTCAAATTCAGTGAAAATATATTGAATATAATCCAAAGTATACGGACGTTGCGGATGGCGAGCCATTTGAGAAACTTGCCACGCCGTTAAGTCGGCAAAAGTTTTTTTAGTCAGCTCTTCGCTTTTCTTTTTTAATCTTGCAATTTCTTCATCGAGATTGATTTTATCATCTTGTCCTGATACAGAACGAAGTGAATCAATCTTTGCCTCCAGTTCGGCAATAGGGAGTTCGAAATCTAAAAAATCTTGATTCATAAAGTTTCCTTTTGTCATTAGAGATAAACGGCATAAGAATGCCGTTTATTCTATGCTTTTTTTTATCAGTTTGCAGTGTTTTTCTATTTTGTTAACTTATCTTTATTATCTATATTCGCAAAAAAAGTGGCTAAAATCGGCCCGGAAATATTGTGCCAAAAACTAAACACAGCGCTCGGTACAGCTGCAATAGGATTGAAATAAGCGGTTGCCAATGCAGCCCCCAAGCCGGAATTCTGCATTCCCACTTCAATCGCCACCGCTTTACTATCTGCAAAATTTAACTTAAACAATTTTGCCACAAAAAAACCTAGCAAATAGCCTAAACTGTTATGTAACACCACCACAATAAAAATTAATAAGCCTGATTCAATAATTTTGTCCTTACTTACTGCTACTACTGCCGCAAGAATCAATACTATCGCAATCACCGACACCAATGGAGTGCAAGTACCTAATTTCACCATCTGTTTAGTCAATAACGTTCTTGCCACCACACCTAAAAATACTGGGAATAAAACGATTTTTAACACAGAAATAAACATCGCATAGGCATCAATATCAAGCCATTGACTCGCTAGCACATAGAAAACTACCGGTGTTAAGAATGGTGCCAATAAAGTAGAAACTGAAGTACAAGCAACGGAAAGCGCTGTGTTCCCCTTCGCCAAATAGGTCATTACATTAGAAGAAGTTCCGCCCGGACAAGCCCCAACCAAAATAATACCGACCGCTAAATCCGCCGGTAAATTGAAACCTTTTGCCAAGGCAAAAGCAATCAAAGGCATAATCACAAATTGTGATACCACACCGATTACTACGGCTTTTGGATGTTTAATCACTTCACTGAAATCATTAACCGTCAAAGTGATACCCATACCAAACATTACGATACCTAATAAATAAGGGACATAGGCAATCAATGATGAAAAATGGCTTGGAAATTGATAGGCTAAAAAAGCAAAAAGTAGAACCCAAAGAGAAAATGTTTTGCCTGCAAATTGGCTAATTTTTTGTAGTGTCTGCATAAATTTTATCCTAAATACAATTTTTAGTTGTTAAGTTTGAATGAAAGTTTATAAATTTACCTTTCTATTGAAAATTTTCAATCGTTTTATCTGTTAATTCAAAAAATAAAGGCGAGAACTCCTTTCTCGCCTTTATTTATTACTACAAATTTACTTTCTACTCTACTTTTACTACCCGGACTGCACTTGCAATGCTGACCTGAAAATTATCATATCAGATAAAAATATATAGTCAATAAGAATTATTCTCATTTATTAACTTCTATTCACCGGAAATTTTCATCTGTTCAATCAAAATTGAACCGGTACGAATATTAGAGCGCAACTCAACATCATCACCCACTGCAACAATTTGTTTAAACATTTCCGGTAAACTACCGGCAATCGTAATTTCAGAAACCGGAAATTTAATCTCACCATTTTCCACCCAGAAACCGGATGCGCCGCGTGAATAATCACCTGTCACTAAATTTACGCCTTGTCCCATTAATTCTGTCACCAATACTCCTGTTCCCATCTGTTTAAGCAATGCCTCCAGTCCTCCCTCACTATTCGCTTTAACCAACCAGTTATGAATACCTCCGGCGTGTCCAGTTGTCTGCATTCCCAATTTTTTGGCACTGTAAGAGGTTAAAAGGTAGGTTTGTAAGACACCATCAACAATAATATTATGATCGCTCGTTTTCACTCCTTCACTATCAAACGGTGTTGAAGCTAATTGGGATAAAAGGTGTGGACGTTCTATAATTTCAAACCAATCCGGCAAAATTTTCTCGCCCAATTTATCCAAGAGAAAAGAGGATTTTCGATATAGTGCACCACCACTGATAGCTGAGGCCAAATGTCCAATAACCCCAGTAGCAACATCATTGAGAAAAACAACAGGCACATTTAATGTACTAAGTTTTTGAGGATTTAATCTTGACAATGTTTTTTGAGCGCAATGTTCTCCAACCCAACTTGCCGTTGCTAACTCATTGAATTTTCGTGAAATAGTATATTCATAATCACGTTCTAAATGATCATTTTCAGAAGCAATTACGCTACAAGAAAGTGAGTAACGCGATGAAGGGTAACTATTCAATACTCCATATGTATTGCCATAAACTCGAATTCCTTCACTAGAATTAAAACTACCACCTTCACTATTGATAATTCTCTTATCATAATTTAGTGCTATTTTTTCTGTCTCTAATGCCAATGCCACTGCCTGATCCACACTAATATTTGCCGGATGATAAAGCTGTAAATCCGGTGGATTAAATTCCATCAACTCTTTTGGCGCTAATCCAGCGCTAGGATCTTCCGATGTATATTTTGCAATGGACAATGCCGATTCAACAGTCCGCTTAATCGCCTGCTCTGATAGATCCGATGTAGAGGCATTTCCCTTTTTATTACCAATATAAACGGAAATTCCCATTGCTCCGTCATTGTTAAACTCTAAATTTTCAATCTCACTTAGCCGAGTAGAAACGCTTAATCCACTCACTTTTGTCACTCCCACTTCTGCATCTGCCCCTGCTTTTTCTGCCAAAGATAATGCATAAGCGACCGCTTCTTTTAATACTGTTTGTTGTTGTTCTATATCTTGTTTTTTTATCTGTTCCATTTTTGTTCACTCTAATCATTCTGATTTGATTTTCGGAATTTTAGCCAACTTCTGCTACAATGGCGAATTATTTTACTACCAATAGGAAACGATTATGCGACATAGAAATAAAGATATTGAATGGCAGCAAGAAGAAGATGAAGAAGAGATTATCTGGGTAAGCAAAAGCGAAATAAAACGTGATGCTGAAGCCTTAAAAAAAATGGGAGAAAAAATTGTTGCATTATCGGATAGTGCTTTGAGTCAGATTCCATTGGATGAACAACTTACCGATGCTGTTAATTTAGCAAGAAAATTGACACGTGAAAGTTATCGTCGTCAAATCCAATTTATTGGGAAATTATTACGTCAACGAGATATTGAACCATTACAAGTTGCTTTAGATAAACTCGAGAATAAACATAACCAACAACAGATTCTATTACATAAAATTGAAGCTTATCGCGAAGCATTATTGAAAAACGGAGATGAAACGATTAACCAGCTTTTGAATGATTATCCCACATTGGAACGCCAAAAATTACGTACTTTAATTCGGAATGCACTGAAAGAAAAAGAAAAAAATGCACCGCCTAAATCTTATCGAGAAATCTATCAATATCTAAAAGCACATATTTTGGATGTATAGGTTTATGTTATCGGAAATAGAGGTGCTTTCTTTCAAAAAATTTGTTACACTTCTCCCCGATTTAATACTGATGATACTTTTTATTAATATTTTTAACAAAAAAGGATGAAATTATGGCTTACACATTACCTGAATTAGGTTACGCTTACGATGCATTAGAACCACATTTCGATGCATTAACTATGGAAATTCACCATTCAAAACATCACCAAGCTTATGTCAATAATGCCAATGCATTACTTGAAGGTTTATCTGAAGAATTAAAAGCAATGTGTCCAGGAAAACTTTCTGCAAACTTAGATAAAGTACCGGCAGAAAAACGTACCGGTTTACGCAACAATGCTGGTGGACATTTTAACCATTCCCTTTTCTGGAAATCATTGAAAAAAGGCACTACTTTACAAGGAAAATTAAAAGAAGCAATTGAACGTGATTTCGATTCTGTTGACGCTTTCAAAGCAGAATTTGAAAAAGCTGCTGCAACTCGTTTCGGTTCAGGCTGGGCGTGGTTGGTATTAAAAGACGGTAAATTATCTGTCGTTTCTACTGCAAACCAAGATAACCCGTTAATGGGTAAAGAAATTGCTGGTTGCGAAGGTTTCCCTCTTGTTGGTCTTGATGTTTGGGAACACGCTTATTATTTGAAATTCCAAAACCGTCGTCCGGACTACATTAAAGAATTCTGGAATGTTATTAACTGGGATTTCGTTGCTCAACGTTACGAAGAACATTTAGCAAAATAATTTTAAAAAATTTGATTACATATTTGAAATAAAGCCGCATCCACTGCGGCTTTTTTCATTTAATCCAACTTTTGAATACAAATCTTATTTTCAACCTTTTTGAGCGACTACTGTTCTGCCTTTTCTCTCAAGTTCTGCAATATTTTTTGATGTATTCCGCCAAAGCTGCCATTACTCATCACTAAAATATGATCCGTAGGCTGGGCTTCTTCGACAATTTTATCAACCAATAAATCAATATCTGCCGTCCAAACAGCCGGCTGAATGCACTGGTTAGCAATATCAACCACTTGCCACGGCAAATTTTCGGGTTGCAATAGAAAAACATAATCAGCCCTCACTAAAGCAGGTGCAAGTTCTCCTGTATGAACGCCCATTTTCATTGTATTAGAACGAGGTTCCAGCACTGCTAAAATACGAACACCGCCACCGACTTTATCCCTTAATGCAGTTAATGTTGCCGAAATTTCCACCGGATGATGGGCAAAATCATCATAAACAGT
This sequence comes from Gallibacterium genomosp. 1, assembly GCF_000771875.1. GTDB lineage: Bacteria > Pseudomonadota > Gammaproteobacteria > Enterobacterales > Pasteurellaceae > Gallibacterium. The sequence goes on along the minus strand of NZ_JPXX01000009.1, from coordinate 38,604 downwards.
AATTCTGTTCACTTCACCCTTCACTTCTAAACGACGGTTAGCATTCACAAAAGTAGCAAGAGCTTTACAAGATTGTTCTATACTAACACCTACGTGGTAAGCTGCTGCAATCGCCATTAAAGCATTAAACATATTATGCTGTCCGATAATATTCCACTCTACTTCTGCTATTTTTTGCTGTTGATGATAAACCTCAAATTTCGTACAGTCATTATGCAAACGTTTTGCAAACCATTCTTTATTTTCGCCTATAAACTGCTGTTCACTCCAGCACCCCATCGCCAATGTCTCTTTCACACTGATCTCATCAGCAAAAGATAAAATACGCCCTTTCGATGGAATAGTTCTAATCATATGGTGAAATTGACGTTGAATAACCTTCAGATCATCAAAAATATCAGCGTGATCAAATCCAATATTATTAATAATCAATGTCTTAGGATTATAGTGGATAAATTTAGAACGCTTATCAAAAAAAGCTGTATCGTACTCATCAGCTTCAATCACAAAAAATGGCGATTTACCTAAACGCGCGGAAATACCGAAATTTCCTGAAATACCACCAATTAAAAATCCAGGTTGCAATCCGGCTTGATCTAAAATCCACGCTAACATTCCTGTCGTTGTAGTTTTACCGTGTGTTCCAGAAACAGCCAATACCCAACGATCTCTAAGCAAATTGTCGTGCAACCATTGCGGCCCTGAGGTATATGGTAAATTATTGTCTAAGACATATTCCACACAAGGATTACCACGTTTCATTGCATTACCAATAATTACAAGATCAGGAGCAGGTTTTAGTTGTTCAATATCATAGTTCTGAATAATTTCAATTCCGCTTTTCTGCAAAAAAACACTCATTGGTGGATAAACATTGATATCTGAACCAGTAACTTTGTACCCCAATTCCCGGGCAATCATTGCCAATCCGCCCATAAACGTGCCACAAATCCCCAAAATATGAATATGTTTCTGTTTCATTATATATCCTACTTTACCTACTTTTATTTTAATTAAACATTCCTTTTAATTGAACTGTAAATAATATTATCTAAGTTCTATTTCAGCTCTTGCTCTAAATTTGCGTAATATTTAGCTAACTGTTATCATTCCGCAATATATAAATAAGCGACTATTTAGGATCAAGATATGAATAGTAAATTTCAAATCACTTCTATCAGTATTTTAACCCCTATCTTTGCGTTTATTCTAGCAATTTTTATCATCATTTTCAGTACTCAAGCACTTGCCGAAGTGCCTCCTAATTCATTTACTAATAAACCGTTTGATTCTTATCGACTTGTTGACATACAGGTTATTTCACAAAATATCCAAAAACAAGATAACGGAAAATTAATGTTTTCAACAACTTATCTTATTAAAAATAAATCTTCACAAAATATAAAAAAATTGACTTGGTATGCTGTTTTTATTTTTAATAATCGTATTATTGATAATCGCCTTTCTCATATTAATTTTAAACAATTCAATATTCTTAAGCCCAACCAACAATATTATCTGATCGCATTTACTCCTGAAGATGAAATGCCTACTTTCAGTAAAGAGTTATTTACCAGTGACAGTTCTGATATTAAGGTTAAGCCGATTATTAAATCAATTGTTTTTGATGACGGCTCAACCTCTATAAAACATAATTAAAACAATAAGATCGGAGAAAACGCAGATAATAAAATCATTATTAACAACAACCAATAATAGGCTTTTTCTTTGCGTATTATTGGGTAAGCCCAACCAGCTAATAATAGTAAATGACAGATAAAATAAAAAGAAAGATGTAGGATATTCCGGTCAATCTTTACACCATCGATATAAATAATCGCTATTGCAACTAAAGCAAATATACTACTGGCAACCAAAGCAATTAATACAAAATAAGGCAAAATTTCAATTAGTCCATTTAATCTGTTATGAGAAACTAACAGCCCCCAATAAGCCAATGTTATACCTAAGACAACTTGCAATAATGGATTAAATGTTAAACTGGTCTGTAATTCAAATAAAAATAGTGGAATTAACGCTAAAATCAAACCAATGATTCCAATCACTACACCTAACCATAGTATCGCACGTCGTAACTGCTCTTCTTTGGGCTGTTGCCAAGTAGTTAAAGTGAAAGCAAGACCGCAGCAATAAGCCAATCTAATCGGCAAATAAACCTGCACTTGGAAACAAGTTACCAATAGCCATCCTCCCCAAAAGATTAAGAAATAGAGGTTCCATCGACTTAACCTTGAACGCTGTCCATTGCATATTTCTCCTTTAATAAAAATTAACTGAGAGATCATTTGAGCTACTAACACCGCAATTAATAGATGAGAAATAATGGACTCTCCTACCGGTTTTTCCATTAATAAGAAAAAATCAGCTAATGCAAGTATAAAGATAGGTAAAATCGATAAACCTATAACTTTAATTTTTGACTCTTCTTGATTTGACATATTTAAATAACCTTTACAAAATTTTGTGATTTACATCGCATATTATGGCATAATCACTCGGTTTTTTCTTTAAATTAATCTTTCGGAGGAAATATGCGTTTATTACATACTATGCTTCGCGTTGGTGATCTTGAACGTTCTATCAAATTCTATACCGAAGTTTTAGGAATGCGCGTTTTACGTCGCAGTGAAAACCCTGAATATAAATATTCCCTTGTATTCATCGGTTATGACGATGAAGATAAAACGGCTGTAATCGAATTAACTTATAATTGGGGCGTGAGTCAGTACGATTTAGGATCCGCTTTCGGTCATATTGCTATCGGTGTTGATGATATTTCTGCAACTTGTGAATCAGTGAAAGCAGCCGGAGGTAAAGTAACACGTGAACCGGGTCCGGTAAAAGGTGGAACAACCGTAATTGCATTCATTGAAGATCCTGATGGTTACAAAATCGAATTTATTGAAAATAAAAGTGCGAAAGACGGTTTAGGTAATCATTAATTTTCTTTAATTACACTATGTTTTGCTCACTCCTCTTTTTCGAGGAGTGAGTCATTTTTAAAGGTAACATAATTTGGATACTACGCTTTCTCAAACCTCGGAAAATAACGCAACAGAAAACAGTATAAATTATCAGCTACTAAAACATCGTTTCCGCGGTTATTACCCTGTTATTGTGGATGTTGAAACCTCCGGTTTAAATGCGCAAACGGATGGACTACTTGAATTAGCCGCCATCACTGTAAAAATGGATGAGCAAGGATTATTGTATCCCGATGAAAAATGCCACTTTCAAATTAAACTTTTTGATGGCGCAAATGTTGATCAGAACTCATTAAAAATTAACGGCATTAATCCCGATGATCCACAAAGAGATGCGGTTGATGAACTCACCGCATTAACCGGATTTTTTCAAATGGTTAGGCGTGGTCAAAAAGCGGCGGAATGCAAACGTTCAATATTGGTCGCCCATAATGCAATGTTTGATTACAATTTTTTAATGGCTGCCATTAATCGTACAGGCATCAAGCGCAATCCGTTTCACCCATTTTCAACCTTTGACACCGCCACCTTGGCTGGATTTATGTTTGGGCAGACTGTTCTTCGTACAGCCTGTGACAATGCAGGAATTCCATTTGAACCAAGCAAAGCCCATTCAGCACTTTATGATACTGAAAAAACAGCAGAATTATTCTGCTTAATGGTGAATAAATTAAAACAAGCTAATATTTTTCCACCACAACTTTAAGATGTAAAAATTTCTTGATAAATGGTTAAATTTTAGTAAATTATGGAACTTCTCATAATCAACTTAAGGAACACAACATATGTTATTCAGCAATGAAGTTGTTATCTCCATTCTCGTGTTGCTTGCACTGAGTTTGATGCGTATCAACGTTGTAATTGCCCTAATTATTTCTGCACTTACTGCAGGATTAGTTGGAGGTTTGGATCTGAACAAAACCGTTTCAGTTTTTACTGATGGTTTAGGTGGGGGCGCTTCAGTCGCAATGAATTATGCTATTTTAGGTGCCTTTGCTGTTGCCATTTCTAAATCAGGGATCACAGATTTACTCGCTTACAAAGTGATTGTTCGTTTAGGTCATACACCTAGCCATAAAACACTATTTTGGTTTAAATACTTTTTACTTGCCGTGTTATTGGCATTTTCTGTCTCTTCACAAAACCTTTTGCCGGTACATATTGCTTTTATTCCTATTGTTGTACCACCATTACTCAGTATTTTTAATAAATTAAAACTGGATCGCCGAGCCGTAGCCTGTATTTTGACTTTCGGTTTAACTGCAACTTATATGTTGTTACCTGTCGGCTTCGGAAAAATCTTTATTGAAAATATTCTTGTCAAAAATATCAATGAGGCAGGCGCACAATTCGGACTGCAAACTTCTACTGCGCAAGTGTCGCTAGCGATGTTGATTCCGGTTATTGGAATGATTTTAGGATTGTTGACCGCCATTTTCATCACCTACCGTAAACCTAGAGAATATATTGTTCACGGCAGTGAACCTACCTCTGAGGATTTACAACATCGTATCGCTAACATTAAACCATTTCATATCTGGATTAGTATTATTTCCATTGTTGTTGCATTTACCTTACAACTATTCACTGACTCCACTATTGTTGGTGGTTTAGTTGGTTTAATTATATTTGCCTTAGGTGGTATTTTTAAACTGAAAGAGAGCAATGATGTTTTCCAACAAGGTTTACGTTTGATGGCAATGATCGGTTTTGTGATGATTGCCGCTTCCGGCTTTGCCAAAGTGATTAATGAAACCGGCGGTGTGACTGAATTGGTGCAAACTTTCAGCAGCACTATCGGTACTGATAACAAAGGGTTTGCCGTATTCTTAATGTTATTGATCGGGCTATTTATCACAATGGGTATCGGCTCATCATTCTCTACTGTTCCAATCATTACATCAATTTATGTGCCATTATGTGTTAGTTTCGGTTTTTCGCCCTTAGCTACCGCTGCAATTGTTGGTGTATCTGCTGCGTTAGGCGATGCTGGATCACCAGCTTCTGATTCAACATTGGGTCCAACATCCGGTTTGAATATGGATGGAAAACACGATCATATTCGGGATTCAGTCGTACCAACATTCATTCACTACAACATTCCGTTGTTAATTTTCGGTTGGATTGCGGCAATGACTTTGTAATATCGTACAATAAAAAATATTGAAAAAGGCTGAATTGTGATCTGCACCCCTAAAGTTGGACTTATTATCCAACATATAAAGGTGCAGATTTTTTATGACCAAATACAGTCACACATTTAAACAACAAGTTGTAAATTTCTACTAATCCTTATAACTTCAATCTAATATTTCAGCATCATCAGCTGTGAATGAATCAAGAGAGTGTTCTTTTACTTGGATACATACATAAGTGATTGGTATATCATTTCCTGCAAAAAATTGTCTTCTAATAGCCGGCGAAATCCGTAACCAATCACTTTCAAAGGCAGTTATGTAATGATGGAATTGTCTTTAGAAAAGATTATCAAACAAATCCACCAAAAGTGGAATATGGGCTAACTACTTTAGGCAAAGAGTTACTTCAAGTTTTAAAATCTATGGAACAGTTCGGTATTTATTACAAGTTTGTTACAGATAAATTAGAATAATCACAAGAACAATGCATCGGCGATTAATGCAAAAGCTTCATTATCGTTGTTTTCTTTCTAAACAAAATTATATCTATCAGAAAAATAAATTTACTTATTCGCTCATATTTTTCATCAAATAAGTTTACTTTTGTGAATTCGCTCACATTTCCAGATAAAAGTTTTTCATATAATAACGAACAAATTTTTCATTATAGAAGGATTATAGCTATAAATTTATCAACTTCATTAAAACTTTCTACATTAGCCATTAGTACCATTTTATTAGCTTCTACAGCTCAAGCATCCGGACGTTTAGTCATTTACTGCAGTACAACCAATGAATTATGTGAAACTGAAACACAAGCATTCTCAAAAAATATGATGTTAAAACTTCATTCATTCGTAACGGCTCCGGTAGCACTTTTGCTAAAGTTGAAGCGGAAAAAAATAACCCTCAAGCTGATGTTTGGTATGGAGGTACTTTCGATCCTCAATCCCAAGCTGGGGAATTAGGTTTATTAGAACCTTATCAATCAGCAAACTTGTCGCAAATTATCGAAAAATTCCGAAATCCAGGCAAAGTCAAAGGAAATCTATCCTCTGCCATTTATATGGGAATTTTAGGATTTGGTGTTAACACTGACCGTTTAGCAAAATTAGGTATTAAAGAAACACCAAAATGTTGGAGTGATTTGTTAGATCCGCGCTTAAAAGGCGAAATTCAAATTGCTGACCCACAAAGCTCCGGTACCGCTTATACCGCCATTGCTACATTTGTCCAATTATGGGGTGAACCGAAAGCATTTGAATACTTCAAATCCTTAGACAAAAATATTTCACAATACACCAAATCCGGTATTACACCATCACGTAACGCCGCACGTGGTGAAGCCACTATCGGTATCGGCTTCTTACACGATTATGCCTTAGAAAAAGAGAAAGGCGCACCACTTGCCTTGGTCGTTCCTTGTGAAGGCACAGGTTATGAACTCGGTGGCGTAAGTATCTTAAAAGGTGCAAGAAATCTAGACAATGCCAAACTTTTCGTTGATTGGGCATTATCTAAAGAAGGTCAAGAACTTGCGTGGAAAAAAGGTCAGGCTTTACAGACTTTAACTAACACTACCGCAGAACAATCTCCTAATGCATTTGATCCGACAAAACTTAAATTAATCAATTATGATTTTGAAAAATTCGGCTCAAGTGATGAAAGAAAACGTTTAATCAACAAATGGGTCAATGACGTCAAATTAAGCAAATAATAAAACAAAAAAATAGCTATGGGGAATTTATTTCTCATAGCTATTTGCTTTTTATAATTTATTCTCCTATCTTTTGGGAGTATATTTTTATTTTGTAGGGTTGTATGTTTCAATTCTCAGAAAGACCATAAAGCATTGCTCTATGAATCGCCCTGATGAGAGCTTAAACCTCTCCTAAATTAAATGTATCCTACCACCGAAAATGATGAGGTTTCAACCACTAAGGAATTTTTGATGGACTCAACAAAATTTTCAATAAATACTACTACGACCTGGATTTTGATTAGCTTTCTTGCATTTGCGATTCTGCCATCATTTGCTTTGGATTATGGCTTGCTAGAATCTACTACTGATGAATTTTTAGCCGCAATGGGATGGCACTCGTTTAATCTAAGTTGGTTTTGGTTTTTCTCTTTGGCTATTTTCTGGTTCTCCCCTCATCTTGGGTTATCTCAAGAAAAGGAAGCAAAATTTGAATTAGTTGCGGTTTGTATTATCGCTTTATTTACTTTTATTTCCGCCAATATTTATCACTTGAGCTTAGGTTATGCTGTTATCGTACAAATTATTACGCTAACTGCTATCGCTACTAATGCCTTAGCTAAGCTCAAAATTATGCAAGGCGATAAATTTATTATTGCTTCGCTGCTCGCCATTATCTTATTAATTTTCTTTTTTATTGTTTATCCGACCTTAGCCATCTTCATTTCAATGTTTTATGATGGCAATGAATTTAATCCAAGCCAATTTATCCAAATTATCACTCAATCTTATATTTTGCGTGTCATCCTCAATTCGGTATGGCTATCTGCCTTTGTCGGTTTTCTTTCTACCGTTTTTGGCTTGGCTTTTGCGCTTTATACCACCAGAATCGCCAAACGTACCGCTTTTATCGGCAAAATTTTCTCCATTCTGCCTATCGTTACACCACCGTTTGTTGTCGGTTTAGGGGTAACATTGATGTTGGGGCGTTCCGGTTATTTAACTGAATTTTTAGTGCAACATTTCGGTTTTACCAACACAAACTGGCTTTATGGCTTCAATGGTATCGCTATTGCACAAATCTTAGCGTTTACCCCGCTTGCTTTTATGATTTTGGAAGGATCATTAAAATCAGTACATCCGTCCATTGAAGAAGCCTCTTACACATTAAGAGCTAATCGTTATCAAACCTTCTTTCAAGTTATTTTTCCATTATTAAAACCGGCTCTTGCTAATGCGTTTTTGTTGGTTTTTATCCAATCTTTAGCAGATTTCAGTAACCCATTAGTATTGGGAGGCAGTTTCGATGTTATCGCCACTCAAATTTATTTCTATATTGCTGGTTCACAACTTGATTATGCTTCCGCCAGTACATTAGGCACAATTCTATTGTTGTTCTCTCTCGGTATTTTTATTGTGCAATATATTTGGATCGGAAATCGCTCTTATGTGACTGTTTCTGGTAAATCTTATCGTGGTGATGTACAGGATTTACCTACCGGATTAAAAAATGCCATTATTGCCTTATTAGCAATTTGGATTATTTTTAATGCCACACTTTACGGCAGTATTTTTTACGGTAGCTTCACTGTCAATTGGGGTGTTAATTACACTTTAACCCTTGAAAATTATGCTTCGCTATTCGGTCAAGGATTTAGTGACGGTGCGTGGCCATCTCTAATCAACACTATTATTTATGCCGGTATTGCTGCTCCACTTACTGCACTATTCGGCTTATTAATCGCCTATATTGTGGTGCGTAAAGAGTTCACCGGTAAAAAAACATTAGAGTTTTTAACTATGCTCTGTTTTGCCGTACCAGGAACCGTTGCCGGAGTATCTTACATTTTAGCCTTTAATGATGCTCCGCTCTATATCACCGGTACCGGTGTCATCATTATTATCTCAATGGTAATGAGGGATTTACCGATTGGGATGCGTGCCGCTATTGCCGGTTTAGGGCAGTTGGATAAATCATTAGATGAAGCTTCACTTTCTTTAAAAGGAAATTCGTGGAAAACATTAATTTATGTCACTTTGCCATTGCTTAAACCTGCACTACTTTCCGCATTAATTACCAGTTTCGTTCGGGCAATGACCACTGTAAGTGCGATTGTATTCTTGGTAACTGCCGATACTCGTGTAGCCACTGCCTATATTTTAAACCGTGTAGAAGATGGTGAATACGGTATTGCAATCGCTTATGGTTCATTGCTGATTGTAGTGATGATGGCAATTATTTTATTCTTTGACTGGATGGTCGGTGATACTCGAATTTCCCGTTCAAAAGCAAAACAAATGAATTAAATTGAGGTTGTTTTATGAATAACGATAATAACTTTCTTGTCTTAAAAAATGTGACAAAACGCTTTGGTAAATCTGTTGTGATCGATGATCTCAGTTTAACCATTAAACGTGGCACAATGACCACATTGCTAGGTCCTTCAGGTTGCGGTAAAACCACCATTCTACGCTTGGTCTCCGGTTTGGAACGCCCTACCAGCGGACAAATCTTTATTGATGGTGAAGATGTGACGAAATCCTCCATTCAAAGTCGTGATATTTGTATTGTATTCCAATCTTATGCCTTGTTCCCACATATGTCGATTGCAGATAACGTAGGTTATGGCTTAAAAATGTTGGGAGTTAATGCTGAAGAGCGTAAACAGCGCATTGAAGAAGCATTGGAGTTGGTCGATCTAGCCGGTTTTGGTGATCGTTATGTCGATCAAATTTCCGGTGGACAACAACAACGTGTAGCATTAGCTCGCGCTTTAGTATTAAAACCAAAAGTTTTACTTTTTGATGAGCCGCTAAGTAACCTTGATGCTAATTTACGCCGCAGTATGCGTGAAAAAATTCGAGAATTACAGCAAAAATTTAATATTACTTCTCTCTATGTTACTCACGATCAAAGTGAAGCTTTTGCCGTTTCTGATGAAGTAATTGTAATGAATAAAGGTAAAATTATGCAGAAAGCACCTGCAAAAGTGCTTTATCAACGACCTAACTCTCTCTTTTTAGCTAAATTTATGGGTGAAGCCAGTATCATTGAAGGCTATTTAGAAAATAATCAATTAAACATTAATGGCTATCAATTAACATTGAACCAAGCTCAGGAGTTCAATGTCAGTAATGGTGAATGTTTGGTCGGCATTCGTCCAGAGGCTATCCATCTACTTACCCAAGGTTCACCGGAAACACGTTGTCAAATTAAATCAGCAGTTTATATGGGAAATCATTGGGAAATTGTGGTGCTATGGGGCAATAATAGACTATTAGTGAATTTAGCACCTGAGCACTTCGAGGAAAATTACCAAGTAGTCTATATTGAACTTGCTCCATCTGGAATATTTTTATTAAATAAATCAAACAATTAAGAAGGATATAACTATGCATAATTTGAAAAAATTAGCTCTCATGGCTATTATTGCCGGTGTCGCCACTAATGTTTTTGCTGCCAAAACTGAACCTTATACTCAAGAAGGCACAAATGCACGTGAAATGTTACAGCAAGCACCAATTCATTGGGTTTCAATTGAGCAGATTAAAAAAAGTTTAGAAGGTAAACCGGCAATCAATGTCAGTTTTGATATTGATGATACCGTATTATTTTCCAGCCCTTGCTTCTATTACGGACAACAAAAATATTCACCAAACGGTTTTGAGTATTTAAAAAATCAAGATTTCTGGAATGAAGTCAATGCCGGCTGCGATAAATATTCTATTCCGAAAGAAGCTGCCAAAGCATTAATTAAAATGCACGAGGAACGTGGCGACAGCGTTTACTTCATTACCGGAAGAACTGCCGGTAAAACAGATGGTGTAACCCCAATTCTACAAAAAGCATTAGGAGTTAAAAATATGCATCCGGTTGATTTTATGGGAGATCGCCCACGTAATACCAAATATAACAAAACACCGGCTATTTTAGAGCATAAAATCAGCATTCACTACGGTGACAGTGATGATGATATTCTAGCAGCGAAAGAAGCTGGTATTCGTGGTATCCGTATTATGCGTGCCCCGAACTCCACCTACTTACCAATGCCTACTTTAGGCGGTTACGGTGAAGAAGTTTTGATTAACTCAAGCTACTAATCCAAATCATTCCAAACATCGCCCAATGTGAGAAAATCCTGTTTCAGCATTGGGCGCATTTTTCCATTATGCATTGCCGCTGCCGGATGATACATCGGCAATAATAAAAAACAGTGTTCATCCTGCATCAAGGTGTAAACTTGCCCGTGAACTTCACTGATTTTAAATTCTGGCAGAAATGCAGACAACGCAATACGTCCGCACGGCACAATAATTTTAGGCTTAACCTTCGCAATTTCCGCACGTAGTAAGCTGTTAAATGCTGTAATTTCTTTCTTGTTAGGATTACGTTTTTCCGGTCTAAACTTAACCACATTGGTCAGATAAATATTCTCTCTGGTCAATCCAATAGAATCTAATAACTGATCAAAAAATTTACCACTCGTCCCAGCAAAAGGTCCTTTACTCAGCTCATCTTTCCCAGGAGCATCACCAATAAACATTATTTCAGCTTGAGAATTACCCCAAGCTGGAACCAATTGATATTGAAAGAATTGTTGTTGTAACTGTTCAAACTGTTGTTGAATTGTGTTCATAGCCTATTTCAAAAAAATACGGATTACATAAATGTAATCCGGAAATAAATAATGAATGAAGAATTATCCTTACTTTTCTTCCGCTAACCAAATAGCCACTTGTTTAGCGAAATAAGTCAAAATACCATCCGCTCCGGCACGTTTAAAGCAGAGCAATCCTTCTAAAATGCTCTCTTTTTCTTTTAACCACCCATTTTGAATTGCAGCCATCTGCATTGCATATTCTCCAGAAACTTGATAAGCGAAAGTAGGTACACCAAAATGCTGTTTAACACGCCATAGTACATCAAGATAAGGCATTCCCGGTTTAACCATCACCATATCAGCCCCCTCCTGAATATCCAACCCAACTTCTTGCAATGCTTCATCGCTATTTGCAGGATCAAGTTGATATGTAAATTTATTACCACCTTTGATATTACTTGATGAACCGATTGCATCACGGAATGGTCCATAAAAACAAGAAGCATATTTTGCAGAATATGCCATAATCAAGGTATTAATAAAACCTTGTTGTTCAAACTGTTGACGAATTGCTCCAATACGTCCATCCATCATATCACTAGGTGCAACCACATCAGCTCCAACTTCAGCGTGGGAAAGCGCCTGTTTAACCAATACTTCAGTAGTAATATCATTCAAAACATAACCATTTTGATCAATAATTCCATCCTGACCGTGAGTAGTAAAAGGATCAAGTGCCACATCAGTCATTACCCCCAGCTCAGGATAAGCCTGTTTCAATGCACGTACGGTACGTTGAACTAAGCCATCCGGATTATAAGCCTCTTCCGCCATTAATGATTTTTTCTCTTGTGGCACAACTGGAAATAAAGCAACCATCGGTACACCATATTTCACTAATTCTGCTGCTTCAATCAATAATTGATCGATAGTCAGACGCTCCACACCCGGCATCGAAGGCACTGCTTCACGCTGATTTTCACCTTCAATCACAAATACTGGATAAATCAAATCATCGACACTTAATTTATTTTCCGCCATTAAACGACGACTGAAATCTTGTTTACGCATACGGCGCATACGACGTTCAGGAAATTGTGAAAAAATTTGTTGAGTCATTCATTAGCTCCTTTACTCATCAAAAATACTGTTAGGATAGCTATTATAATGAATTAACATTAGCGAATATATGCTTAAAATACGTTATCCTCTTTTTAAAGGCTGAGAATGTCTTATTCTTTTAAAAATTTTTTTCAAAAACAATATTAAATTGTTTTTCCTGATAAGAATAAAGTGATGGAAAATTACTCTGTTGTTTCTTCCATATCAGCTGTAATTTAGGTGTAATACCAAACAAATGCCAATCACGTTTCCAAAGAGCAAAATAAGTATGATATATGTGATCTCTTCGATTTTTACCCAATGGAAACCGGTTAGCTAATTTGAATTGATCTTGATACTGTCTTTTACTAATAGAAAAATTCATATGTGAAGAAATGCCTTTTCCCCACTCTTGCCCCCAACCAAAACGTAAAGTATAACTATTATTGCTATACTGTTTGATTCTGGTATTTTCTTGCTCTAGATTAAATCCTATATGAAAAGTTTGTTGTGGATTTCTTATCCAAAATAATGTTGTCGAAAATAATTTATTTGCTCCATTTAAATAATCATAATTATTATAACGTTGCTTAACATACTCCAAAGCAGAAGAAATTTGCCAATTTATAGATAACCAGCGATTATATTCTGCACGTATTCCCGTTCCTTGTTGATAACGCTTATTCCCAATCCAACGCCTTTCATAAAGAGATAATAAACGCACACTCTGTTTTGAATTTTTATTTACATAACCTAAATAACTACGGTTATATGTATCATTATAATCACGATTATCCCAATAAAACTTACCAAACAAATTAGTTTCAAAAAAGAAATAGTGTGAATCTTTAATATTTTTCTCTTTTGCTAATATCAATGAATAAGCAATACCATGAGCAGATTGTGGCAACATTGAATCAGATTTCACAAATCCTGTTTGTTCAATATTACGATCAGAAGAGGCATCATTTACATTATTATCTTGTTCATAATTTGCAGAGAAACTAATTTGCCAAGCACTATTATCATCAATTAAACGTAAATATTGTTCTACCATTTTCGCCACTGCTATTGGTAAATTTTCATCAGATTTCACTTTTTCAAATTGTTGCTTTGCAGAACTAAGCTGCTTATCATTAAATAATGCTATTGCTAATGCAATTCTTGCAGGATTCATTTTAGGATTTATAGCTAACAATTGTCGAAACTTTGCAATCGCTTGTGAATAATTTTGCTGTGATTCAGCTAAAGCACCTTCAGCAAATAAGATGAGTATTTTATCTTGTTGTTGATATTTCTGATAAATAGGCAATAACATCTTAATTATTTTAAAATGTCGATATATTACCGCTTGATATAACAATTTCTTTACTAAGATAGGATCTTTCTCCACATCTTTTAAAGAAATAGATATTTTACCTTGTATCACTTTAGCTATTTTATCGTCCAAGTGATCTAATGTTGCATTGAATACAGGTGAGTGTAGCTCTGTTTTATAAGTTTGAAGAGCAACATTATCACTTGCTGTTGCTATCGCAGAAAATGTGAATAAGCCACAGAAAATTAAAATTAATGTCTTGTAAATCATAAGAAAACAATAAGAAATTTAAATACTCTCTGCCTATTACGTTAATCTTTTTAATGATAAATAAAAAACGCCCATACTGGGCGTTTAAAAATGAAAATAAGTTTATTGTTTTTTTGCCTGATATGCCCCAGAAATAACAGATTCTCCTTCCTTGTTCTTCAGATAAAATACGCCTAGTGTATTCTCTGCTTTATCTTCTTTTCCTGCAAACACCCCTGTATACTTGCCCTCATATTCTGCAGCAACAGCATTACCTTCATAGTAGTATTGCTTCTCTGTTAAGGTCACATTTTTCAATTCAATTTGCTTAATATTATTAGCCTGTACCTCAATATTACCTGAAACTGTCTGATCTTTTAATTCTAACGTTAATGAACCATCTTTTTCTTGCCCATCAATTGTCATTTTTGCCAAACCTTTATAAATTGCATTAACAGCTTGAGCAGGATTTTCTAAAACATATTTCTGATCTACTTCATAAAAATAATATTTATGATTATTGTAAGGGTAAGGCATTTCTGGCATAGTAAAATAACCATAATAACCAATATCACTTACAGGATTTGCTGTTTTATCAAAACTGAGTACAGTATTCTTTTGACGTTCTTGACGAAAATCCCCATCCATTCCAACGAAAGTGAAAACATCCCCTTCAGCTTTCGATGGCTTAAATGAAGGCTCTTTTTTCTCTTGTTTATTTTCTACTGATTGTTTATCTTCTTTTGAAGATTTATTATGACTAGTATTATTTTCTGTAGAAGAATTAATACCGTCTTGTTGCTCATCTTGAACAGGATTAATTACAACAGCATTATCTTTTTGCGAAGAATTCCCCCCCCCCACTAGAGTTACAAGCCGCTAAAATAAACGATAAACCAAACAGAATAGATTTATTTAATAATTTCATAAAAACCCCCATAAAGTTGATACTTTTAAAGTGGTATAGTATACCTACTTTTACAAAAAATAAAAGTACCTAAATTATTAACAAAATATTAATGTTAAGTGAATTTTTATTCATAGTAATATTATTATAAAAAAACCGAACCTTTGAGGCTCGGTATAACAAATTTATATGTACGTTGAATATGAGTTGCTGTATTCGTTAACGCTTGATTGGTATTTGATCTAAAAGTTAAATAATTGTCTCAATTTTTTATGAGGTTATTTTTCATACTTAAAATTTAAACCGCTCTATTAATTTAATTTGATTTTGGCTGATAAAAACGGGCAAATAATACACCTATTTCAAATAATAAGTACATTGGAACAGCAAGTAATGTTTGTGAAAAAATATCAGGCGGTGTCAGTAACATTCCAATAACGAATGCACCTACTAAAATATAAGGTCGCTTCTGTTTTAGATCTTCAATGCTGACCACACCACTCCAGCAGAGAAGAATAATTGCAACCGGCACTTCAAAACAGATGCCAAAAGCTAAAAACAGAGTTAACACAAAATCAAGATAACTACTGATATCTGTTGCTATTGCTACACTTTCAGGTGCTGTTTTAGTTAAAAACGCAAATACTAAGGGGAAAACCACATAATAAGCAAACGCCACACCAACATAAAACAGCAATGTACTAGAAACTAACAGAGGATAAATTAACCGTTTTTCGTGTTTATACAATGCCGGAGCAATAAATGCCCACACTTGATACAAAATATAAGGTACGGACAAAAATATTGCCGTAATAGCAGTTAATTTAATTGGCGTAAAAAAAGGCGCAACAATATTGGTTGCAATCATCGTTGAATTTTGTGGAAGCTCATTAATTAACGGAGCTGAAATAATATGATAAATATCATTTGCAAAATAAACCAATGCAAGAAACACAACCAACACACAGACAAAACTTTTCAAAATGCGATTGCGTAACTCAATAAGATGGGTAATCAGCGGTTGAGATTCATCTACGCTAGCCATAACTTTCCTTTGCTAAATAGCGATAATTTAAGATTTTTTAGCCGGATCGGTTATTTTTTCCGCCGGCACATCCGCTAACGGATCATA
This sequence comes from Gallibacterium genomosp. 1, assembly GCF_000771875.1. Lineage (GTDB taxonomy): Bacteria > Pseudomonadota > Gammaproteobacteria > Enterobacterales > Pasteurellaceae > Gallibacterium. The sequence continues at coordinate 22,454 of NZ_JPXX01000009.1, read as the reverse complement.
ACTTGCCAACTCATCCTGATGCTGTTCAAGAATTAATTTTTCTTCATCTGCTTCAGCCAATTCTGCTTGTTCATCGGCAGCAAGCAGTTGCTGTTCCTCAGCTTTATCAGTGGTGATGGACTGCTCTTCACCTTGCGCTTCCATTTTGGTCTGCTGTTCCAATGAAGATTTCAACTCGCTCACAGCATTGTTCGCTGCTTGGGTTTGTTGATCCAACTGCTGTTGCATTTTTTGTGCAGAGGCTTTCAGCTCTTCAACCGTTTTGCTTAATTCAGGAGAAAGTGCTGATAAATTGAGATGCTCCGCTTTTTTGATGCTCTCTTGCAACTCTTGCAATTTAAGCTCCTGTGCCAATTCGCTTTGCACATTGTTAGCGAGATTACGCAAAGTGCGTATCCAACTAACAACGGTACGAATTGCCACCGGCAGACGCTGCGGACCTAAAACCACTAAACCGATGACAAAAATCAGAACAAGTTCAGAAAAACCGATATCAAACACAGTTATGCCTGCTCTTTATCTTTAGTTTTTGTGTCAGTTTGTATGTTTGAATTTGAGGATTGAGATTCGATAGATTTCTTAAATTCGGCATCTTTTTCCCCCTCTTCACTCATTGCCTTTTTAAAACCTTTAACAGATTCGCCAAGATCCGAACCTAATGTTTTTAATTTTTTTGTTCCAAAAAGCAATACAACGATTAATACAATAATTAATAATTGCCAAATACTGATTCCACCCATAATGTACCTCTAGTCAAAATAAAATGTTGATTAAATTATACTGCTGCTTTTACACTGCAACAATGCTGCTTTATCGTTTGAAAGCGGTTATCAATAATAGCACTACACCTAATAACAACAACCCGACAGCAATATTCAGCGGTAAAAATTGAAAGCCGAACAGACTGGCAAAGAATAGCAAACTCGCACTCATAAAACCATACACACGTTGGGTATTTTTTCGTTGTTGCTGCTTTAACTGCTGCTGAATCAAAGTTAATTGCCGACGAATTTGTTTTTGTTCCAACAATGCCTGATGCAATGTCTGTGGAAAAGAGGCAAAATGCTCACGCAAAAAAGGCAAATGTGATTGAAAATCACGATACATTTTCTTGACGCTAATCTGCTCATTCAGCCAATCCTGCAAAAACGGTTTAGCCGTTTGCCATAAATCCAATTGCGGATATAGCTGTCTACCCAATCCTTCGATATAAAGCAATGTTTTCTGGAGTAAGACCAACTGCGGCTGCACCTGCATTTGAAAACGACGCGCAGTATTAAATAGATTTAACAACACGTTTCCAAATGAAATTTCTGCCAACGGTTTAGAAAAAATCGGTTCACAAACAATTCTGAACGCCTGTTCGAACTCTTCTACATTGGTATCTTCCGGCACCCAACCGGAATCAATATGTAACTGCGCAACGCGACGATAATCGCGATTAAAGAAAGCCAAAAAGTTTTCCGCTAAATAGCGTTTATCTTCGCTGTTCAACGTGCCGACAATGCCACAATCAATACCGATATATTGCGGTGATTCCGGGTGATGATAGCTGACAAAAATATTGCCGGGATGCATATCAGCGTGGAAAAAACTGTCGCGAAACACTTGTGTAAAAAAGACCTGTACACCACGCTCTGCCAACAATTTCATATCTGTGCCGTTCGCTTCCAATGCCGAAATATCTGAAATTGGAATGCCATAAATACGCTCCATTACAATGACATTCTTATGACAAAAATCACTATACATTTCCGGTACATACAACATTGGACTATCTAAAAAATTTTCTCTTAACTGAATTGCATTCGACATTTCCTGTCGTAAATCCAATTCCGCCAACAGTGTTTTCTCATATTCACGAATCACTTCCACCGGTCGCAACCGATAACCTTCCCGAGTTAAACGCGGAATCCATTTCGCAATTTTGTACATCAAGGCAACATCCAAAGCAATAACTGGCGCAATATCGGGGCGGATCACTTTAAACACCACCTCTTTCCCTGCGAACGGCTGCATTCCATTAAATTTTGCGGTATGAACCTGAGCAATTGAAGCCGATGCCAGTGCTTGTTCATCGAATGCTTCAAACCAACGCTCAATCTTGTCCCCTAAGGCTTTTTCAATTTCCTCTCTTGCTAATTTTCCATCAAATGGTTTTACCTGATCTTGCAACAATGCCAATTCATTAGCAATTTCTTCCGGAAAAAGATCTCGCCTTGTTGAAAGCATCTGCCCTAACTTAATCCATACTGGCCCCAGCTCTTGAAAAGCCATCCGTAAACGCCAACCAAGAGATTTATCTGGATAACGATTTTGCCACCAAAAGCAGAGTTTACGACCATAACGGAGAGGTCGGGTTAATGGAATTTTAGGCAATGATTGATCTAAACCATATTGCAATAATACTCTGACAATACGATAAAAACGAAAATAGTGCTTTATTTTCATAGCCTTCCTGCAAGTTGGTTAATTTTATTTTCTACACGGTGCAAATCCTGTTGCAACTCAGAAACCTGATCATAAAAATGTACCAACGCCAAAGAGGGAGCAATCAACCGCCACTCTTCAGTTAAACGTTCTCCCCAATGACGCTCACTGGTTGCATAATGTTCAGTTATACGATTTTTTATCTGTCTTATCATCTGGGTTAAAGAGTAAGCAGCCACATCACCAAGATACGGAGCCAATAATTCTTCTGGATCTTTTTCCAATTGTTCAAATAAAGCAACCGTATCCTGCAAGACTTGTAAATCTCCCTGAACCACAACCTGCTTTTGATTGATTAACTCAGACAGCTCACTTTTTTTCGGACGCTTCAATAACAACCAAGCATCTGCCGATACCTCACAATCCGCTTCACCATCATATTGCGCTAGAATATCTAAGCGTTGTTCCGAAAATAGCAAATAGCAGTAACCACCTTGTTTAAGACGAAGCAACAACACCTTACCTGATAATTTCCGTAACCTTGGAACAACACCTTCACTACGTTCAATAAGATAATTTACCGCTTGTTCCAGCAAGCCATTTACTAACTGAGGCAACATTAATTGCTGTTTAATTGAAGAAAGCATTTATCGCTCCTTAAAATTTATAACCACGATGCAATGCCACAATACCGGCGGTTAAATTGAAATATTGCGTCTGTTCAAAGCCGGCATCAATCATCATTTGTTCCAACACGGATTGTTCCGGGTGCATTCTGATTGACTCCGCCAAATAGCGATAACTGTCAGCATCATTCACCACCACTTCGCCCACTTTTGGCAAAATATTGAATGAATAAAAATTATAAACTTTGCTCAACGGTTCAATAATCGGCTTAGAAAATTCCAACACCAAAAGACGACCGCCTGGTTTCAACACACGATACATTGAACGCAATGCTTTATCTTTATCCGTCACATTTCGTAAACCAAAACTAATCACAATACAGTCAAAAGTGTTATCCGAAAATGGCAACATTTCCGCATTTGCTTGCACATATTCTACATTGCCGACTACTCCTAAATTACGCAACTTGTCACGTCCTACCTGCAACATAGAATCATTAATATCAGCTAAAATAACCTGTCCACTTTCCCCCACCATTTTGGAGAATTTTGCCGAAAAATCACCAGTACCACCAGCAAGATCCAATACTTTCTGACCTTTACGCACACCACTGCAATCAATAGTAAAACGTTTCCAAACTCGGTGAATACCGAATGAAAGTAGATCATTCATCAAATCATACTTATCTGCTACAGAATGAAAAACATTGGCAACCAGTTTTTGTTTTTCTGATTTTGCGACCGTTTTAAACCCGAAATGAGTTAACTCTTCATTATTTAAATTCGGTTGTTGTTCCTGTTCCATTATCTCATCCTATTTTTGGGGCATTGTTGCCAATAATTCTGTTAATAATTGCCAATAAACTGCCACAGCAGGAATATGACAACGTTCATCCGGAGAGTGAGCCCCCAAAATGGTCGGTCCAATTGAAACCATCTCCATATTTGGATAAACTTTATTAATTAATCCACACTCCAATCCGGCGTGAATTACTTTGATCACACTCTCTTTACCTAAAATACGGTCGTATAACGTTTTCGTGCGTTTAACAATATTCAAATCTGCCTGCGGTTCCCAACCTGGATAACGCCCGGAAAAAACAACTTCAGCATGAGCTAAACGACAAACAGAACGTACTAATCCTGCCACATCATCTTGTCCGTACTCATTCAATGAACGGGCTAATAGCGTTAATTTAATCTGTTCTGCTTTAGTTTCCAATACGCCTAAACTGATAGAGGTTTCCACCACATCCGGCAACACATCACTAAAACGAATAACGCCATTAGGAAGTGCATTGATTAAATCTAATATATTTTGTGTCTGACGCTCACTTAATCCCTGTTTAGCTGTCGCAACTTCAAAAGCAAAATTGATCTGTTTTTCAGCGTGAGATAACGCTTCAATGAGTTGTTGAGATAATATTTGCCACTCCTGTTTAAACTTTTCTACTGATGCACTAGAGATTAAAACTGTAGCAAATGCTTCTCTTGGGATAGCGTTACGAACAGAGCCTCCAGAAATTTCTGCCAAACGGAAGCTAACTTTGGTCAATACCTTTTCAAGTGTTTTTGCTAAAAGTTTAATCGCATTACCACGATTTAAATGAATCTCCGCCCCCGAATGACCACCTTTTAGCCCTGTTAACGCAATATGTACTGCCACTTCATTTTTGCGTAACTCTTGCCATTGCACTGGGAAACGAATATCAACATCTTCACCGCCAGCACAACCGATATAAATTTCACCTTCATCTTCGGTATCAGTATTAATCATCACCTCACTTTGCAACCAATTCGGTTGCAATCCCAATGCACCGACCATTCCAGTTTCCTCACTAGCAGTCAATAAAACCTCTAACGGCGGATGTGCGACATCATTACTATCCAACACCGCTAAACAGGAGGCCATACCAATACCATTATCTGCACCTAATGTTGTACCTTTGGCTTTTACCCATTCACCATCAACATAAGGCTCTATTGGATCAGTTAAAAAATTATGTTCAGTATTTTTATTCGCTTGTGGCACCATATCCAAATGAGCCTGCAATGCCACTGGCTGATGATTTTCCATTCCCACCGTTGCCGCTTTACGAATCAAGATATTCCCTACTGAATCCTGTTCAACCCATAACTGTTTCTGTTTTGCCCATTGAATAATAAAATCGGCAAGTGCCTGTTCGTGGTGAGAAGGATGAGGGATTGAACAAATTTTATCAAACCATTGCCATACTAATTTTGGTGATAATTCTGTAATTGAAGACATAATTTTTCCTTTGAAATAGTTACTTTTGCAGAAAACAAAAAGAAATTGCGTTAAATGATAGCATAGAAAGCAATTTCGCGTTATCCTTACGCAATTTTTTATAACTTCAAACACAAAGGTACATTTATTATGAGCGAAAAATATGTTGTTACTTGGGATATGTTTCAAATGCACGCCCGCAAATTATCCGAACGCCTCCTTCCGGCTTCACAATGGAAAGGAATTATTGCGGTTAGTCGTGGTGGGTTATTCCCAGCAGCGGTTATTGCACGCGAATTAGGTATTCGTTTAGTTGAAACCGTTTGTATCGCAAGTTATGACCACGATCAACAGAATGAATTAAAAGTGTTGCATCGCGCAGAAGGTGACGGCGAAGGCTTTATCGTAGTCGATGATTTGGTTGACACAGGTAACACTGCACGTGCTATTCGTGAGATGTATCCAAAAGCAAAATTTGTAACCGTATTTGCAAAACCTGCAGGTGCGCCTTTAGTTGATGATTATGTTGTTGATATTCCACAAAATACTTGGATTGAACAACCTTGGGATATGGGAATTACTTTTGTTCCACCTCTTTCTCGTAAATAAATAAAATTTCTTGGAGTTGCTGATGTATTTAACACAAATCAAAGCCGAACTGACACAGGCGGCAGATGTTTTAGACAAATTTTTATCCGATGATAAAAATATTGAGCTAATTCAACAGGCGGCACTCATTATTGCCGACAGTTTTAAACAGGGCGGAAAAGTTTTAAGTTGCGGTAATGGCGGTTCGCATTGCGATGCGATGCATTTTGCCGAAGAGTTGACCGGACGTTATCGTGAAAATCGCCCTGGTTATCCCGCCATTGCCATTTCAGATGTTAGCCATTTAAGCTGTGTAAGTAATGATTTCGGTTACGATTATGTCTTTTCGCGTTATATAGAGGCAGTCGGTCAAAAAGGTGATGTTTTGTTCGGATTGTCAACTTCCGGCAACTCAAAAAATGTTTTGAATGCAATCGAAGCTGCAAAAGCAAAAGGAATGAAAGTAATCGCATTAACCGGCAAAGATGGTGGGAAAATGGCAGGTCTAGCAGATGTTGAAATTCGTGTCCCTCATTTCGGTTATGCTGATCGTATTCAAGAAATTCATATCAAAGTTATCCATATTTTGATGATGTTGATTGAATTTGAAATGGCGAAACAGAACTAATAATTTCATTATTTATGGATTATTTTGTGCATCAATTCACTGTTGATTCACTGTTGATGCACATTTTCTTTTCACCGTCTAACGCTGTTTTTTTCACCACTAAGGACATTTTGATGAAAAAATTTTTCAATCTCTTCAAAAATCTTAATTTGAAACAGTTTTTTATTGCCATCATTGCCTTAGTTTCTCTCTATTTTTCATCACTGTTTATGCTCAACGGTAGCGGTAAACAGATTGAAATTCAGGATGTTTTGCTGCTTTCCGCACTCATTCTTATTTTTAACGCTTCCCGTAAAGCATTTTATTTCGTTATTCTTCCTATTGCCATTGCTTATACATTATATGCGCCAGTAGGAATGATGTTCGGAGCGCCGAATTATCAATATTTAGCTTCTGTTTTAGCGACGAATCTAGCCGAAGGTAGCGAATTTTTACAACAAATTCCGTTACAATATTATTTAATGGCAATCGCTATTGTGCCGTTACTGCTTTTATTCCGCTATTTAAGCCAACGTTTCCAACTAAAATTCTATAAAAATAAAACGTTGCTCTGTTTCATTCTCTTTTTCGCCTTAGTTAATCAATCCCCGTTTTCCTTTTTTCATCAATTTTTCGCTGCTGCAACTCAAGTTAAAGACGAACTGATTCGTTTAAACCAATTTCAACTGGAAAGTCGTTGGGGAGCTTCTCAGTTTAACGGAGAATATAAAAATTATGTGTTGGTCATCGGTGAAAGTGTGCGTCGTGATTATATGCACGCTTATGGTTATCCTATTGAAAATACCCCCTTTATGGAAAACGTCAACGGTATTATCGTTGATGGTTTAGAATCAGCCGGAAGCAACACTATCGCCTCTTTACGCCTTATGCTAACAAAACCTGATAAACAAAATTGGGCGCCTGATTATTCATTAAATTTAATTGATTTAATTAAATCTGCTGGCATAAAAACTTACTGGCTATCCAATCAAGGTTTTTTGGGTCAATTTGATACACCGATCACCGCCATTGCCGATTTAAATGATGAACATTACTTTATCGCTAAAAATGATTCTATTAGTAATGACTCCAGTGATTTTCAATTGATTGCGCCATTAAAAAATATTCTTGCACAACCTAGCAATCAAACAAAATTTATTGTAGTTCATCTTTATGGATCACACCCTAAAGCGTGTGATCGTATTAAGGATTATCAAAATATTTCTCCAGTAAAAGATAAGAAATATCAATACCTTAGCTGTTATGTTTCATCTATTAGAAAAACCGATCAAGTACTACAACAAATCTATCAAGCATTACAACAACAATATCAGCTACACCAACAATCATTTTCAATGATCTACTTTGCTGATCACGGATTGGCACATAAAACTATTGATAACGAAGTACTATTTTTCAACAATGCTGGCAGTCCGTTACATCACGATGTTCCACTATTTATGACCTCTTCTGACAGCCAACAGCATCAAAAATGCACTAGTTTCAAATCTGGCTTGAATTTCACTGAAGCAATTGCAAATTGGATGAATATTCAAAATCAACAGGTTTCAACACAATTTAATCTATTCGACTGTAAAAATGACAACGATGATTATGGATTAAAAGAACGTTTACCTAAAACTAAGTTAGATCCGGCAATAGACATTAGAAACAAATAAAAAGTCATTGATCAATCTACATAAATTACGTTTCTATTTTATGATAGAATTTCACTCATTTATTTTTAGATCAACTTTATAATATGAGAATTCTACTGGTTGAAGATGATCCAATGATCGCAAATGTATTATCCGATAACTTGAAAGACGCAAGTTACGCAGTCGATTGGGTGGAAAATGGAGAACTGGCATTAAGTGCAGTAAAATCACAGCCTTATGATTTGGTTTTATTAGACTTAGGGCTACCTAAAAAAGATGGATTGGAAGTTTTAGCTCAGTTACGCCAACAACAGTTTGGTTTTCCGATTATTATTCTTACCGCACGAGATGATCTACCAAGCCGTTTACAGGGTTTGGATGGTGGAGCCGATGATTACATCATTAAACCGTTTGATATGGCTGAGCTTTTGGCTCGCATTCGTGTTGCGCTGCGTAAACAGAGCGGTCATCATACTGCAGAGATTCGATACGGCAATCTTTTATTGAATTTAAAAACTTATCAAGTGCAAAACCTCACTACTCAAGAAACGCAGCAGCTCACAAATAAAGAATTTGCTATTTTGCAAACATTATTACAACATCCAGGCGTTATCTATTCGCGTAGCGATCTTGAAGATAAGATTTATGGTTGGGGCGAAGAAGTTGAAAGTAATGCTATTGATTTTTTGATTCACGCACTGCGTAAAAAATTAGGAAAAGAAGCAATTAAAAATATTCGAGGTGTCGGTTGGACTATTCCAAAATAACTAAAAGATTATTACGCTGGCGTTATTCCATTCAAGCAAAATTAACATTAACACTTGTAATCGTTACTTTTTTCACCGCCACCGTTACGGCAGTTTCTACTGCTTATAATGCGTTTTATGCCGCTTATCAGTTACAGGATGACTTATTAATTCAGACAGCACGTTTTACTTCACTTCGTAACAATTTTTCCGAACAAATGCCTTTACCATTAAACGATGATGACAACCAAATTTATGTACAAAGCATTTTTACTTCACCTAATAATAAATATTTCATTCCATTTCTCTATCAAATGAGAGAAGGATTTCATACCGTCAAAATTCATAAAAAAGAATTTCGTGTTTTCGTACGACAAATAAAAACACAAAATAGGATGCAAAAAATTGCAGTAATGCAAGAAACCGAATTCAGAACAAAAAAAGCGATTGATGCCACTTGGCAAACTATTTTGCCATTCTTAATTTTTATGCCAATTGTCATTCTACTATCAATTCTAGTGATTAATTTCACTTTTATTCCACTGCGTAAACTTTCAGTAGCTATTCAACAACGGCAAAAAAATGATCTCAGCATTATTCCTTTAGCAAAAACACCTTATGAAGTACATAGCTTTATTACAGCCATTAACCATTTATTGAAACAAGTAGATAAGTCGGTAAAAGAACAACAACAGTTTATTGCCAATGCCGCCCACGAATTACGTTCTCCAATGACGGTTCTCTCTTTACAGGCAGAACGTTTAGCAACTCACGCTGTTCCGATAGAAACTAAACAGCAAATTGAACAGCTTATTCAAGCAATTCAGCGTAATCGCCATTTATTGGATCAACTGCTATCTTTTGCTCGTAGTCAGGCACATCAAACTCAACAACCAGATATTAAACCAATTTCGGCAAAAGCTACCTTTAAACAGGTTATTGAAACCTTGCTACCATTGGCAGAACAAAAGCAGATTGATATTGGCGTGATCAGTGAACAGGATGCTGAAATTTGTATCGGTGAAACGGATCTCTTCACCATTATTAAAATTCTACTCGAAAATGCGATTGTTTATGCTCCGGAAGAAAGTTTTGTTGATTTATCAGTTGAACAACTACAAGACGATAAAGTGAAAATCATTGTAGAAGATAATGGCAACGGGATTGTAGAAGAGGAGCGAGAAAAGGTTTTAAAACCATTTTACCGCATTTTAGGAACTCAACAGCAAGGTACCGGATTGGGGTTAGCAATTGCATCAACTTTAGTACAGTATTATGGTGGCACGATTAAACTTAAAGCAGCACAACAATACACACACGGTCTGCGTGTAGAAATTATCTTGCCAATCCATCAAAAACTTCTAAATAGTTAGACGGCATAGAACAAAAAACGCATATTGTTGTCAATATGCGTTTTTCTTGAATGCTGGTAACTTAATAAAGTTTTCTTGATGTATTGAACCAATCTTCTTTAAAACTACGCTTCATATTTTGAATAGCATCAATAATATCATGATGAACGAGTTGTTCATTTTGAATACCAACACAACGACCTTTTTCACCTTGCAATAATAATTCAACCGCATAAACCCCCATTCTGGAAGCCAAAATACGGTCAAAGGCACAAGGCGCCCCACCACGTTGAATATGTCCCAATACTGTCGCACGAGTTTCGTGATGGACACGTTCTTCGATCTCTTTCGCTAACTCGTTAACGTCACACATATGTTCAGTAATCGCAATAATGGCGTGGCGTTTACCCTTTTCAATACCATATTCTACTTTACGAATTAATGCTTCACGTTCAAAAGGGCGTTCCGGAATCACGATAAATTCACAACCTCCGGCAATCGCTGCTGCCAAAGTTAAATCACCACAATGTCGCCCCATAATTTCCACGATAGAGATACGTTGGTGAGAACTTGAAGTATCACGTAAACGGTCAATCGCATCCAATGCAGTTTCTAATGCTGTTTGATAACCGATAGTATAATCAGTACCGGCGACATCATTATCAATTGTGCCAGGCAAGCCGATACAAGGAAAATCGTGTTCCTCAGTTAATAATTTTGCCCCCATATAGGAACCGTCACCACCAATAACAACAAGAGCATCAATACCGTGAAAACGCAAATTTTCAACACATTTTGCACGTACTGAAGGATCTTTAAATTCTGGGAAACGTGCTGAACCCAAGAATGTACCGCCACGATTAATCACATCAGAAACACTAAAACGTTCCAATTTTTTAATTTTATTAAAATATAATCCTTGGTATCCGTCATAAACCCCATAAACTTCCAATCCTTCGTATAGAGTCGCACGAACTACGCCACGAATTGCGGCATTCATTCCAGGCGCATCGCCACCACTTGTTAATACGGCAATTTTCTTAATCATATGTTGTCCTCATTAGGAAATATTTTATCGAAAAAAATAAATCAAAAACCGCGCTAAGATTACACCATTCACCAAGCTCGCTCTAGCAAAATTTTCGATTAGTGTGGTAATTTTTGATCTAATTCGTCATTATGTTGTCGTTTGAGCCATTTCTTGTTTTACCACTGTAGTTGGCTCTTGATGAATCATTATGTCGGAATTTGGGAAAGCCTGTCGCAATTCCTGTTCCAATTCTTCGGTAATAGCGTGAGCTATCATCAAAGGGAGATTATCCTCCAACTCTAAATGCAACTGAATAAAACGCACTGCCCCAGCACGGCGTGTTTTTATATCGTGAACCCCCAGTACTTTCGGATTTCGTTTCGCAATTTTTTTAATCTCTGAGATCTCCTCTTCCGGCAAAGCAACATCCAATAACATTTGCACTGATTCCGATACCATTTTTAATGCATTAATTAAAATATAAACAGCGATAATTAAGGCACAAATCGCATCTGCCATTACAAAACCGTAATAACTGATCACCAACGCAATCAAAATACCTAAATTCATAAATAAATCGGTCTGATAGTGCAAACTATCCGCCTTAATCGCCGGACTATCAGTACGTTTTATTGTATATTTTTGAAAACTCACCAAAATAGCAGTCATTATCACTGAAACAATGGTAACTGCGATCCCCCAAATATTATGATCAGTAATTTCAGGCGAATGAAGACGTTGAATGCCTTGCAAAAATAAAAAGACGACCGATCCGCAAATAAACATCCCCTGCGCCAATGACGCCAGTGATTCTGCTTTACCGTGACCGAATGAGTGATTATCATCCGCCGGCATTAATGCAAAGCGAAGAATCAACATATTCGTAAAAGAAGCTAACAGATCCAAAAGTGAATCCGTAATTGCCGCTAAAATACTGACTGAACCGGTTTTCCACCAAGCAATAGCTTTAATTGATACCAAAAAAAAGGCAGTAAAAATCGCTAAACACGCTGCTCTTTTTACATAAATCGAATATCTATCTTTCATCACAACTCCAAGGGAATGCAAAATTTGCTAATTTTTGCATCATTGGTTCCGCCACTTGTTGTTGCAAATTTTTCAAAATAGCCGTTTGGCTACTCTTAATTGGGGCAAACTGTTGCGTATATTGAAATTGAACAAAACCACATTTCGCCAAATTTTCACCTTTTGCGACATCCACTTGATAATCAATAAACTGCTCATCTGGCGGATAAACCACATAGCTATATAATTTTCCTTGTTCTAATTTATTGTTATAAACATCAACACCTGTGTTACGGAACATTCTTTCGCGTAATTGAATACGTTGCTGATATTTCGCATCCGTTTTCACAAAATTCTGTTGCAAATCTTGAAAAATTTCTAAATGTTTCTGTTGATCTTTATTTATTAATTCATAGGTATATTTCACCACTGAACCAAGATCATCAGTTTTACTCAATTGATAGTACTGTTGTTCAAACTCAATTTTATTCGGTACAGTCACTTTCTGTTGCATCATCGGTTGACTAACACAGCCAGATAAAAGCAATAAACCCAACCAATAGCTCCGTTTAATCATCATTTAACTCCCGTTTAAAGATTAATTCCGTTGTTGTAGATAGATTTTCATCAAACCAATATCCGCCTAAATCAAATGTTTTTAACTGTTCAATTTCGGTTAATCGTTGTTGTAACAGATAGCGACTCATTAATCCTCTAGCTTTCTTAGCATAAAAACTAATCACTTTATAAGTTCCGTTTTTACGATCCATAAAAATAGGCTTTATAATTGTTGCCTGTAAACGCTGTGTATTGACCACTTTAAAATATTCATCAGATGCCAAATTCACTAATATATTATCACCTTGCTGATCCAATGCTTGCCGTAACTGATCGGTGATCACATTTCCCCAAAAATGATACAGATCATTTCCTCTTTCATTTTTCAACTTTGTTCCCATTTCTAAACGATAAGGTTGCATTAAATCCAACGGCTTTAATAATCCATACAATCCGGACAACATTCTTAAATGTGATTGTGCAAACTGAATATCCTCTGCTGATAATGTTTCCGCCTCTAATCCAGTATAAACATCACCTTTGAAAGCATAAATTGCTGCTTTACTATTTTCCGTATGATGTTGTAGCACCCACTCAGCAAAACGAGCAGCATTTAATCCTGCCAGTTTATCGCTAATTTTCATTAATGAAGCAATTTCTGCCGGTGTTAATCGGCGACAAATTTCAATTAATTGCTGACTATATTGTGTTAAATCTGGTTGTGTATAACTTGAAATCGGACTCGGTGTTGAAAAATCCAATGTTTTTGCAGGTGAAATAATAGCTAACATATTTTTCCTTTTAATTATAAATTGGGTAATGACCAATCAATCGGTGTTTTACCCTGTTGTATTAAATACTGGTTGCTACTTGAAAAGTGGTGACAACCTAAGAAACCTCGATGAGCAGAAAGTGGCGATGGATGTGGAGCCGTCAAAACGCAATGTTTTTGTCGATCAATAAATTGCCCTTTTTTCTGAGCGTGACTCCCCCATAATAAAAAAACCAATCCTTGCGTATGCTGGTTTAAAGTAGCAATAACGTGATCTGTGAACGTTTCCCAACCAAAATTAGCGTGTGAATGTGCCTTTCCCTGTTCCACGGTTAATACAGTATTTAATAACAACACGCCTTGTTGTGCCCAAGTAACCAAATACCCGTGGTTTGGAATGTGGAATCCAGTAATATCTTGCGATAACTCTTTATAAATATTCTGCAATGAAGGCGGTATCTGCACATTTGGACGTACTGAAAAAGCTAAACCGTGAGCTTGATTAGGACCGTGATAAGGATCTTGCCCTAAAATCACCACTTTTACCTGATCAAACTCAGTGTAACGAAATGCATTAAATACATCTGTTTTTGGTGGATAAATTATTTTCCCTGAATCTCTTTGTTGCTGAACCTGTTGCAAAATATGTTGGAAATAAGGTTGCGCTTTTTCGCTGCCTATCATATCTTTCCACGTTCTCATCTCGTTATCCTTTTTATCACTTATCGCATTTGAAAAGGCAATTATAAAAATCTTATAACAAAATCGCCAATAAAAAATACATCACAAATTGTTACAACTTCATTATTAAAAGGTAAAAACAAATATTTAATACAGACTTCAAGTTAAACAATTGTTGATTAAAATCAAATTTAAAATCAGACAAAAACTTTTTATTAATCAATAAAATGATTTATTGCAATTTAATTTGAAAATATAAAATATTTTGATAAAATTCACTCAATTCATTAATTTTAAACCTAGGCTTTTGGAGGCTATTATGATTAAAGGTATTCAAATTACACAAGCTGCAAATGACAATTTAATTAACTCTTTCTGGTTATTAGATAATGAGAAAGGTGAAGCACGCTGTCTATGTGCAAAAGGCGATTACGTTGAAGACCAAATCGTTGCAATCAATGATTTAGGAAAAATTGAATATCGTGAATTGCCAGTTGATGTTGCGCCAACTGTAAAAGTGGAAGGTGGTCAACATTTAAACGTTAACGTTTTACGTCGCGAAACTTTGGAAGATGCAGTAAAACATCCAGAAAAATATCCACAATTAACTATCCGTGTTTCTGGTTATGCTGTGCGTTTTAATTCATTAACTCCGGAACAACAACGCGATGTAATTACCCGTACTTTCACTGAAAGTTTATAATTTTTTTCCTCTTTAAAAATTTAGCGGCGATATTTCTATCGCCGTTTTTTTACTTAATTTTTTATTACTTTCACAACCAAAGTAATCCCCTTTATTGATACTACTTCTACAACATCACCTTGATGTAATTGATTACCTTCAACACGCCAACTACCGTCACCAAACTTGGCACGAGCAATATGATCTGTAAAAACTTCGGTAATTACACCTTGTTGCCCCAACATTGCCAAACCTCGTTGATTCAACATTTCGGCAGCAATATCCTGCTGATTACGTTTACTCTGAATTTTCCACCAACACAAACTAGCAAGCACTGCTATCGCCGCAAACAATATTCCCCCAATCACTAATGAAAGCAGAAAAAAATAACTCAATATTGCCAACACTAATGCCGCGATTCCCCACCATAAAAAGAAAATTCCAGGGACAACAATTTCCAAAATTAAAAGCACAAACCCGAGTACCAACCAATGAATTGCTCCCCATTGCGCTAACCATTCCATCATTTTTGTGTTCCCGATTGTTTTAACAATTCATTGATACCAGCAATTGATCCCATTAAATTGCTCGCTTCCAACGGCATCAATACCACTTTGCTATTCTCCGCTTGTCCAATTTGTTGTAAAGCTTCCGTATATTTCTGGGCAACAAAATAATTAACCGCTTGAATATTACCGGCTGCAATAGCCTCAGACACCATTTGTGTTGCTTTTGCCTCTGCTTCCGCTTCACGTTCACGTGCTTCGGCACGTAAAAAAGCTTCCTGCCGTTCCCCCTCTGCTTGCAAAATTCTGGACTGTTTTTCTGCTTCAGATTGCAAGATCTGTGCCTGTTTTTCACCTTCCGCCCGAAGAATTGCAGCTTGACGCACTCCTTCAGCTTCAAGAATTTCAGCTCGCTTATTACGCTCCGCTTTCATTTGCGCATTCATTGAATTAATCAACTCTTTTGGTGGACGCACATCCCTAATTTCAATTCTTGTTACTTTCACACCCCAAGGATTGGTTGCTTCATCCACAATTGCCAATAATCGACTATTTATTGCATCACGCTGCGATAACATTTCATCCAACTCCATTGATCCCAGCACAGTACGAATATTAGTCAAAGTTAAATTAATTATTGCCTGTTCCAAATGATTAACTTCATAAGCAGCATTACGAGCATCAATCACCTGCACAAAACAGACTGCATCAATTGATACATTTGCATTATCTTTGGAAATGACCTCTTGTGACGGAATATCCAACACCTGTTCCATCATATTAATTTTACGACCAATACGATCAATAAACGGAACAATAATATTCAATCCCGGCGTTAATGTTCTGGTATAACGTCCGAATCGTTCAATAGTCCAATGATACCCTTGTGGCACGGTCTTTACCGCTGAAACCAAAACAACAATCACTAAAATAATGAAAAAAATTGTTCCAATTGGAATACTCTCTAAATACATAACGCCTCCTAAATTAAATTGAAGCTACATCATCCCGCAACAATAAACGATTGCAATAGAGAAATGGAATCTATTTACAAATTGATAATTTACCACAAATTATACCCATAAAGGCTTATCAACTTAACCTAAACAAACAAACTAAGTTACGCTACAATGCACTATCACTATTTATAAGGATAAATTTATGGCTGAATTATTAACCTTTGAACAAGCATTAGACTCACTTTTACAACAACTTCCAGCTCCAAATAAAACACACTGTGAAACTATTTCTCTTGATCAGGCAGATCAACGTATTTGTGCCGAAGCCGTTATTTCACCAATCAATGTGCCGGCTTTCGATAATTCTGCAATGGACGGTTACGCTGTTAGAATAGCTGATTTGGAAAAATCAATGGCACTAACGGTTGCCGGTAAAGCTTTTGCGGGACAACCTTTTAATGGAGAATGGGTGGAAGGCAGCACAGTAAGAATTATGACTGGTGCAATGATCCCTGAAGGAACCGATGCGGTGATAATGCAAGAAAAAGCTATCGTCAATGCTGACGGTAGCGTTACTTTCCTACAACTTCCTAAATTGGGTGAGAATATTCGCCGTATTGGTGATGATGTCAAACAGGGTGAAGAGGTTCTATCTCAAGGTGCAAAATTAACATCAGTATCCTTGCCACTACTCGCTTCATTAGGTGTTGAAAAGATAAAGGTTTTTCCCCGAATCAAAGTGGCTATTATTTCCACTGGTGATGAATTAGTTCCAGTCGGTCAACCATTACAAGACGGGCAAATTTATGATACCAACCGTTTTGCAGTTAAATTAATGTTGCAACGTTTAAATTGTGAAATACTGGATTTCGGTATTTTACCAGACAATGAACAGCAATTTGAGCAAGCATTCCGCGATGCGCAACAACAGGCAGATTTGGTTATTACCAGCGGCGGTGTTTCTGTCGGTGAAGCCGATTTTACTAAAAATGTACTTGAACGCTTGGGGAATATTAATTTCTGGAAATTGGCGATTAAACCGGGTAAACCTTTTGCTTTCGGCAAACTGGAAAATGCTTGGTTCTGTGGTTTGCCGGGCAATCCGGTTTCAGCGTTTGTCACCTTTTATCAATTAGTGCAACCGGCAATTGCCAAATTAAGCGGGTTTAGCCAATGGCAAGCACCACAAAAATTACCAGCCATTGCGGCACAACCATTGAAAAAAGGTGTCGGTCGTTTAGATTTTCAACGCGGTTTCTATCAAGTTAACGAACAAGGTCAAATTGAAGTTTCACCGGTTCGTTTCCAAGGTTCGCATATGTTCAGTTCGTTTGTCCAAAGCAACTGCTTTATCGTCTTGGAACAGGAACGCGGTAATGTTGCCGCCGGCGAAACCGTCATGATCGAACCATTTAACTTTCTCATAAATTGACAGACAAAATGAAAATTGAATTAACTGATCACGAAATGTTGCGTTATAACCGACAGATTGTGATGAAAGCAATTGACTTTGATGGTCAGGAAAAATTAAAAGCAGGTAAAATGTTGATTGTCGGACTGGGCGGTTTGGGCTGCGCTGCAGCACAATATCTTGCTGCCGCCGGCGTCGGCGAATTAACACTGCTGGATTTCGATAAAGTGTCGCTATCCAATTTACAACGTCAGGTTTTGCATACCGATCAGCGTATTGATATGCCGAAAGTCGAATCGGCTAAAATGGCACTTTCCCAAATTAATCCGCTTATTAAAATTAATGCGATTAATCAGAAAATGACTTCGCAACAGTTGGAACAATTAATTGCGACTGTTGATGTCGTGTTGGATTGTACTGATAATGTCGAAAGCCGCAATCAGCTTGATCTGATTTGCCAACAATTACATAAACCGCTTGTTTCCGGTGCGGCAATCAGAATGGAAGGGCAAATTACTGTTTTTACTTATCAACCCGGCACACCGAGCTATCGTAATTTAAGTCAATTATTCGGCGAGAATGTTTTAAGCTGTGTCGAAGCCGGCGTCTTATCGCCGATTGTCGGCATTGTCGGTTCTATTCAGGCGTTAGAAGCAATTAAGGTGCTGCTCAATATCGGCGATATTTTATGTGGCAGATTATTGATGATTGATGGAATGTCAATGCAATTTAGGGAATTAAAACTCCCTGTTTCTTAAGCAAAAAATGGGCAAAAAGCCCATTTTCTCAACAATTACAACATTTGTTACAGCACTTTTGCGTGATAGTGCAATTTTTCCATTGCTTTAATCAACTGCTCATTGCTGACCTTATCGGTTGTGATCACTTTTACTGTATGTGCATTCATATCCGCTTTGGTCTTCAAAACGCCTTCAATTGAACGCAACTCCTTATTCACCAAATAAACACACAACTGACAATTCATCTCATCAACCTGCATCGTCAGCTCTCTTTGATTATTTGTTACCGACTGTTCGTCTGCATAACTGTAACCACATAACGAGATTAAAAATAACAATACTGCAAAAAATTTTTTCATCTTTAAGCCATCCTTTCTAAAATCCACGGTAAGACAGTCGGATAAGTAAGAAAAAATAAAATAATGACAAACACTAACCAATATAAAATCATTAGCCATTTACGCGATAAATATTTGGTACAGATAATTTTTTTAGAAAACATCAGTAACCAAAAACCGTAACCGAATGCTGCCAATGAAATAATCAGCATCGGAATACGCAAATAATCATATTGATTGAGTTCAATTAGCCACGTGGAAGAAACACCGAAAACTAAATAAATCAACGGCGCAATGCAGCATAATGTTGAAGTCACTGCTGCGATCACAGCAGTGACACAACTTGCAAAGAAACGATTATTTAATTTCTTTTGAGATAAATTCATAACCGAACTCTTTAGCATCAAAAGAGTTAAGCGGATCTCCGCCTACTTCAGCATACGGATAACCAAAGTTATTAATTGGTTTCAATTCAGGTGCCGGATAGAGATCAAAATCACGCGCGTGATTAAAGCCAACCCAGTTTGCTTCCCAGTTACCGAATAAATATTTCGCTACCGCTTGAGTATCCGCATCCTGCACTGATTTTTTCTCAGTTAGGCGCATTTTCGCCACATCAGCAGAATCGACCGGCACCCAGCCGTAACCGGCTAAATAAAATTCAGCTCGGCAATGTTGACCGCCATTTTCATTCGCAACACCGTCTTTAGCACTGCCAAAAGCTTTTTTAGAATATTTTGACATTTTCGGTGCATCGCCTAAACGAATACCGAAAATTTCTCGTGCCGGAATACCGGAAGCTCTAGCCAACGCAACAAATACTGAATTAATATCAGTACATTTACCTTTTAATACGCCTGTTGTTAGGATTTTTTCAACATCACCGTCACCACAGCCTAAAACAGAATTATCACGTTCCATATTGTTAACGATCCATTCGTGGATCAATTCTGCTTTTTTCAATGGATTTTTTTCATTGCCAACGATTTTATCGGCATATTCTTTAACAATACCATCAATTTTGATATGAGATGTTGCTTTTAAATAGGGTTGAACATCCACTGAATATTCAATCTTTTCCGGAACTTTATAATCTTTCAATGCACCGGTAACCATCGGTTCACGATCTTTAGTTTCGATCACCATTTTCACTTTAAGCAGACGTTTATCCGCTTTTTCATCCCAATTTGCAAACAATGTTTTTGCGCCGTATTGGTTATTTTCCGTCACATAGGCATTACGATAATTACCTTCAAATTCAACGGATTTTAAAGTCTGATAATCACTATCGAAAGGCAATGGAACCCACAAATTTGTTTCGCCCTGAGCACCTTTAGGCACAACAAGATCGTAACTATTAGTAAATTCATAGGTGTGAGTGGTTGTATTTGGATTAACTTGAGTAACAGGTGCTGCAAATGCCATTCCGGACATCAGCATAGAAGCTAAAAGAAGTTTTTTCATATTGTATAACCTTAAAATAAACATAACTTGTTATATTTCATTTGTCCGACAAAATGCCGGACGACTAAGAATACTCACATTATCGGTATAAGAAAAGCTTCTTTTTATAAAAATGGAAATTTTTTTAAGAAATAAGAGGGGAAGACAAAACAAAAATGCAGCGATAAAGACTTTAAAATAAAATGTTTATCGTTGCATTTTCATAATTGCGTTTAACGTGTTTCGCCTTACGTTGATAACTGCCTTTGCCTTTACGGTTACGCTCAACTCGAGCTCTGAACAGTTTATCCGTCACCAGTGCTTTCATCGCACTCTCTTGAATGTCACCTCGTTGGTGCTGATATTTCATATTCATCATATATCTCCATAATAAAATTATAAAAACGCCGCTGATTAAAGCGGCGGCTATTATGACAAAAAATTAACGAGTTGACTATAAAATTTCCAACACTTGTTCCGGTGGACGACCGATGCGTGCCTGATTACCATTTATGACAATCGGACGTTCCAACAAAGCGGAATGTTCCACAATTGCCTGTAATAATTGTTGCCGTTGCGCTTCCACATTTGGATCAAGCTGATCCAAACCTAATGATTTATACAGTTCATCTTTTGTACGCATCATTTTTCTCGGATCATCAATCGCTAATTTACGCATCAAATCTTCAAGCTCCTGCAATGAAAAATGATGCTGCAAATAAAGCTCTATGTCAGGCTTCACTTGCTTTTCTTCTAATAATTGCAATGTTGCTCTACTTTTCGAACAACGCGGATTGTGCAAAATTTTAACACTCATCTATTTATTACTCCTTTTTATATGGCAAAGAGATGATTACTTTAACACGTCAGCTTTCATTATGCGGAAAATTCGAAAATAAACCATAAAAAATAAAATTTAAATAGTTTTTTAATTTTGCTTACTGTATAATTTTGCGACCCTGTTAATTACATTGGTTTTCCCGCCGTGTAATTTTTTTATGCTTAAAATCTACTCGAAGGGGTATGAGGACAAGCGAAAAGGTGTGTTCAAATTCTTGGGCACAGGGTGTTAAATTATTATTTTGGTAATGAAATTAATGAAAACTTTTGTAGCAAAACCAGAAACAGTAAAACGCGACTGGTATGTAGTTGATGCGACAGGTAAAACTTTAGGTCGTTTAGCTACAGAAATCGCACGTCGCTTGCGTGGTAAACACAAAGCTGAATATACTCCACACGTTGATACAGGTGATTACATCATCGTTATCAATGCAGAAAAAGTAGCCGTAACCGGTCGTAAAAAAACTGATAAACTTTACTACTGGCACACTGGCTATGTTGGTGGTATTAAACAAGCGACTTTTGCTGAAATGATTGCTCGTCGTCCTGAACGCGTGATTGAAATCGCAGTTAAAGGTATGTTACCTAAAGGTCCTTTAGGTCGCGATATGTACCGTAAATTGAAAGTGTATGCAGGTAGCGAACATAATCACGCTGCACAGCAACCACAAGTTTTAGATATTTAATCACGAGGTTTAGACTATGGCAGATCAAAACTACGGCACAGGCCGCCGCAAAAGCTCTTCAGCTCGTGTATTTTTAAGACCGGGCACAGGTAAAATTACTATTAATCAACGTGAAATTGATGTTTATTTTGGTCGTGAAACATCACGTATGATTGTTCGCCAACCATTAGAATTAGTTGATATGGCAGATAAATTTGATCTTTATATCACTGTTAAAGGTGGCGGTATTTCTGGTCAAGCAGGTGCAATTCGTCACGGTATTACTCGTGCGTTAATTGAATACGATGAAACATTACGCCCAGCATTACGTGCTGCAGGATTTGTAACCCGTGATGCTCGTCGTGTTGAACGTAAAAAAGTGGGTCTTCACAAAGCACGTCGTCGTCCACAATACTCAAAACGTTAATACGATTTTGCACGATTCAAGATCAAAAAAGGGCTGTTTTCAGCCCTTTTTTCTTTTTCGCTCTTCTATTCTTAACGATTCTTTTCGGCATAGTAGACAAAATTGTTGCTGATCTATCAAA
>NZ_JPXX01000008.1 GCF_000771875.1 Gallibacterium genomosp. 1 | reverse complement strand
TTTTTTTCAAATGCCTATTTTTCAATCTTTATTTAGAGATTTCTCTTTTAGTAATGCTGGTAAATAAGCAATAGAATCAATTAGATAATCAGCCTGCCTTGCTATTTCTTCAGTTACTGTTTTTCCCGTTTTTACTAAAATAGTTGTTCCCACATTTGCTTTTTTACCGGCAATAACATCATCCAACTTATCACCGATCATAATAGATTTTTGAGGATCTATGTCCAAATCTGCAATTGCATCCAACAATAAGCCTGCTTTTGGTTTACGACAATCGCACTCTTTTTTGTATTTACCGATACCCTTCGGATGATGTGGACAATAATAAATGCCTTCTAAATGCACACCTCTATCTTCTAGTGACCAATCCATCCACTCTGTTAATTGATTAAACTCTTTTTCGGTAAAATATCCTCTAGCAATTCCTGATTGATTGGTAACAATCACTAAAGCATATCCCATCTCTTGTAATTCCTTTAATGCTTCTATACTTCCTTCAATAAAATGGAAATGATCAATGTCGTGTACATAGCCATAATCAATATTTAAAGTGCCATCACGATCTAAAAATATTGCTTTTTTCATCGTATTTACCTTTAATTTTACTTATCTTTTTTTAATAAAATTACTCTTTTTAGCTTAACCGTATGTGCTAAATTTTACTATCTAATAGCTAAATCTTATAAAAATTTTATTGACATAGCTATCTAGACGTCTAGAATAACGCTAATTTTCTTCATTAACTTAATTTAAGTACAAAATGATCAAATTAGAAAATATCTATAAAATTTTTCAGCTTGGAGATAAACAGCTGACGGCTTTAGACAATGTTTCATTGGACATTCCTAAAGGTAAAATTGTCGGCGTTATCGGTGCATCCGGCGCAGGTAAAAGTACACTGATTCGCTGTGTTAATCTACTTGAACGCCCAACGAGTGGAAATGTCTTTGTTGATGGACAAAATCTTATGCAGCTAACATCAAGCCAATTAGTGTTAGCTCGCCGTCAAATCGGAATGATTTTCCAACATTTCAATTTGTTAAACTCTCGTACTGTATTCGGCAATATTGCATTGCCCTTGGAGTTGAACGGCACACCAAAAGAACAAATTCATAGTAAAGTAAACAGTTTACTGGATATGGTCGGATTATCTGATAAAAAAGAAATGTATCCGAGTAATCTATCCGGCGGTCAAAAGCAGCGTGTTGCAATTGCTCGCGCATTAGCAAACGATCCGAAAGTGTTACTTTGTGATGAGGCAACAAGTGCATTGGATCCTGCTACTACACAATCTATCTTAAAATTGCTTAAAGAGATCAATCGTAATTTAGGCATCACTATTCTATTAATCACACACGAAATGGACGTTGTGAAAAAAATTTGTGATCACGTAGCCATTATTGATAAAGGATCATTGGTGGAGCAAGGGTCTGTCAGTGAAATTTTTTCTAATCCAAAAACACAATTGGCACAAGATTTTATCCACTCTACTTTTCACATTAATTTACCGGATGAATATTTGGCACAACTTAGCGATTCACCTCGTTCACCAGAATCCTATCCATTGATAAAATTTGAATTTACTGGTCGTTCCGTTGATGCTCCATTGTTGTCATTAGCATCAAAAAAATTCGGTATCGATCTCAGTATTTTAACGTCACAAATTGATTATGCCGGCGGTGTCAAATTCGGATTTGTTATTGCCGAAGTGGAAGGTGAAGAAGATGCAATTACACAAGCTAAAATTTATTTAATCGAGCATAATGTTCGTGTTGAGGTATTGGGTTATGTTTGATGTTTTAACGCCACAGGTGTGGACTTTAATTGGTAATGCTACTTTAGAAACACTCTATATGGTGTTTGCTTCTGGTTTTTTCTCTGCTGTTTTTGGTATTCCACTCGGAGTTATCCTATTTATTACTCGTCCAGGACAAATTAAAGAAAATAAAAGTCTAAATCTTGCTTTAAGCGCTATTGTCAATATTGGTCGTTCCATTCCATTTGTCATTCTACTTGTAGCAATTATTCCATTTACTATGTTTATTTTAGGCACTTTTATTGGGACAACCGCCGCTATTGTACCTTTAACTATTTCTGCCATTCCTTTTATGGCTCGTTTGGTTGAGGGTGCCTTGATGGAAATTCCTTCCGGCTTAACCGAAGCAGCACGTGCGATGGGGGCAAATAATCTGCAAATTATTACCAAATTCTTATTACCTGAAGCATTACCTAGTATCATTAATTCTCTCACAATAACACTGGTTTCCTTAGTGAACTATTCTGCTATGGCGGGTACTGTCGGCGGTGGCGGCTTAGGTTATGTAGGCATTCAGTACGGTTACCAAACTTATGTGCCGGAGATTCTTGTTGCAACCATTATAATTCTTGTCATTATGGTGCAACTTATCCAAACTATTGGCGATCATCTTGTTCGTTACTTTAATCATAAATAAATATCTTGAAGGAGATTTCTATGCAAATCAAAAACATCTTAACTATCAGTGCATTATCTGTAGCTATTGCATTTTCATCCTCAGCTTTCGCTAAAGATGGGAAAATCAAAGTGGGCATTCAAGTCGGCCCTGAAATGAGTGTTGCTGAAACAGCAAAACAAATCGCAAAAGATAAATATGGTCTAGACGTGGAATTAGTGCCATTTACTGATTACGTAACACCAAATGCGGCTCTTGAAAATAAACTTATTGATGCAAATGCTTTCCAACATAAACCATACTTAGACTCACAAATGAAAGATCGTGGTTGGACTGATTTAGTTATCGTAGGAAATACTTTTGTCTATCCTATTGCCGCTTATTCTAAAAAAATCAAAGATGTTAAGGAATTAAAAGACGGTGCAACTGTAGCGATTCCTAACGATCCTACCAATGGCGGCCGTGCCTTGTTATTACTACAAGCACAGGGTTTATTAAAACTTAAAGAGGGTACCGGATTAACACCAACCACATTGGATATCGTTGATAATCCGAAAAATTTAAACATCAAAACACTTGATGCCAACCTTATCCCTCGAACTTTAGGTCAGGTTGATCTTGCTATCATCAATAATACCTTTGCTGGTGCTGCCGGTTTATATCCAAGTAAAGACGCTGTATTTGTAGAAGATAAAGATTCTCCATACGTCAATATCATTGTTGCACGTGAAGATAATAAAGCTGATCCGGATGTTCAAAACTTCGTTAAGGCATACAATACGGAAGAAGTTTATAAAAAAGCAATGACGGAATTCAAAGATTCTGTTGTAAAAGGTTGGTAATTTAATTATTAACATTTCAAACAGCTAAAAGAGTTTTTGATCTGCACCCCAAAAATTGGACTTATTATCCAACATAGAGGTGCAGATTTTTTATGACCAAATACAACCAAACATTTAAACAACAAGCTGTTGATTTCTACTTTCAACACCCACGAAAGTCTTTCTTTCACCTGTCGTACATTTACAGTACCTAAACGAACATTAAGACATTGAATTGCTCAATATTCTAGTATAAATGGTTTAGCCGTGCTGCATACCAAACGTACCATACCCCAGACTTTAAATATCAAGTCATACAAACTATTCAAAACAGAGAAATTTTAGTATTGCTAATTCGGGTGTCATTAGACAATGATTGGTAATTGTTCAACAATCCGGTATAGAAAGATTACATCCCAAATCTAAAGGACGACCTGCGATGAAAAAATCACGCTATTTAGTCGGATAAAAGTAGAATGTTTTTATGGCAAAGCCTTCGAAAGCATTGAAGAACTGGAATTTGTTATCAAAAAATATGTTCGTTATTACAATGAGGACAGAATACAATTAACATTAAATGAACTGAGTCCTGTTTGATACAGACTTCAGTCCTTAAAATAGTAGTCCAACTTTTCGAGGACGGATCATTTTATCTTTCGTCTTTTTATTATAAGGAGAATTTATGTTTTCGTTTTCCGATAACGATTTGCAACATCTACCGCATAATTTACAATCTTTAATTGTTGATGATGATAACTTAATCAGTGTGCTGGCCAATACTTCTGCACTATTAAATCAACAACTTGCTGATATTAATTGGGTCGGGTTTTACTTGTTAAATGCACAAAATATTCTTACTTTAGGCCCTTTTCAAGGTAAAATTGCTTGCAATCGAATTGCTGTCGGTCAAGGTGTTTGCGGTCAAGCCGTTGCCCAAAACAGGATATTAAGAATTGATGATGTACATCAATTTGATGGTCATATTGCTTGTGATAATGCCAGCAATTCTGAAATTGTTCTGCCTTTACATAAAAATGGGGAGATTATCGGTGTATTAGATATTGATAGTCCTTATTTCGCACGTTTCACTGAACAAGAACAAACAATATTGACCGAATGTATTACGATACTTGAACAACACTTATCAACACTACCTTAGCTGAGAATCTTATGTTTTATCTAACTCTTGAAGACAAATTATTAATTAGCCAACCTAAACAAATTGGCACACACTCCACACAGCATCCACATTTAGCTGTTATTTTTGAAGATGATGGCGATAGTGGTTATTTCTATGCCATAGATATTCAACAAAAAGAAAAGATTGTCGATAGTTTGCATATCTATAATGTTGCCGCAGTCGAACAAAAACAGATAGAACGGAAATTACAAATTTGCTGGTCGGAAGACGGCTATTTTGCCCTTTTATTGATTAATGATTACCCACACGCCGCTTTTGATTTTAAACAATTAATTGCCTATAACCATAATCAATTTCCACAACCGGATATTACCAGTCTTTGGTCACATAAACTCATTACTGAAGATCTGATAAAACAGTGGTTAAGCGATCCACAAAGCGGTTGTACTCGCCAATAATTGTGTTATAGTTTGTTTCAATTAAAATTTATTTTTTAATCGTTACTACCTATAAAGGAGTCATTATGAATCTTAGAGATCTCGAATATTTAGTGGCACTTTCTGATCATAAACATTTTCGTAAAGCGGCTGATGCTTGTCATGTCAGCCAACCGACATTAAGTGGTCAAATTAGAAAATTAGAAGATGAGTTAGGTATTCTTCTATTAGAAAGAACCAGCCGCAAAGTGCTTTTCACTCAATCCGGATTATTATTGGTTGATCAGGCACGCAATGTTCTAAAAGAGGTTCAGTTATTAAGGGAAATGGCAAGTAACCAAGGTAAAGATATGACAGGTCCGCTCCATATGGGGATGATCCCGACTATCGGGCCTTATTTATTACCTTATATTATCCCTATGTTGCGTGAATCTTTCCCTGAATTGGAAGTTTATCTTTATGAAGCGCAAACACATCAATTATTAGAACAGCTTGAAAAAGGGCAAATTGACTGTGCAATTGTCGCATTAGTGAAAGATACTTCCGCATTTATTGAAATTCCTATTTATGATGAGGCGATGTTAATTGCGGTTTCTGATAAACATCCGCTCGCTAAAGAGGATGAAATTCCGCTTGAAAAACTCAAACAATATGAAATTCTAATGTTGGACGATGGTCATTGCTTCCGCGATCAAGCATTAGGTTACTGTTTTGTCGCCGGTGCAAAAGAGAATACTCACTATCAGGCAACAAGTTTAGAAACATTACGCAATATGGTTGCCGCTAATGCCGGTATTACCTTTATGCCGGAATTGGCAATTTTAAACGAACGTTCTCGCGAGGGCGTTAAGTATATTCCTTGTACCAATCCTAGACCTTATCGTACCATTGGCTTAATTTATCGCCCTGGTTCACCATTAAAAGCTCGTTATCAACGAGTTGCGGAGTTAATCGGCAACAATATTAAACCATTACTTGTTACACCAACTAAAGATGCTTAAAAATGAGCGGAATCAGAGCCAAACAAAAAGAGAAAACCAGACGTGCTTTAATTGATGCAGCGTTTGATCAGCTCAGTGCTGAAAAAAGTTTTTCCAATTTAAGTCTTCGTGAAGTTAGTCGAGAAGCCGGTATTGCGCCGACTTCATTCTATCGTCATTTTAAGGATATGGATGACTTGGGACTAAGTATGGTAGATGAAGCTGGATTAATTTTACGACAACTTATGCGTCAAGCTAGAAAGCGAATTGAAGATGGCGGTAGCGTTATTGTTATTTCGGTTGAAACTTTTTTTGAATTTATTGGAAACCGTCCTAATGTTTTTCGCCTTCTATTGCGTGAAAGTTCCGGCACATCTCAAGAATTCAGAACGGCAGCTTCACGAGAAATTAATCATTTTGTTGCTGAATTGGCGGAATATATTATGAATAAAGATAAGAATATTCCCGATGATATTGCCAAAGCACAATCTGAAGGGATGGTTACTATTGTTTTTACCGCCGGTTCGCACGCTCTGGATATGAATAATCAAGAACGAGAGGCACTGAAACAACGCGTTATTCTACAACTTAGAATGATCGCAAAAGGTGCAACGCTGTTACTGGAACATAAATCAAGCTAATTTAGGAGCAAAAAAACCTAGTGCTACAAACACTAGGTTTTATTTCCATCGGATAAATCGTTATTCCTGCAATAAACTTTCTTTCGCTAAAGTCAAATATTGCCACATCGACCAAACTGTCAAGATAACCGCAACATATAACGCAATTGTAGCAATAATTTCCATTGTAGGATTATAACGCCATAATAATCCGATAAGCGCAACCATCTGTGATGTGGTTTTCACTTTCCCTAACCAAGACACTGCCACTTTATTTCTGTCGCCTAATTCCGCCATCCATTCTCGCAAAGCTGAAATAATAATTTCACGAGAGATCATAATAATTGCCGGAATCGTAATCCAAAAAGTATGATAATGTTCAACCACTAATACCAATGCAGCGGCAACCATTACTTTATCTGCTACCGGATCAAGAAAAGCACCAAAACGAGTTGTTTGTTTCCATTTACGCGCTAAATAACCATCTAACCAATCGGTAACAGAGGCTATGGTAAAAATAAGTGCAGTCCAAAACGGTGCCCAACTAAATGGAAAATAGAACAGAATGATAAAAAACGGGATTAAAATAACACGAAAAAAGGTTAAAAAAGTGGGAATATTCAATTTCATCTTGATCACCAGATCGAATTAATAGCAAACATCTTTATTGTAAAGCATATTGAGTTAAATTGCCTATATTCAATATCAATGTTTTAGTGTTTCAAAGATTTTTTCTGCTAATGAACGTGAAATTCCGGGTACGGAAGCCAATTCATCTATCGTAGCAGCACGAACCCCCTGCAAACCGCCAAGATATTTCAACAATGCTTGACGTCGTTTTGCACCAACGCCCTCAATGCTCTCCAAACCACTCTGAATAAATGCTTTCTGCCGTTTTTTACGATGTCCGGAAATAGCGTGATTATGTGATTCATCTCGAATATGCTGGATCAAATGTAATGCTAAATTATCCGGTTCTAAATGAATCTCCCGTTCACTGTTACCGATCAACAATGTTTCCAAACCGGCTTTACGATCAACCCCTTTCGCCACACCGATTAATAACGGCTTGTGTTTGTCCCAACTCACATTCAGATTCTCAAACACTGCCAAAGCACGATTGAGCTGCCCTTTGCCACCGTCAATAAAAATAATATCAGGTATCTTCTCTGCCGTTAGATCTTTATCGTATCTTTTCTTCAATGCCTGTTCCATTGCCGCATAGTCATCACCGTGCGTATCTTCAATATTAAAACGACGATAATCCGATTTTAACGGTCCTTCCGCATCAAAAACGACACAGGAAGCAATTGTATTTTGACCCATTGTATGGCTTATATCGAAACACTCCATTCGCTGAATCTTGTCCATATGTAACAATTGTCGCAACGCTTGATAACGCTCCTCTATTCTGCCTTGTTGTTTCAATTGCGTTATTAATGCAATCGAAGCATTAGTTTGAGCCAACTGTAAATAGCGGTTTTTTTCACCTTTTACTTTATCTTGAATTTGAACTTGATGCCCTGCCTGTTCACTCAATAACGTTTGCAACATCTCTTTTTCGGCTAAAGAGTGATCAATCACAATCGAATCAGGAATACTCCGCCCTTGATGTGCCTGTAAATAAAATTGCCCTAAAAAAGTCTCAATAACTTCAGCAACCTGCGTATTTGCCGGAATTTTCGGGAAATAACTGCGATTTCCCAATATTTTGCCGTGACGAATAAACAACACTTGCACACAAGCCAATCCAGATTTGTAAGCAATCGCGATAATATCGATATCATCCAAACGATCATTACTGACGAACTGTTTTTCCATTACAGATCGCACCGCTTGAATCTGATCGCGATAACGTGCCGCAGTTTCAAAATCTAATCTATTGCTAGCCTGTTCCATTTTTTTTATCAAATGGGTAACCACCTGCTGATCTTTGCCTTGTAAAAATAGACGTGCCAACTCAACTTGTTGTTGATAATCTTCATCTGTTACATATCCGGCAACACAAGGCGCTAAACAACGTTTTATCTGATATTGCAAGCAAGGACGAGAGCGGTTGTTATAAACGCTATTCTCGCATTGGCGAATTGGGAAAAGTTTCTGCATTAATGATAATGTTTCTCTCACAGCAGAGGAGTGTGGATAAGGACCGAAATATTCCCCAGCGATTTTCTTTGCTCCACGATATGAAGTAATTCGAGGGTGATGTTCGTGAGTTAATAAAATATAAGGGTAGGATTTATCATCCCGTAACAATACATTATAACGAGGCTGATATTGCTTGATGAAATTATGTTCAAGTAACAACGCTTCTGTTTCAGAGTGTGTAATTGTTGTGTCAATATGAGCAATTGCAGCAACCAATGCTTCTGTTTTTTTGCTATTAACATTTTTTCGGAAATAACTAGCAAGCCGTTTTTTTAGATTTTTTGCTTTGCCGACATAAATAACGGTGTTATTCCTATCATACATCCTATAAACGCCAGGATTTTCCAAAACATCGGCAAGAAATTTTTTTGCATCAAACATCGTTTAACAGGACAAAATTGCACGAACTTTTAATAAATCTTCTTCAGTATCTACACCTACTGCCGGAATTTCCAACGCCGGCTCACAATGAATCTTTTCACCGTGCCATAAAACCCGCAACTGTTCCAATGATTCGCACTGTTCCAATGCTGTCGGTTGCCACGACACATATTGGCGAATAAAGCCTGCTCTATAGGCATAAATGCCGATATGACGTTGATACAAATTAGTAAGTAATTCAAAATGTTTAATTTCTTGTGGTTGTTGATATACGCCAGCAAATTGATCCCGATGCCACGGAATTACCGCTCTAGAGAAATAAAGCACATAACCGTTTTTATCAGTTAATACTTTCACTACATTCGGATTAAATAGCTCCTGAGCTTCATCAATTTTCACTGATAAAGTTGCCATATTTACTTGATATTTATCTAAATTTTCAGCTACCTGTTTTACAATTACCGGTGGAATCAAAGGTTCATCTCCTTGAATATTGACCACGATTTCATCATCAGGCAATGCCAATTTTGTCACTACTTCTGCTAACCGTTCAGTGCCGGAATTATGTTTATCTGAAGTGAGGCAAACTTCTCCACCAAAGGCTTTCACTACTTGCTCTATTTCGGGATGATCAGTCGCAACAATTACCCTTGTTGCTCCAGCTAATTGCGCTTTTTCCCAAACGTGTTGAATCATAGGTTTACCTGCAATATCTTTCAGTGGTTTACCCGGTAAACGACTAGAGGCATACCGTGACGGAATAATGACACTGAATCTCATTTTATATCTCCTTCACTGTTTGGTTTTGATTATCCTGCTTTAACGACACTGCATTTTCCGGCAACAGTGCTGGAATACCGTTCATAATTGGATAGGCAAATTGTTCATTTTCGCAAATTAAACGTTGTTGTTGCTCATCAAGCAACAGCGGTTGATGGCAGTGTGGGCACGCCAACATACTAATCACTTTTTGTTTCATTTATTTACCTTAGCAATAATCTTTGCAATTAAATTTTCTAATTGCTCTTTCTTAATTTCCGCCGTAACTTCCACATACCACCAATGCTTTTTTGCAAATTGTCGGCATTTTACTGCATCTTTTTCTGTCATCAACAAAGGAATATCATCTTGATCAAAAGTGGAAAAATCCAATGGCTTAAAAGAGTGGTGATCCGGGAAGGAAATACTTGATAATATCTCTATTCCTTGATGTTCAAGACTTGTGAAAAAACGTGGTGGGTAACCGATTCCAGCAATAGCGTTCACCTGAGAAAATTGTGTTAATGCTATTCTCTCGTTTGTGACCAAATTTATAGCTTCGGTACTACGTAATATCATCAGAATTTCATTATTTTGTGCTATGCCGCC
Organism: Gallibacterium genomosp. 1; assembly: GCF_000771875.1. Taxonomy (GTDB): domain Bacteria; phylum Pseudomonadota; class Gammaproteobacteria; order Enterobacterales; family Pasteurellaceae; genus Gallibacterium. The sequence continues at coordinate 105,100 of NZ_JPXX01000008.1, read as the reverse complement.
GTTACAAATAACCGCATCAACTGTTTTTAATCGTTGCTGAGGTAATTCTCTTAACGGTCCAGCCGGCAACAATAAGCCATTACCAAAGCGACGCTCACCATCCACCACCACCAATTCAAGGTCACGCTGTAATTTATAATGCTGCAAACCATCATCACTAATAATGACTTGTGGGTGGTATGCTTTGTGTAGTAACTCAATACTTTGTCGCCGATCAGGAGAAATTGCAATTGGTACTGATGTCCGTTGAGCGATTAATACCGGTTCATCCCCCACTTTTTTAGCATCGGAAGAGGCACAAACCAAAAACGGATATTCATCGCTCTCACCGCCATATCCGCGTGAAATCACACCAACACGGATTCCCTGTCGTTGTAATTGTTCCACTAATGTAATCACCAATGGGGTTTTCCCATTTCCGCCTACCGATAAATTACCAACCACTACAACCGTGCAAGGTGCTTTCCAAGAGCTAAAAATACCTTTTTGATAGGCTTTCCGTCGTAAATATGTCGCCAATTGGAATACCCAAGAGAAAGGTAATAATAACCATTGCAACCACGATTGTTGATACCAGAATTTCATACTGTTTCTTTTATAAACCTCTTAACCTTCAAATTGCATTTTGTGCAATTGAGCATAGATTTGCCCATATTGCAGCAACTGTTGATGCGTTCCTCTTTCAACAATCTCTCCTTGATCAATGACAATAATTTCATCTGCTCGTTCAATCGTTGATAAACGGTGTGCTATTACCAACAATGTTTTATGTTGATGCAAACCATCCAATGCATTTTGGATCGCACGTTCAGACTCCGTATCTAAGGCAGAGGTAGCCTCATCTAAAATTAACACTGCAGCATTTCTTAATAATGCTCTTGCAATTGCTAAACGTTGGCGTTGTCCGCCCGAAAGTGAAACACCGTTTTCTCCAATCATAGTATCCAAACCGTGTTCCATTTTTTCAATAAATTCCATTGCGTGAGCTGCTTTTGCTGCCGCAATAATTTGTTCTCTACTATATTTTTCTGTTGCCGCATAAGCAATATTATTTGCGATAGTATCATTAAAAAGATGAACCTGTTGCGAAACAATGGCACAGTGCTGACGCAAATTCGCTAAGGTATAATCTTTAATATTACGCCCATCAAGTGTAATTTCACCTTGTTGGACATCGTAAAAGCGTGTAATGAGATTGGCTATTGTTGATTTACCTGAACCTGAACGCCCTACTAATGCCACTGTTTTTCCAGCAGGAATATTAAGCGAAATATGAGAAAGTGCCGGTTCATCCTTGCCTTGATAGTAAAAACTGACATCTTTAAAAGCAATATCACCACTAACTTTTTCACTTACAAATTTGCCATTATCTTGTTCTGTTTCCAAATCCAAAATAGAGAATAAAGTCTGGCAAGCTGCCATTCCACGTTGGAATTGTGCATTCACATTGGTTAAAGATTTTAAAGGTCTTAATAAAGCAAACATTGATGAAAAAACAAGCGTAAAATCACCAGCGGTAAGTTGTCCTCCCATCATTGTTGGTATTGTTGCCAAATATAGCACTACCGCCAATGCAAAAGAGGCAATAATTTGCACAATAGGATCTGAAATGGCACTCATTGCCATCATTTTCAGGCTTTTACGACGCATATCATCACTGACTAAATCAAAACGTTGTTCTTCAACTTGTTGACCACCAAAAGAAAGCACGACACGATGCCCTTTCAGCATCTGTTCTGCACTTGCTGTCAATTCGCCCATTGAATTCTGCATATTTTTACTTAAACGGCGAAAATGCTTGGATACCACACTGATTAATACTGCAATAATAGGCCCGACCACGAAAAGCACCAACGACAACTGCCAACTGGTATAAAGCATTAACCCCAGCAATGAAACCACGGTAGCACTCTCTTTCACGATAGTAATCAAGGCATTGGAAGAGGAGTTCGCGACCTGTTCGGAATCATAAGTGATGCGTGAAAGCAGTTTCCCTGCCGCTTGATGGTCAAAAAAACTGACCGGCATATACATTAAATGTTTAAATAACATTCTGCGCATTACCATTACTACATTACCCGACACCCACGAAAGACAATAATCGGAAACAAAACTGGTAATCCCTCGTAAAAAAATAAGCAGGATAACGATGATTGGCAACCATTTTAGGAATGACAGATCTGCCTCACCGAATCCCTTATCCAGTAATGGCTTCAATAAATAGATTAATCCAGCTTCGGTTAATGCGTTAAAAACCAAGGCAATAATTGCAATTAAAATACCTAATCGATATTGCCAAATCATTGGCCATAAACGTTTAAATGTCGCTTTTGTTGAAAAATCTTTATCATTCATAAAATAGCGTTGTACCGTAAATAAATTTAAAACGCTATTCTACCTTTATTCTGTTATTTATCAAATCAGCCCTTAAAGTAACTGCTTAAACCAAGGTTGTAAGAAGGTTCTCGCTGTTTCAACTTCAATTTCTCCGTGTTTGGTAAAACGTAATAGAATTTGTCCTACTGTTGCTGTTACTAGCGTATCTACCTGAAATTGCTGTAATCGTGAAATAATCTCCTGATGTGGAAAATGCCATTGATTGCCTATGCCAGCGGAAATTAATGCTATTTTAGGTTGTGTTTTTTGCAAAAATGCAGTACTGGTAGAAGTACGGCTACCGTGATGAGCAACCTGCAAAATATCAATCATCGGGAAATCCGCTAAATACCGTAATTCCTCAGTGTTATCCAGATCACCGGTTAACAGCACATTATGTTTCCCGTCATTAAGTAATATAACGCAAGATTGGCGATTTTTAGCTATTTTCTCTATTTTATACGGTGCAATTACTTGCCAATTTAAATTTTGCCAATACCATTGAATCCCTTTATAACACGGTAAAGGGATTCTCTCGGCATATGTTTTTTTAGAAGATGTGATTAATGTTGCGTTCGGATAATAGTTAAGTAGCGTTTCAGCACCGCCACTATGATCATTATCATCGTGACTTAGAATAATCGTTTCCAATACAATGCCTCGCCTTTGTAAATAAGGAATAATTTCTAATTCAGCCATACTACCACCACGCCACGAAGCAGCGGTATCATACAAAACTCCCTTACCATTTTGTTGTATCAGAATAGACATTCCTTGCCCGACATCCAACATTTCTAGCGTCCATAACGTGCGATATTGTTGATAATAATAGATGCCCAATTGCCATAATACGATTGCCCCAATTATTCCTATTATTTTTAAAATAGTTTGAAAATCGGTACTAACAACTAAAGAAGATAACTCTAAACGTAATAATGTTGGTGTTGATAACCAATTATGATCATTATCTTTAGTTTGTTGATATTTATAATAACGAGTGCAGCATATACCCAAAATCAAACACAAGCCTAGAAAAACCAAGCTAATCCAGAGATTTTCTACCTCTGAAACAGGATGCCAACCTATTTTAAATATCTTTAAACTATCAACACACTGTTGTGCAATGAATTGGCATAGTGACCAACTGTGGAAGTAATTGAATGTTAAAATGGAAAATAGAATTAATGGGATGAGTACAAAGCTGAAAATCGGCACAATCCACAAATTAATCCATAGATTAAAGAAATTAAAACCTGAAAAAAAGAAAATTGTAATCGGTGTAAATAGTAGGGAAAGCCCGATTTGCAGATGAATAAGAGTAAAAATGTAATAAACTATTTTACCGAATTGGTGTGGCTTTTTCCCCCGAATTGACCAAATTGATAGGGGAAATAGATGATTCCAAATCAATAGACATAAAACTGCTAATGCAGATAGCCAAAAACTATCACTTAATAGAATAAATGGATCTAATAACACAAAGATAGTGATACAACGTACATAACATTGCCACCAATTTAAATGACCTCGAAAAAATCTTAGCCACAATAGAAAAATCAATGCAATAATTGCTCTGACAGTTGGGATTGAAAAATCGGCTAAATAACTGTATAACAAAGCGCATATTCCACCGAATAGTAATGGGAAAAACGGTGTAATACGATGAGTAGGCAATAAATATTGCACACAACGAGCTAAAGCAACCCCCAATAACATTACCAAACCGATATGCAATCCTGAAATCGCAATTAAATGCGCTGTTCCAGTCTGTTGAAACAGTTGTAGCATTTCCTTGCTTAAAAAACGTTTATCACCAAACCCCAATGCAAGAAATAATTCCGATTGTGGTTGCTGTTGCCATAAATTAAGATTATGTCGTAATAATCGTTCGCGTAAATCAGGATTATCAGCAATAAAAACTGCTTTTTTAATAACGGCATAACCAACGATATGATTTGCATACAGCCATTTTTGACGCTGAAAACCACCAAAATTTACTCTTGATGCTAAAGGTTTTAATGTCACCTCTCCTTGCCAAGACTGTCCGGCAGCTATCTGTTGGGGTGTTTGCCAACTTAAATAAAAACGATACTTTTCATCTTTATGTGAAAATTTCAATGATGCAATTGCCGTTTGATAATCGCGTTGGTGCAAAACCTTTTCAATCAAAATTTCCGCACGCTGTTTTTTCGGTAGTGTCTGCAAATACTGTGCTTGCGTGATGAGTTGTTGCATCAAAAATAAACACCAACAACACGAAAATATTATTGCAATAATCACATTACTCCACGGACTTTTCTTTCTTATTAACAATACGGTCAGTGACGAAGTAATAGCGAAAAAAATACCCCAAAATTTAGTTAAAAAAATCCATTCAAACGGCAAATACATCATCACCAAACAACTGACAATACAAGCAATGGCAATTCGCTCCACATATCCTCCTTTTTATTCTGGAGTAAAATAATAGATCTGTATTAATGTGCAAAAGATAAGCAGTAAAAATGTGAGCTTCATCGAAAATTTACAAAAAATATCTGTTTTTCTGTATTTCTTCGTTTAAATAATCATCATTTTAAAAAATTCTGTTTGCTAAAAAGTATAAGTTCTGATATTTATAACCGTCCTTTGGAATAGCTCACTCCAAAGTGTATGAAAATCGACGGAAAATTGTATAAAAAAGGCTCTATTTTTGATAAAAGTATTTCATATGGAGTGTTTTATTAGTCGTTATTTATTTTTTGGTGTCTAGGAGAGATTTAAATATGACGGCAACTACGCCAAAATCATCACTAAGTGTTTTAGCTCTTGCCGGTGTGCAACCTTATCAAGAGAAAGTCGGCGAAGAATATATGAATGAAGCGCAACTTCTTCATTTTAAAAAGATTTTAACTGCTTGGCATGATCAAATCATGGAAGAAGCAAATAGAACTGTCGCACTTATGCGTGATGAAGCTTCTAATTTTCCGGATCCATCCGATCGTGCTACACAGGAAGAAGAGTTCAGTTTAGAACTACGTAATCGTGATCGTGAACGAAAATTATTAAAGAAAATTGAACGTACTATCAAAAAGATTGAATCTGAAGATTTCGGTTACTGTGAATCTTGTGGTGTTGAAATTGGGATAAAGCGTTTAGAGGCTCGTCCGACAGCTGATCTTTGTATTGATTGTAAAACATTAGCAGAAATTCGCGAAAAACAGATTGGTGGGTAAATTCATCAAAATACCCAAGTGATTGAATTACCGCTGTTTACAGCGGTAATTAGCCAAATTTCTCTCCCTAATCCAGTTTAGGGAGAGTTTTCTATTTTAAAAATAGATAAAAAATATCATTTTTTACATATTTTTTAAAAGTAGATTGAGGTGGTCTTATTTTTAAATTTATTCGAAAACTGTTTCCGCAAAAAACGGAAGAACAGCAAAACACTTTCTCAACAAAACATACATCTGCTCCTGTTGTTAGTCAGAAAAAAACTAAGCAGAAATTTTCCTCTGTGAAAAACAAATCTAAACGAGCAGCATTACCATACTTAAAAGCTTCTGAATATGGTATTTATCCTCATCTTATTAGCCGTCAAGCATTACAGGTTGTTGAAAAATTGCAGAGTAATGGTTTTGAGGCTTATGTGGTAGGCGGTTGTTTACGCGATATTTTATTGAACAAAATGCCTAAAGATTTCGATGTTGCAACTAGTGCGCGTCCAGAACAGATTCAAAGAATATTTCAACGTCAATGTCGTTTAGTTGGGCGCCGTTTCAGGTTGGCACATATTTTATTCGGTAGAGAAATCATTGAAGTTGCAACATTCCGCGCTGCTCACGATGAAATTAATAATGATAAATTAGCTAAACAGAGTGCAGAAGGAATGTTACTACGCGATAATGTTTACGGCAGTTTGGAAGATGATGCCGCTCGTCGTGATTTTACTGTCAATGCATTTTATTACGATCCCCGTAAAGATAAACTCTATGATTTCTTCAATGGTATTAAAGATTTGCGCGCAGGTCGATTGATGTTGATTGGTGATCCAACTCAACGTTATCAGGAAGATCCAGTCAGAATGTTGCGTGCTATCCGTTTTATGGCAAAACTGGATATGTTTCTTGATAAACAATGTGAAAAACCGATTTATCAATTGGCATCTTTATTGCAAAACATTCCAGCGGCACGTTTATTTGATGAGTCATTAAAACTATTACAAACTGGGAAGGGTGAGAAAACATATCAATTACTCTATAAATATCAATTATTTCATCAACTTTTTCCGGCATTAATTCCATTTTTTACCGCAAATAATGACTCATTTACAGAAAAAATGATTATTACCGCATTACGTTCCACTGATGAGCGTATTGCCGATCATTTACGTATTAATCCAGCATTTTTGTTTGCCGCTTTTTTTTGGTATCCGTTACGTGAGCGTATTGAAATATTGAAGAATGAAGGTGGTTTAAATAACTTTGATGCCTATTCTCTTGCTAGTAATGATTTATTGACGCTAATTTGTCAACGTATTGCCATTTTACGTCGCCATACTGCTACCATCCGTGATATTTGGTCATTGCAGTTACTTTTCACTAAACGTACTGGTAAGAAGCCACAAGTTACATTGGAGCATCCTAAGTTTCGTGCTGCTTATGATCTATTAGCAATGCGTGCCGAAATTGAACAGGGCGAATCTATTGAATTGGCAGCTTGGTGGTATGAATATCAACAAAGTAATAGTACGCAACGTGAAGAATTAATCAAGGTACAGCAGGAGTTACACCCAAATCAAGAAAAGAAACGAAAACGTAAATCTCGCCGACGTTATCATCCGGCAAACAACCAAAAGAAAATAAATACCACTAAAATGAGGATAACTAGTTGATAAATAACGTTTATATTGCATTAGGTAGTAATTTAGATGATCCTTTAGCACAATTAACACGTGCTGTGCAGACTTTAAATCAACATCCGGAGCTGAAAATAAAATCACTTAGTCCTTTTTATGGTAGCAAGCCGTTAGGGCCTCAAGATCAGCCTGATTACATTAATGCAGTTGTACAAATAGAAACTGAACTTGAACCATTAGCACTGCTGGATTTATTACAATCAATCGAAAACGATCAAGGTCGGGTCAGATTACGTCGTTGGGGAGAGCGTACACTTGATCTCGATATTTTACTGTTTAATCAAAAAGTTATTTTGCATCCTCGCTTAATTGTTCCTCATTGTGAAATGAAAAATCGGGAGTTCGTGATTATTCCTTTATTTGATATTGCACCCAATTTAGTCTTTCCGGATGGGGAACTTCTATCCGAAACGGTTAAAAAATTTAGGCCACATCAAATGTGGAAACTATCAAATTGAAAACAATCTTGCTATTAATAAAATAACTGCCGCCATACTTGAGTGATAAAAACTCTTATTGCAGAAAACGGTTCAGCCTCCACCACTGAATTCTTGCCGGCAAGGTTTAGATGGTGAATATGATTACGCAATTCAACATAACTTTTGGTTAATTTTTCACCAATCTCCGGCGTGATAACTTGATATTTCACCATATCCTCAAAAATACGTACATTATCAGACCAAGTTGTTAATTCTGGTATCTTTGGAGCGTTTGCTAGCATTAAAAACTGTGCGATAAACTCAATATCGGTAATACCACCACGATCTTTTTTAATATCAAAATAGCCCGCTTCCGTGTGTGATAAATGTTGATACATTTTTTCTCGCATTTCTCGTACATCAATCTTCAGTTGATTTATCTCTTTTTCTGTAGATAACACATCGTGACGAATCTGTGTAAATTGTTGTCTCATAGTGGTTTCACCAAAAACTGGTCTTGCTCGCACCAAAGCCTGTTTTTCCCACGTCCAAGCTTCATTTAATTGATAATTGTGAAAGGCCTTTATCGAACTGACCAATAAGCCTGAACTACCGGAAGGTCGTAAACGCATATCTATTTCATATAAAATTCCTGAATTTGTATGAATACTGAAAATACTATTTATTTTTTGTGCTAAACGTAAATAGAACTGTCCACTATCAATATTTCTTTTACCACCGATTGTTTCGCTATTTGCTGGTGCATCATAGAGGAAAACTAAGTCCAAATCTGATTTATAGCCTAATTCGATACCCCCCAATTTGCCGTAACCAACCACTAAAAAACCTTTGTCATTATTTTGTAAGTGGTTAGGTGTGCCAAAACGTTGTGTAACCTGACGCCAAGCAAGATTAACTACACTGGCAATAATCGCTTCCGCTAAATAAGTTAAATGATCGCTTACTTTCATCACTGGCAAAGCACCTAGAATATCAGCAGCAGCTACTCGTAACTGCGTTGCTAATTTAAACTGACGCAAAACATCAATTAATTGTTCTTCATCTTCTTGAGGAATTCGTATCAAATAATGTTCTAATTCTGCTTGGTATTGACTAAATGGAGGTGGAGATAATAACGTATTAGGATTTAATAACTCATCCAATAACAATGGATAATCAGCAATTTGTCGAGCAACAAAAGGTGATGCGCCACATAAATTCATTAATAATACGCGTGAATTTGGATTCTCATACAATAATTCAAGATAAGTCGTTCTGGTCGCAATTTTGGCAATAATTTCTAAAATACGAGGAAGCAATACTGCTGCATCTTTCATAGCCAACATCTCATCAAATAAAATTGGAAGTAATTGTTCCAACACATCTCGACCACGCACACCAATTGATTTACGTAACATTTCTTGTTTGAACTGCCACATATGATCGGCAATTTCTTGCTGATGAGATAAATTTAATTTGTCCAATAGTGTCATCACATCCTGATGATTAAAATTGATGCCTAGAAAATCTTGCCAATCACTTTGATATTCCTCACTTTTTTCATCCTCTTCACCAATTAAGTAGCTGAACACCTGACGTACATTTTGTTGATGCTGACTTAACACTTGATAAAAACTGTCCCAGTCATAAATCGGGTATTCAATAGTAACTAATTGATGCTGCTGGTTAAAATAGGTAAAAACTCGACAGGCATCAATTAAACGCTGTTTATCCTGTTCATTGGTTGGTAATAATTGTGTCTGTTGATCGTTAATCGCTTGTAGAATATTTTCCACTCGACGCAAAAAAAGATAAGCCTGAGATAGATGTGTTGCTTCAAGTGGCTGTAGTAAATTTAATTCAACCAATTTCGGTAAAATTCGGAGTAACTCTCTTTGTTGTAATGCCTTTTCTCGACCACCACGAATCAGTTGGAATACTTGTACGATAAACTCAATTTCACGAATACCGCCAGCACCAAGTTTAATATTATCCACTAAGCCCCGTCGTCTTACTTCAGCATTGATTTTCTGCTTCATATCACGCAGCGATTGAATGGCACTAAAATCAATATAACGCCGATAAACAAATGGGCGTAGCAACTGGCTTAAATAACGGTGATTCGGATCATTGGCATCTTCACCCATAATGCGCGCTTTAATCATCGCATAACGTTCCCAATCACGCCCTTGTTCTTGATAATAATCCTCAATCGAGGCAAAACTTAATGCTAATGCGCCGGCTTCGCCGAAAGGACGCAGGCGCATATCAACGCGATAAACAAAGCCATCAATGGTAGCTTGATCCAACGCTTTAATAAAACGTTGCCCCAAACGGATAAAAAATTGTCCATTATCGATACTTCTTCTGGAACCTACCGTTGCACCGTGATCCGGATAAGTGAAAATCAGATCAATATCAGAAGAGAAATTTAACTCTCTGCCACCCAATTTCCCCATTCCCAAAATAATGAGTGGTTGAGCTTCTCCTTCAGCATTAGTCGGTGTACCTAATTCAACACAGAGCTTTTTATAAAGCCAATCTTTGGTCACCACAATAATCGCTTCCGCTAATTCGGAAAGCTGATGAAAGATCTGCTCAACACTGGCAAGATTTAAACTTTGACAAAAACTCAATTTAGCCATTTCGCAATGACGAAAACGACGCAAAATTTGATACAGATTGTTTTCATCATCTACTTTTTCCAGTTGTACGAGTAAATGCTGTTGATACGATCCACAATCTGTAAACTGCGGTAATTGTAGTAACCATTGTTCGAAAATAGCAGGGTATTTCTGTAAAATTTCTGCGACAAAATCAGAAAAATAGATAGCGGTTGCAATTTGGCGAAGATTTTCCGGTAAATTTTCCAAGATAATTGGAAGTTGATAATGATCTTTTAAGGTTGAATTTTGTAACAGATCAAATAGACGCTGTTGTTGCATTGAGGAGAGTTGCATAGCGGTATCCTTTTTGTTTTTCTTTGCAAAAAGGATACACGCTTTTTACACGATTTTGGAAATTTATTCGAGATTTTTTACCCTATTTGCTGTTTATTTTAGGAAGTTAGGAATATTTTTCTCATATTCCGCAATGGCGTTTTCGTGTTGTAGGGTTAAACCGATATTGTCTAAGCCGTTTAATAGGCAGTGGCGGCGAAATTCGTCTAGTTCAAACGGATAAACTTTTGTGCCGACGCGAACGGTCATTTTTTCTAAATCCACATCAATGGTTTTCCCTTGATTTTTAGCCACCCATTGGAAGATTTCTTCGATTTCTTCTTCGCTTAAACGGATTGGCAACATATGATTATTTAGGCTGTTGTTGTAGAAAATATCCGCAAAGCTCGGGGCGATCATCACTTTGAAGCCATAATCTGCCAATGCCCAGGGGGCGTGTTCACGGGAAGAACCACAGCCAAGATTTTTGCGTGCCAATAAAATGCTTGCCCCTTGATATTGCGGATAGTTCAACACGAAATCAGGATTAGGCTGTGTGCCTGCCGCATCGAGATAACGCCATTCGTGGAATAAATGCTTGCCAAAGCCCACACGGGTGATAGCTTGTAAAAATTGTTTTGGGATAATGGCATCGGTATCTACATTTGCCACATCTAAAGGTACAACAATGCCTGAATGCTGTTTAAAGCCTGCCATAATTTCTCCTTAAAGTAATTCCACTTGACGAATATCAACAAATTTGCCAAACACTGCCGCCGCTGCTGCCATTGCGGGGCTGACTAAATGCGTGCGTCCGTTACGCCCTTGGCGACCTTCAAAGTTGCGGTTACTGGTGGAGGCACAACGTTCCCACTCGCCAAGTTGATCGTCGTTCATTCCTAGGCACATTGAACAGCCTGGGTTACGCCACTGTGCCCCTGCTTCGATAAAAATTTTATCTAAGCCCTCTTTTTCCGCTTGCTCTTTAACAAGACCTGACCCCGGAACGACCAACACGCGTTTTACGTTATCGGCAACTTTACGTCCTTTCATCACTGCGGCGGCAGCACGTAAGTCTTCAATACGCGAGTTAGTGCAAGAGCCGATAAACACTTGATCCACTGGCACTTGGGTTAAATCGGTGTTAGCTTCTAAGCCAATGTAAGCCAGTGCTTTTTCAGCGGAAGCTCGCACCACAGGATCTCTCATTTCCGCAGGATTTGGCACGGTTTGATCAATACCGATCACCTGTCCAGGATTCGTTCCCCAAGTTACTTGTGGCGAAATCTCTTTCGCGTCTAACACCACTACGGTATCAAAATGTGCATCATCATCGGTTTTTAAAGTTTTCCAATAAGCCACCGCATCGTCCCAATCTTTGCCTTTCGGTGCATAAGGGCGACCTTTCAAGTATTCAAAGGTCGTCTCATCTGGGGCGATTAAGCCCGCTTTCGCACCGAGTTCGATCGCCATATTGCACACGGTCATACGCCCTTCCATTGAAAGATCACGAATGGCTTCACCGCAAAATTCCACAACGTGTCCCGTGCCGCCTGCCATTGTAGTTTTGCCGATAATGGCAAGCACAATGTCTTTTGCCGTAATTCCTGGGGCGACTTTGCCTCGCACTTCAATTTTCATATTTTTTGCACGGCTTTGTTTTAAGGTTTGGGTGGCTAAAACGTGTTCCACTTCTGATGTACCAATCCCAAACGCTAATGCACCAAATGCACCGTGCGTTGCAGTATGGGAATCGCCACAGACGATAGTCATTCCTGGCAACGTTAGCCCTTGCTCAGGGCCCATAACGTGAACGATCCCTTGCTGTTTGGTGTTCATATCAAACAATTCAATGCCTGTATTGGCACAGTTTTTGGCAAGTTCCAACACTTGGATTTTCGCTTGCCCCTCAAGTTTATTCACATCACGCACTTGGGTTGAAATGCTGTGATCCATTGTACCGAAGGTTTTCCCCACTTGGCGAACTTGACGATTCGCCACTCGCAATCCGTCAAAGGCTTGCGGACTGGTTACTTCGTGAATCAAATGGCGGTTGATATACAAAATCGGCGTTTCGCCTGCTGCTTCATAGACGACGTGGGCGTCAAATAATTTATCGTATAGGGTTTTTTTCGTCATTTTATAATCTCTTGTTTAGAATCTCCCCCTAACCCCCTCTTTATTAAAGAGGGGGTTAGGGGGAGATTTCATTATCAGTTTCTCTTATTTATCCCTTATTGATAGAAAATAACTAAGCTATTTCACTTATCAAGCCCACCTCTTTAATAAAGAGGAGGAATAAGAAAGAGACTTCGTTATTTCTACTATTCCATTTCCCCTTTTTTGAGAAAGATAGGGAAATAAGGCAGCTCTACTATTTTTCCTACTAATCAATCCCCCTCTTTAACAAAGAGGGGATTTTGTGAGAGATTTCATTATCAGTTTCTCTTATTTATCCCTTATTGATAGAAACTAACTAAGTTATTTCACTTATCAATTCCCCCTCTTTAATAAAGAGGGGGTTAGGGGGAGATTTCATTATCAGTTTCTCTTATTTACTCCTTATTGATAGAAAATAACTAAGCTATTTCACTTATCAATTTCCCCTCTTTAATAAAGAGGAGGAATAAGAAAGAGACTTCGTTATTTCTACTATTCCATTTCCCCTTTTTTGAGAAAGATAGGGAAATAAGGCAGCTCTACTATTTTTCCTACTAATCAATCCCCCCTCTTTAACAAAGAGGGGGATAGGGGGAGATTTAAATCGCTTTTGTGATAAGATCCCCCATTTCCTTAGTAGAAACAGGTTTGTTTTCATCAGCTAAATCTGCCGTGCGATAGCCATTTTCAAGCACTTTTTGCACCGCACTTTCAATTTCACGGGCAGCCTCGTTGAGGTTGAAGCTGTAACGCAACATCATTGCCGCAGACAAAATTTGGGCGATTGGGTTAGCAATGCCTTTGCCCGCAATGTCTGGAGCTGAACCGCCAGCGGGTTCGTATAAACCGAAGCCTTGTTCGTTAAGGCTAGCAGACGGTAACATTCCCATTGATCCTGTGATCATCGCACATTCATCAGAAATAATATCGCCAAAAATATTTGAGCAAAGTAGCACGTCAAAAAACTCAGGTTGTTTAATCAGTTGCATTGTGGCGTTGTCGATATAAATATGATCCACCTTGACTTCAGGGTAGGCTTTCGCCATTTCTTCCACCACTTCACGCCATAGCACAGAACTCATCAACACATTGGCTTTATCCACTGAAGTGAGATGTTTTTTGCGTTTCATCGCCGTTTCAAAAGCCACTCTGGCAATGCGTTCAATTTCATAGCGGTGATACACTTCGGTATCAAAGGCTTTTTCGCTCGCCCCCTCGCCCTCACGCCCTTTCGGCTGTCCGAAATAAATCCCGCCTGTTAATTCACGCACGGTAACGATGTCGAAGCCTTTCGCAGCGATGTCCGCACGCAATGGACAGAATTTTTCTAACCCTTTATACAGGGTCGCTGGACGAAGATTACAGAATAAAGAAAAATGTTTACGCAAAGGCAACAATGCCCCACGCTCAGGCTGTTGATTTGGCGGTAAATGCTCCCATTTTGGCCCGCCCACAGAGCCGAACAAAATCGCATCGCTTTCTTCGCAACCTTTTAAGGTTTCCGCTGGCAGAGGCGTGCCGTGATTGTCAATGGCAATTCCGCCAATATCAAAATGACGATAAGTTAATTGAAAATCATACTTTTTTTGCACCGCACTTAACACTTTTAAGGCTTCTGCCATTACTTCAGGGCCCATGCCATCGCCGCTCAACACGGCAACATTATAATTTTTCATCACAACACTCCTTAATTCACCGAATTTTTATGTAATTTTAAATTTTCTACTTTATGCGAACGGTAGATCGCATTGATCGCGTGGATTAACGCCCGTGCAGAGGATTCCACAATATCCGTTGCCAAGCCCACACCGTGGAAGCGGCGACCTTTATGCTCCACCACAATATCCACTTGTCCGAGTGCTTCCGCCCCCTCGCCTTTGGCGGTTAAGTTGTAGTTCAACATTTTTAATTCAATGCCTGTGATTTTCAAAATGGCATTGAACACCGCATCAACAGGTCCATTCCCACCACTCGACACTTGGCTTAATTTCTCGCCGTCCAATTCCACTTGCACGAAAGCGGAAGCAGGCAAATGGCTAATCATTTGCGAGGTGATCACATCAAGGGTTAAGCGATCTTCATCACCCTGTTGCATATCAATAAAGGCAAGGGCTTCTAAGTCATAATCGAACACTTGCCCTTTTTTGTCCGCTAATTTCAAGAAAGCTTCGTATAATTTATCCAAATCATATTCATTTTCTTGATAACCCATTGAATCCATATGGTTTTTCACCGCCGCACGACCAGAACGGGCAGTCAAATTTAATTTTTCTTTTTTCAAGCCGATAGTTTCTGGCGACATAATTTCATAGGTGTTTTTATTTTTCACCATACCATCTTGGTGGATTCCTGAAGAATGGGCGAAGGCGTTTGATCCCACAATGGCTTTATTCGGCTGAATCGGCATATTGCATAATTGGCTCACCATTTGGCTGACGCGGTGGATTTCTTGCGTATTAATGCGAGTGTCCACGCCAAACAAGGCTTGGCGGGTTTTGATCGCCATCACCACTTCTTCTAATGCCGTGTTACCAGCACGCTCGCCGATACCGTTGATGGTACATTCAATCTGTCTTGCCCCATTTTGCACGGCGGTCAAAGAATTGGCAGTCGCCATACCCAAATCGTTATGGCAATGCACGGAAATAATGGCTTTATCAATGTTTGGCACGCGGTTCATCACATTGGCGATAATGTTGCCGTATTCCATCGGTAAGCAATAGCCCACGGTGTCGGGAATGTTCACGGTGGTTGCCCCCGCATTAATCGCCGCTTCTACGATACGGCAAATATTGTCAATCCCCGTACGCCCTGCGTCCTCGCAAGAAAATTCCACATCATCGGTATAACGTCTGGCACGTTTCACCGCGTTGATCGCCATTTCTACCACATCGTCAAAAGTGCGGCGTAATTTGGCTTCAACGTGCAAAGCAGAGGTGGCGATAAAGGTATGAATACGAAAGGCTTCAGCCACTTTCAAGGCTTCCGCAGCCACATCAATGTCTTTATCCACCGCACGAGATAAGGCACAAACGCGACTATTTTTAACCTGTTGTGCAATGGTTCGGACAGATTCAAAATCCCCCGCCGAAGAAACAGGGAAGCCCACTTCCATCACATCAACGCCAAGACGCTCAAGGGCAAGTGCGATTTGCAACTTTTCTTTTACTGTTAAACTGGCTTTTAACGCTTGTTCACCATCTCTTAAGGTTGTATCAAAAATAATAACTTGATTGCTCATACTCCACCGTCGTCAACATAAAAAAGAGTTAAAAAAAAGCCCGCTAAGTGCGGGCAGATGTGTGTTTGCTTAAATTCAATTTTTTCTTTATCCACGCCTTACCGCACAAATTGTTAATTTGTGAGTAACAGAATCAGAGATAAAGAAATAGGAGAAAACATTGTTCAAAACCTTATAAAACTGAAAAACGTGATCGATTTTGCCGAAAAGAGCATTTTAAGTCAATAGCATTTTATGCTAAATAATGGCTTATTTTGCTTTTTTTAAATACATAATGCAGTGTTAAAACCTAAAAAAATATAAAAAACAGCTATTTTTAACTAATAAATATAAAAAGATTAATTTTATTCTCTAGCTTTTCTTCTTAATATAAAACTAAATTTTTTTATTTTTATTAGCTAAAAAATGCTCAAGTTGTTGTTTAAAAATTGTTGTTTTTAGTTTTTTTTGTGTAAAAAATAAGCTTTTAAATTGTTTCAACTGTTTTTCTAGATTATCATTTGGATAATGGTGAAATAATCGACGTAAAGCAGCATAACTTACTGCTAAAGTGCGTTGATATTGAATAAATTCATCAATAAACTGCCAATCTTCTGAATTTAAATGCCAATCTGTTTCTACTTGTGAATCAAGTTTTGTTAATAATGGATGTTCACTTAATATAAAATCGCGTTGGAAACGATTCACTGCCTGTTGACAAAAAACTGTACCAGCAGTAGATAACGGATAAATCATCATTACGCTGTAATTACCACTGCTTGCTTCCGGCTTAACACTAACAGCACTTAATTGAAAACCTAATTCTTTCCAAAATCGAAATAATGAGGTTTCAAAGCCAAAACTGACCGAAAGATAATCAACGTGATGCCGATACTTTTGTATACATTGCTGAATTAACTGTGTTCCTAAGGTTTGATGTTGATATTGAGGTAGCACAGCAATCCGCGAAATACGTACTGAACGTAATGTTAAGGCGTGTGATAAATTAGTTTGAAAACACAAAGCTTGAGCAACCAAATTTCCTTTTGGACGACGATAACCTAACCGAATTTGTTCAACTAGTTTTTCATCACAAAAACCTCCCTCTTCTAAACACCACACTACACCAATAATACGTTCCGCCATTTCTACCGTTATAAAATATTGATTAGTACTATCCATTAAACGACGTAAATCAGTAGGTGTAGTGCGGTAATGAGATAAGTTGAGTAATTGATATAGTTCAGCAAATGGAAAATTGATCGGCAAAGTATTATAAACATTAAATTTCGGCTTACTATTTTGATAAGGGATATTGGAGGTGTTTTGATCTACTAATGCTAATTGATCCATCCATTGTTCAAGTCGGTCATTCTGCTGCCAGCGTAATGGAATGTCTAAATCAAAAAAGTGAATTTTTCGCTTTAAATATCCTTGTAACTTCAAGATAAAGCCTTTGCCTGACCCCTCATAACCTTCACTGGTGCTTGTCAACAGCACTTTGCTGAAGGCGTTGGAAAATAATGCAAGACTTGACAATGGCAACATTGCAGCCTCGTCAACAATTAAAAATTCGTTATTATTGAACTGTTTTTGTTTAATTTTTTGTAGTAGTTCATCTGGTGCAATAAAATTCAATTTCTGAGGTAAAGCAAATTTGGCAACAGTTGTTACTGCTTTTTTATTCGCAGCAGTAATTAAAATATTTGCTGTTTGTGACTGTTGCTGAATTAATTGACCAAGCAAAGCTGATTTACCTCGTCCACGGCGAGCAGATAATAATAGAATGCCATTGGGTCGTTGAGCTAGCTGCATCAATACTGCTTGTTGATGCTTTATAGCAGAAGGTGGTATATGCCAATTAGCGGAAGTCAGCTGTGGAAGTATGATTTCACTTCCATTTTCTTGATAAACAACAATTTGTTGCCAAGCAACAGTTTGTTTAAACCAATTCATAAAATGTGGCACGGTATGCGGTCGTTGACCGTTGTTCCAACGTTCACTATCAAAATCGATACATTCATCCAGCTTGTGCCATTCAGGTATGAAAAGAAATAAAGCACCGCCAGCCTGTAATGTTGCTGATAAGATCAATAAACTATCCAAATGGAATGCAATATCTTTTTCCACTGTCGCATCAAAAATAGCAAATTGAAATTCTTGTCCTAATATATTGCGACTTTGTTGAAAAGCATAACAAGAAAGAGAATCCTGAGTATATTGCGGTAGCTGATGACCGCAATATACACCGTGATAATGTTGATAATGTTGAATAATCTTGAGCTGTTGTTCTATTTTCCAGTGTGACGACCCGGAAAAAATAATAATTTGACGAGAAAAATCTTGCACTTAGATTTTCTCACTTACATAAGGATCAGCATATCCCATTGACAGCATAATCTCTGTTTCCAAATTTTCCATTTCTTCAGCTTCATCATCTTCAATATGATCATAGCCCAACAGGTGTAAACAGCCGTGTACGGTCAAATGTGCATAATGAGCTTCTAAAGAAATTTGCTGTTCCTGTGCTTCTTTTTCAACCACTTGACGACAAATCACCAAATCTCCCAATAACGGCAACTCAATGCCTTCTGGCACTTCAAACGGGAACGAAAGCACATTAGTCGGACGATCTTTGTTTCGATAAGTAAAATTCAAATGATGGCTTTCTTCCTCATCCACGATCCGAATTGTTATTTCTATATTATCTTGCTGCGGTTTAACCGCCTGTGTTGCCCAATAAGTGAATTGTTGTAATGTTGGTAAATTGCTTTGATCTTCACTGGCAATTTGTAGATCTACTAGCATTTCAGCATTATTCGTCATTTTGTTGTTCCTCTAATTTTGCCTGACGACGTTGTTCCGCAATCTCTTTACGGCGTAATTGTTCCTCCTCATCCCATTTTTCATACGCCTGTACTACTTTTGCCACCACTGGATGACGCACAATATCTTCACTCTTAAAATAATTAAAACTTAAATCGTCTACATTGCTTAACACTTCAATAGCGTGCCGTAAACCGGATTTTTGTCCACGAGGTAAATCAACCTGAGTAATATCGCCGGTGATCACCGCTTTAGAATTAAACCCGATACGAGTCAAAAACATTTTCATCTGTTCAATAGTCGTGTTTTGACTTTCATCTAAAATAATAAAAGCATCATTCAAAGTACGGCCACGCATATATGCCAACGGTGCGATTTCAATCACATTACGTTCCATCAACTTCTGCACTTTTTCAAAACCAAGCATTTCAAAAAGTGCATCATATAATGGTCGCAAATAAGGATCGATTTTTTGTGTTAAATCCCCCGGTAAAAACCCCAATTTTTCACCAGCCTCCACCGCAGGACGTGTCAATAACAAACGGCGTACTTGCTGTTTTTCCAACGCTTCAACTGCTGCTGCAACTGCCAAAAAAGTTTTTCCTGTGCCTGCCGGCCCAATCCCAAAGCTAATATCATGACGCAAAATATTATGTAAATATTGGATCTGATTTTTGCCACGTGGTTTGATCACACCACGCTTAGTTTTGATCGTGGTACTAAAGACTTTAGCTTCATCATCTTCAACGGTATCAACCTGTTGCAGCAACATTCTGCTTTCCTGGATTGCTAAATGAATTTGCTCAAGATCGAGTTCATTCACTTTGCCTTTTACCATTGCCGTTTCGACATATAAACGTTGAATGAGCTTTGCCACATTTTTCAATAACTGTGCGTGATGAGGTTTACTTTCTTCGTCTGCTGACTCTAAGGTAAACGTAAAATTACGGCGAGAGATAATTAGGTTAAACTGCTTTTCAATTAATGAGATATGTTCATCAAATGGTCCACAAAGTGATTGCAATCGTGCATTATCTTGTGGTTCTAACGTAAAAACTTCTGAAATTGTTGTGGTCAAGTTCCACCTCAGTGGTTACATAAAAGTGTTGGTAGTATAGCGTTTTTCTGGTGAGCAATAAATTCCCTTTTATCTTACCTATTACAGCAATCTATAAACTTTTCCAATTCATCAGGAACTTCTACTAAAAATGCCAATCTGAATATCGGTTAATTAATTACTTTTATTTATTATTAAGGATAGTATATGAAACTCACTGAACACGATGTTACTCCTGAACATATTTTTAAAAAACGTCGCCAACTAATTGCTTTATTAGGGGGAGCAAGTATTACGCCATTACTGCCTAAACTAAGTTATGCAGAAGATAAAATCGATCGCCGTATCGCATTAGATTTTTCTACCCAAGCAGAAAATACATTGCCATTAACGCCTGAAGAAAAAGTAATTGGTTATAATAATTTTTATGAATTTGGTGTTGAAAAAGGATCGCCCGCACACTACGCAAAAGATTTCAAAACGGATCCTTGGCAATTAGAAATTGGTGGTGAAGTTGAGAAACCACTTATCTTAGATCACCAAGATCTCCTCACTAAATTTCCATTAGAAGAGCGAATCTACCGTTTCCGTTGTGTCGAGGCTTGGTCAATGGTTATTCCTTGGATTGGTTTCCCACTCTCCTCTTTATTAAAAGCTGTTGCTCCTACTAGTAAAGCAAAATATGTTGTCTTCGAAACGCTGTATGATCCAGAGCAGATGCCAGGGCAAAAAAATCCTTTCTTCGGTGGTAATATTGATTACCCTTATATCGAGGGATTGACGATTGAAGAAGCAATGAATCCACTAACGCTGATGTCTGTCGGGCTATATGGTAAAACCTTAGCACCACAAAGTGGCGCGCCGATTCGCTTAGTTGTACCTTGGAAATACGGGTTTAAGAGTATTAAATCCATTGTCAAAATTACCTTAAGTGAAACTCGCCCATTAACCACTTGGGTAAAACTCGCTCCACATGAATATGGTTTTTATGCCAATGTCAATCCAAAAGTAGATCATCCTCGTTGGTCACAAGCCTCCGAACGCGTAATTGGGTCTGGTGGATTATTTGATATTAAAAGACAGCCAACATTAATGTTTAATGGTTATGAAGAACAAGTTGCTCACTTATATTCTCACCTGGATTTAAGCAAGAATTACTAAGATGTTATTTAAAATTTTGCGTTATTGTATTCATTTGGGAGGAGTTATCCCTCTCCTTTGGCTTATCTATGCGATCAATTTTAATTTGGTAAGTAGCTTTGGTACTGATCCAATTAAAGAGATTATTCATTTTCTAGGCTATACCGCCTTATTATTTTTATTAATCTTATTTAGTTTTAGGATTATTACGCAGTGCTTACGGCAACCAATATTACTCCCACTACACCGCAGTTTGGGGCTATGGGGATTATTTTGGTTATCGTTGCACATTGTTGGTTATCTTGCGTTAGAACTAGGCTTTGATTTCCAACTTTTTATTAGCGAAATCGTGAGTAGAACCTATCTACAAATTGGCTTTATTGCAATGATTCTGTTGGTTTTGATTGCCTTATCTTCAATTCCTTATATCAAAAGAAGATTAGGTAAGCGTTGGTTTTCGCTACACCAATTATCCTTATTGGTCGTTGTTTTAGCAGCAATTCATTATTACCTATCACTAAAAGCCTATAACATTGATTCGTTACTGTTTTTAGCGCTTTGTGGAGTATTTGTGTTATGGAAAACCTTTGCAAGGCGGGTTTTGGCTTGGTGTTACCGTTAATATTAAGTGAGCCTAATTTTAGATTTTGTTAGCGCATTTTTCTGTTAACAGTTATTTAGGTTTCACGCCCCTCGCACACTTGCTAATCCTCATTCTAATAAGATTTTTTACAAGTGTGAGAGGGAATAGATTAAGCATTTATTAAATTTGTGACCAAATTGAGACCAATCTGCAATCTTGCCTTGATGCCCAATTCCTAATTCTCAATTAAAACAACTCTGGAAATAACATCTTAATCACATTTTTTGTGACGCGTCTTGAAGTCCCTTGATAGGGGAAAATGTGCATCATCATCATTGGGTTAAAATTGGCTTCAATCACGCCCCAAGAACTTAATTTAGGCTCTGCCGGTTTAGTGTAATCAGGCACAATCAAATCCACGCCGCAAACTGCTGCTCCCATTGCTTTGGTAATGCCTACCGCTAACGCTTTATAACTTGGATGCATTAAATCAGTCATATCGATTGAATCCCCACCAGTACTAATATTGGAATTCGCACGTAATTGTACTTTTTTTCCCTTTTCCGGTACTGAGTCAACCGTTAATCCCTGCTCTTTTAACTGTAATTTTTCAATATCACCTAATACAATCTTCTTCAATGGTGTACGGCTGCCGTCACCACGCAATGGGTGTTCATTTTTTGCTGCGACCAATTCAGCAACAGTATGTTGTCCATCACCAAGCACATTTGCCGGTTCACGCAACAATACCGCTAAAGTTTCATCGCCTAATACAAAGAAACGATATTCGGTACCGACTAAATAATCTTCAATCATCACCTCTTTATCTTCTCGGAAAGCGATTTCTACCGCTTGGCGGAAATCTTCCCGATTTTCTACGCCTTGTTTAAAAATGGTAATTCCCAAACCGAAATTGGTTGATTTTGGTTTAATCACCACCGCACGATGTTCAAATAACGGATAGGCACGCACCGCATCTTCAACATTTCTAAACTCAAGGCTTTGTGGCACATTAAAACCGGCTTTCGCCAACACCTTTTTCGTCACCACTTTATTTTCCATAATTAATGGTGAAATATAGCTATCTTTTGAGGTCATATTGCCGTTTTTCACATATTCAATATGATCACCGACTTGTAAACAGAGGAACTGATCATTTTCATCTAAGATCTCAGTTTTAATACCCTGTTGGATTAGGTCAAATATCAGTGCTTGCGTTGAAAGTTCCATATTGTCAAAAGCAGTTAATGCATAATAACGTGCTGTCGCTGCTGCCTTATTCTGTTTTGCTAATGCCAATCCTAACTGATGATAGTCTGTCGGCTGTTGCATACTTTGCACTAAACGCCCACAAAGCGTCATTTCCGGCGATAACAGTTGCTGACGTTTTTGTTGTACGGTCTGTTTCACTGATTCAGGTGCATTTAACTGTGCCAACATCTGCTCAAATTGATCAAATAAAGCCAAACCTTCCTGTTGATATGCGGTAATTGATAAAGGATGTTCCAATGCCACTTCCGCCAGCATCTCCCGACCTTTTTCAACATCGCCTTGATCCGCCGTTTGTTCCAGCCATAACATCAACAACACAAAATAGTGAATAAATTCCGCATCTTCCAACTCGATGCCATATTGTGCGAACGGATTAAGATCAAATAAACGAAACTCAAGGTAACGAATACCTTTTTCCAATAATTCTCTTACCTGTTTTTTTGCACCACGGAAACGGATATTGGAATAGAACTCTTTTTCTGCAATCAACTTTCCACTACGCACCCAATGTTCCAATGTTTCTACATATTGCTGCAAATTTTCATAAGAAACTTTTATTTCTGCGTGATTAACATAACCATAATGGCTGGAACGTAAGCTACGTACAAACTGTTGTGGAATTTGCTGCCCTTTTCTGAAAAACGCATTCTCGACACTTGGTGAGGCAGCAAATAAATAGACCAACAACCATTGATAACGTAAGAAGTTTCTGCCCAATTTCAAATAGAGATCGTTACGAAATGCGATTGGATCCTGATATGTTTTTTGTAATTGGAACAATTTTTCGATCAGATCATCCGCCAGTTGGAAATTGTAGTGAATACCGCTGATCATCTGTTTATATTTACCGTAACTCTCGACCAAATGCTCACGATAAGCGACATCTTCTACATTATCCAGCTGTGCCACTTTAATTTCACTTTCCGGCGGTAATGCCAACGGCATACTGAACGACGAAATATATTCATTTTCCGGCAAAGATCGCAACACCACTTCGTGAATCGCAGACAACCAACGATAAGCATCTTTAACACTCTGCTGTGGCGGAGTAATTAACTCCAGCTGGCTTTCTGCAAAATCGGTCTGAATATAAGGGTGATAAGAACGGTTTCCAAAAACTTTAGGATGTGGTGTGGTAACAATTTTTCCTTTTTCATCAATACGTTGACTCTCTTTCTCAATGCCAAACGTACCCTGTTGGAATAACAGTTCAAGGTGATTTTGTGTTATCAGTTGCTGAATATTCATATTTATTAGCCTTTCTCGAGTTCTAAATTAACCGAGCATTAATATGAAATTTCATCAAGAAATGCAAATAACTTTTAACTATATGTTATATAGATTCAGTATTTGAAAGTTATCTTTTGTTATGAAAAACAGGCAACAAAAAGACCCTTCTACTTGGTGAAAGGGTCTATTCAAATTTTTATACTAAAATCAATTAATTTTTTGCTTTTGCCGCTGCTTTAACAATAGTAGCAAATGCAGGTGCTTTTAATGATGCACCACCGACCAATGCACCATCAATATCCGGCATTGCAAATAATTCTGCCGCATTGCTATCATTAACAGAACCGCCGTATTGTAGAATCACTTGTTCTGCAACTTTTGCGTCTTTTTTCGCAATATGGCTACGAATAAAAGCGTGCACCGCTTGAGCCTGTGCCGGAGTAGCAGATTTTCCTGTACCGATTGCCCAAATTGGTTCATAAGCAATAACTGCACCTAAAAAGGCTTCCGCACCTAATGTATTTAATACTGCATCAATTTGTCTTGCACAAACTTCTTCTGTTTTTCCTGCTTCATTCTCAGCTTCGCTTTCACCAATACAAAGTACAGGCACCAACCCTTGCTCTTTTAATACTGCAAATTTTTGCGCAATAAATTCATCGCTTTCGTGGTGATATGCGCGGCGTTCAGAGTGACCGATAATAATATATTTTGCACCGAAATCTTTTAACATTGTTGCAGAAATATCACCGGTAAACGCACCAGACTGTTTAAGGTCAACATTTTGTGAACCTAGTGCAATTTTGCTACCAGCTAATGCTGCTTCCGCTTCTGCTAAATACATTACTGGTGGAGCAATTGCCACATCACAGCCTTCAACGCCTGCTAATTCAGCTTTCAAACCATTGATCAATTCTTTGGTAAATGTCTTACTACCATTTAACTTCCAATTGCCCATAACTAAAGGACGACGAGCCATAATTTTCTCCTTGATTATATTCAAAAAAATAACGGCGCTTACTATAGCAAAAATCACTAAAAATCATTAGAGATATATCAAAAAAAGCGATAATTTTTTACAATAACCGCTAATTTAATGATTAACCCGATTTTTAATAACAACAAATCAAAACAGATTATGAGAATACCACGCATCTATCATCCGACATTCTTAGCTCATCTCTCTCAATGCCAATTAACTGAAGAGGCGATGCACCACGTAGGGCGCGTTTTAAGAATGAAAGTGGGTGAAGCCCTTGAATTATTTGATGGCAGTAATCATATTTATCCTGCCATAATTACGGAAATCAACAAAAAACAGATTACGGTTGCACTACAAAATGCAATCTTTGATGATCGCGAATCACCATTAAATATTCATCTCGGGCAAGTTATCTCACGTGGCGAACGGATGGAATTTACCATTCAAAAATCAGTAGAACTGGGCGTAAAAACAATTACACCATTATGGTCTGAACGTTGCGGTGTAAAATTAGATGCAGAGAGAATGGAAAAAAAGATACAACAGTGGAGAAAAATCGCCATTGCAGCGTGTGAACAGTGCGGACGTAATATCATTCCGGAAATTCGCCCATTGATGAAATTGCAAGATTGGTGCGCAGAAAATGATGGAATGTTGAAATTAAATCTCCATCCGCGTGCCTCACAATCAATTAAGCAACTGCCTCCACCACCTGCAGCTGGTGTGCGTTTATTAATCGGCTCAGAGGGTGGCTTATCTGAACAGGAGATTGAACAAACTGTTCAACAAGGTTTCACCGAAGTGTTGCTCGGCAAACGTGTTTTGCGTACCGAAACTGCTTCGCTCGTTGCAATCAGTGCATTACAGATCTGTTTTGGTGATTTGTAGTTTAGTTTTAAGGAACTGTATGACATTACAAAATCAATTTCTTGTAGCAATGCCTGATTTGGACGATCCTTTTTTCCAACAATCCGTTGTTTATATCTGCGAAGATAATGAACAAGGTTCAATGGGATTAGTGATTAACCAACCGACCGATTTAAGCCTGGCAGAGATGATGGCAAAAATGAATCATCTAATGCCAACCGAACCCAAATATCCGGAAAAGATGATCTTCGCCGGCGGTCCTGTCAATATTGAACAAGGTTTTGTGCTACATACCACCACTGATAAAAACTATCGTTACTCTTTTGCAATCAATGATGATTTAATGTTGACAACATCGTCCGATATTTTATTGTCATTAAACAGTGAAGACGCGCCGAAAAATTATTTTATTGCTCTTGGTTGTGCTTTATGGCAACCGGAACAACTCGCTGATGAAATCAAGAATAACGACTGGTTAACCGTACCGGCAGATTACAATATTTTGTTTAAGCTCCCTTTTGATCAACGTTGGCAAGCAGCAAATAAACTTTTAGGTATTAATCAAAGCTATGAATTAAGCCACGAAATGGGGAGAGCATAATGTCCAATTTAACCGTTATCGCTTTTGATTTCGGCACACAAAGTATTGGCTGTGCCGTCGGTCAAAGCATTACACAAACTGCTCAAGCCTTGCCGGCATTCAAAGCACAAGACGGCATTCCAAATTGGGATGCGATAAAAAAATGCCTTGATGAATGGAAACCGGATTTGGTGGTTGTTGGCTTACCGCTGAATATGGATGGCACGGAACAAGAAATAACACAAAGAGCAAGAAAATTTGCTAATCGTTTAAATGGTCGTTTCGGTGTTAAAATCGCTTTACAAGATGAACGATTAACCACTACTGAAGCGCGTGCCGAAATTTTTTCTCGTGGCGGTTACCGAGCCTTAAACAAAGGAAAAATCGATTCTATTTCAGCTTGTCTTATTCTAGAAAGCTGGTTTGAAAATCAACTTTTCAAACACAATGATAGACAATAAAAAACTTGGGTATAGCCCAAGTTTTTTATCACGCTTTCTACAAACATTCTATTTCGCTACTTCTAAGCGCTCAAAAACCAACACTCGTTTTTCCAGCTTACGCAAGAAATAGGTGGCAACACCGGTAATCACTAAATATATCACACCTGCCAAACCATAAATTAACAATGCATTATATTCTGTACCGTATAGCTGACGAGCATATCCCATAATATCCATAATGGTAATAGTGGATGCCAACGAAGTACCTTTGAAAACTAAAATAATTTCATTAGTATAAGATGGCAATGCACGTTTAAGGGCATATGGAATCAAGATCTTCAACGTTTGCGCGCGCGATAACCCCAAGGCGGCACAACTTTCCCACTGCCCTTTGGAAATCGCTTTAACTGCCCCATAAAAAAGCTGTGTCGAATAGGCTGCACTATTTAATGCCAGTGCTAACATTGCACAGAACCAAGCATTTGATAACAGCGACCATAATGGGCTATTCACAACCCATTGAAATTGCCCTGGGCCACTATAAATTAAGAAAATTTGTACTAATAACGGCGTACCGGTAAATAAAGTGAGATAAATACCGACAAGTTTTTTAATAATTGGATTTCCCAATGCCAATAGGAAAGTAAATAAAATTGCTAAAAAGAAAGCTATAACCAGTGCAACTACGGTTAGCAATAAACTGGTAGGAATCCCTTGAGCAATAGTTACAAAATACTCTTGAACCATTAGCTTTTCTCCCGTTCAAAACGCGTAAAATAGAGATCCAATTTTCTTATACCCGCTTGGCTGATTAATGTGATCACCAAATAAAGCAATGCCGCAATACCGTACCAAGTAAAAGGTTGATGTGTGCTGGCGTTAACCAATTCCGCCTGACGCATTAAATCATCGACACCGATTAATGAAACCAGCGCCGTATCTTTCAATAAAACTAGCCACTGATTACTCAATCCCGGTAATGCGTGTCTCCACACTTGAGGCATAATAATGCGGATAAAAGTTTGAGGACGACTTAATCCCAATGCTACACTAGATTCCCATTGTCCCAATGGGATAGCTTGAATCGCACCTCGCAATGACTGAGAAGCATATGCTGCAAAAATAATCGCTAACGCTACTGCACCACACCAAAATGCACTGAATTCAATGTACTCTTCTGTTAATAAAAACAACACTTGCGTTGAACCAAAGAAAATCAACAATACAACCAGTATTTCAGGTAATCCACGCAATAATGTTACGATTATTGAGGTAGGTCGGCTGATACAACGGACTTTACTAGTTTCCAATACCACAAAAATGATGGCTAAAATCAATCCAAGTATCAAAGAACAAACCGCTAACCCCAGTGTAACTAAGGTAGCGGAAAACATTAAATTGATAAAATCTGAAAACATATTAATTATTTACCAGACATCCATTTGTCATAAATTTTTTGGTATTCGCCGTTTGCTTTAATCTCTTTCAAGCCTTGATTAAGTTGCCCCAATAGTTCGGTATTTTTCTTATTAACGGCGATTCCTAAGCCTGTACCGAAATATTCCGGATCAGTCACTTTATCACCTACAAAATGCACCGCTTTATCACTTTTAATCCATTCAGCCAATACTGCAGTATCACCAAAGATAATATCAATACGGCCATTTTTTAAATCAAGAATCGCATTTTGCAAGGTGGAATACGGTTTACTATCGTACTGTTTTGCTTTTGCAGCAATATATTGTTGGAATGTTGTTCCATTCTGTACACCTACGTTTTTCGCATTTTCTAAAGTAATGCCCTCTTTTGCTGCCACAAAGCTAGCAGAACTATCGTAATACGGATCAGAAAAACTCACCTGTTTTGCACGTTCAGGGGTAATGTCTATTGCTGAAATAGCAGCATCAAAACGTTTAAATTTTAATCCAGCAATTAAGCTGTCGAAAGATTGGCTACTGAATTTGCAATCCGCCTTGATCTCTTTACAAATCGCATTGGCAACATCAACATCAAAACCAATGATCTCACCTTTTTCATTGGTATTTTCAAACGGTGGATAAGTCGGTTCCATCGCAAAAGTAATAGTTTGCGCATTTGCTGCTACTGCTGCACCGAATAATAAGCTTACTAATAAAACTTTTTTCATTCTGTTTCTCCTGTATGGGATTTAGTGTGATAAATATTGTTTAAATTGTTGTGTTTTCGGATTTTCAAAACAAGAGGCATCACCAACTTCAATAATGTGTCCTTGCTCCATATACACGACTTTAGTCGCGGTTTTACGCGCCACATTTACTTCATGAGTCACAATAAACTGGGTAATACCAGTTT
Source organism: Gallibacterium genomosp. 1 (assembly GCF_000771875.1). Taxonomy (GTDB): domain Bacteria; phylum Pseudomonadota; class Gammaproteobacteria; order Enterobacterales; family Pasteurellaceae; genus Gallibacterium. The sequence continues at coordinate 75,778 of NZ_JPXX01000008.1, read as the reverse complement.
GTTGCAATTCTTGAATAATTGAAACTACTTGAGCGGTAATTTCCGGATCCAATGCTGCTGTTGGTTCATCAAATAATAAAACCTGTGGCTTCATCATTAACGCTCTGGCAATAGCAACACGTTGCTGCTGTCCACCAGACAAATGAAGTGGAAAGCGATCTGCTTGAGCCTCTAAACGTAAACGCTTTAACAACCCAAATGCTTGCTCTTTTGCCTCTGCTTCATTCAGATTAAGCACTTTCATCGGAGCTTCAATTAGATTCTGCATTACTGTCATATGTGGCCACAAATTGTATTGTTGAAATACCATTCCAACATCCTGCCGTAACTGACGAATCTGTTTAGGATCATTGTTAGTGGAAAGATCAAATCGATTATTGGCAATCACCAACTCACCGCTTTTAGGAACTTCCAATAAATTTAATGTACGAATAAAAGTACTTTTTCCTGCGCCACTAGGACCTAACAATACCACAATGTCGCCCTGTTCTGCGGTTAAATTGATATCGAATAATGCTTGGGTGGAACCATAAAAAAAGTTTACATTTTTAATGCTGATGGTCATTGAGCTAAACTCTACTTGATACGCTAAAAATGCAAATATATTAATATTTTCTGCATATTTATGCAATAAAGTTTTACTCTATATATATAACTCATTGAATAACTGATGAATTAAACGCTCGTCTCGTTCAATTTGTAATAAATTATCCGAAACCAAACTGATATAGCCGACACAACTTAATAGATCAACGGTTAATGGTAATGGTAAAGCTGATTTGTATGGAAATATGGCATCAACAAAGGAGGGACATAACGAAATTTTTTGCAAAAACTTTTCATTATCTAACCTATAATTTATTTTTTCATTAATCAAAAAAACGATTCTTGTCTGTTTTATTAAATGACCATCTTCCAATATTGGATGACTTAAATAAGCTGAAACAGCACTTTCCAACAAATGTGGTTGATAACAACGAGAAAAAATTTGTGGGGCCATTCCTCCGTGTAACCTTGCCCCTACTTCAATCATAACAGGACCTCGTGCTGTCAACATAATTTCCATATGAATAGGTCCAAATTTAAAATCTAATGCCTCAGCGGCAGCTTTAGCATATTGAATAATATTTTGATATACCCCTTCTTGCGAATCTAACATTGTCATATTTTCATATACAAAACGACTACCATTGTGTATTCCCTTTTTATATCTACATAATGAAAGAACAAAGTAACTGCCTTGATATGCAACCATATCCACCACAAATTCAATACCTTCCAAATATTCTTGAATTAAATAGTGACTATTCACTTCACCAGTAATATTTCTTTTATGCCAATTCAAAGTCGTGATTTCAGATAAAACCTTATTTTTATTCACTAAATATACAACATCTTCAGAGCCAGCCGAATTTAAAGGTTTAACAATATATCCTTTTTCACTGTCAAATAATGATACATTTTTATTATTTTCGGTTATTTTTATTGTTTTTATTGCATTTAAATTTGCTTGAGATAACGCCTGTTGCATTTTAAATTTATTTCTTCTCAGCTCCGAATCGGATATATCATTGCTATTCACACCAAAATAGTCTGCCAACGCTTCGCCGACAATTACACCACTTTCAGATCCAATCACCACTGCTCGAATTTGCGATGGAGAAAACTGCTGTTTTGCCTGTTGTGGTGTAAGTGGCTGTTGATTACTAAAATCTCTCATATTGAAAGAGGATAAATAAAATGAAGCAATATTTTCACCGGAAAAGACCGCATAACAGTCAAATCCTTTCTGCTTAAAAATAGGGGCGTATAATTTCCCAGTAGAAAATGGATCAACAATTAAAATGACATTATTCATCATAAGCTCCCATTATTAAAAAAGAAATTAACAGTAATACCGCTACAAACGGTAACCCCCATTGTGCCAAGCTCACCAAACCAAATTGTTTACTGATGACAATACCGATAATTAAACTACCAATTGATTGAAATAAAGTATAATAAGACGCACTTAATCCACCTAAATAAGATGCTTGCTGATCATTCTCTGCTAAAAGAATTAATTTCTCACGCAGAAAAATACGTAAACTATTAATATGAAATCCTAGCAAAAAACAGAAAATCGGCATTAAATAGAGTGTCGTATTCATTACGAACAAAAGGTCAAAAAAGATTAATCCAATAGGAAGAAACCATTTTCTGTTGGTGATTGGCATAAATACTGCTAAAAATGCACCTATGCCGGCAAATCCACTCGCTCTACCAAAATCACTTGCGTTCCAATGATGTATTTCTTGAAAGAAAATAGGCGTTGTTAGGTTAAACGTTGAAATATGTAATCCAATAAAGCCTAAAGTAATACAAATAAAAATGGATTGTTTAGATATTGATTTTTCCCTAATTTTTATTTCTTTTTTACTTATCTCTTCCCTTGTATTTTCTACAAAAAAATAATAAATCGAGCAAATAAAAATATCTAGAGAAGAGATAACTAAAATAGTAAAAACAAAAGAAAATTTGTCTAATAATAATGTGCCTATCATCGCACCGGCAAATGCTCCAGCTTGAATAACCGTTTGCATTAATCTTGCTGCTAAATTAGCGGTCAGCATTCCCCTCAACACCAATTTTGTGTTTTCAGTTTCATATGTGCTTAGCAACGTCAAACTCAATAAACCAAAAAATAATGAAATAACAATAAAAGTAAAAATATAATGACTAAAAAATGGTACAATAAGTGCAATCGCAAGATAAACCAGAATACGAAGTTTAAGTAATGATCTCAATGAAAGATGCAATAAATCCCATTTTTTAATGAACTTTCTAATGATTAATGGGAAAATTACACTGATCGCTAAAATAACTGCCAATAATAAAGAAGATTGCGTTACTTGATAAGAAAACCACAAAATAATCATAAGCAACGCCATATCACTGAAATAGAAAAAAATAAGGTTGCTATAAAATAATAATAAAGTTTTATTTATCATTTTTGAACCTCAAGGTACATTGCAACGAAATACAAAGAAAAGCGGACTTTATATTAGGAGAAAATCTTAAAAAATTAACATAAACTCTCCTATTAACTATTGTTCACCTATAAAATATCAAAAATAAAACATAAATAAAACAAAATGTTAATAAAAAATCCTTTTTCATAAAGAAAAAGGATTTTTTAATACTAGATTTTCTAAGACTTATGCATAAACCGGTAAACGTTTACAGATTTCTAGCACTTTTTCTTTTGTTGCAGCAATAACTTCTTCTTCGTTTTCTTTGCCTACGGCATCAAGTACATCACACATCCAACCCGCCAGTTCTTTCACTTCCTCTTCTTTGAAACCACGACGAGTTACTGATGGCGTACCAACACGAATACCAGAGGTCACAAATGGACTCTTAGGATCATTTGGCACTGCATTTTTATTAACAGTAATATTGGCTTTGCCTAATGCAGCATCGGCAGCTTTACCGGTTAAACCGTGACTAACTAAATCAACAAGGAATAAATGGTTTTCTGTACCATTAGATACCACGTTATAGCCACGCTGTTTAAACACTTCTACCATTGCTTTCGCATTTTTCACTACTTGTTGTTGATAAGCTTTAAATTCGGGTTCCATTGCCTCTTTAAAACAAACAGCTTTCGCTGCAATTACGTGCATTAATGGACCACCTTGCCCTGCTGGAAATACAGCACTGTTTAATTTTTTATATAACTCTTCGTTACCGCCTTTAGCTAAAATCAAACCTCCACGTGGACCTGCCAATGTTTTATGAGTAGTAGTAGTAACAACGTGTGCATATTCCAATGGATTTGGATAGACACCAGCAGCAATTAATCCTGCAACGTGTGCCATATCAACAAAAAGATAAGCACCGACTTCATCGGCGATTTCACGCATTTTTTTCCAATCAACAACTTGAGAATAGGCTGAAAAACCGCCAACAATCACTTTCGGTTTAACGCGCAATGCTTGTTCACGTAATGCGTCATAATCAATTACACCGTCATCGGTAATACCGTATTGTTCTGCGTGATAAATCTTACCTGAAAAGCTCACCGCCGCACCGTGAGTTAAGTGACCACCATGAGCCAAGCTCATTCCTAAAATAGTATCACCCGGTTCAGCCAATGCCATGTAAACCGCAGCATTTGCCTGTGAACCTGAGTGTGGCTGCACGTTGGCATAATCCGCACCAAATAATGCTTTAGCACGATCAATTGCTAATTGTTCAACAATATCAACATACTCACAGCCACCATAATAACGTTTACCCGGATAACCTTCTGCATATTTGTTAGTAAGTTGCGAACCTTGCGCTTGCATCACACGTGGGCTCGCATAGTTTTCGGAAGCAATTAATTCAATATGTTCTTCCTGACGACGATCTTCGTTACAAATAGCATCCCATAACTCTTTATCATAATCTGCGATGTTCATACTTCTTTTAAGCATTTAAATTTCCTCTTAAATTAAATGGTGGTCTAATCCCGTTTAGTTTAGCTTTTTATCCATACTATTGTCATAAAAATCTAAAATTAATTTTTTCATTTCTTTGATGAATTTTATTCATATTGATAAGCGAAAAATAAAATATGGTTAAATTTGATCATTTAACCAATGCATTAATTCTGCTCTCGTTTAATCGCACGCCAACCAATATCATGGCGATAAAAACGCCCACTCCAATGAATAGATTCTGCTAAACATACTGCTTTTTGCTGTGATTCTAGCACTGTATCACCCAATGCAGTCACACATAAAACACGGCCTCCATTAGTAACAATTTCATTCTCCTGTTTAGCAACACCAGCATAGAAAACTTTTTTGTCCGATTCTGTTGGCACATCCAAACCACGAATCACATCTCCTTTTCTTGGTGTACTAGGATAGCCCTCCGCTGCCAGCACAATACCTAGCGCCACTTGTTCACACCATTGTGATTTCACTTGATCTAATTTTCCATCACACGCTGCCAAACATAGTTCTACTAGATCTGATTGCAAACGCATCATAATCGGTTGCGTTTCCGGATCACCAAAACGGCAATTAAACTCGATCACTTTAGGTTGACCATTAGGCATAATCATCAAACCGGCATAAAGAAAACCGGTGTAGACATTATTTTCAGATGCCATTCCATTTACCGTAGGATAGATCACTTCCTGCATAATGCGTTGATGTATTTCTGGCGTTACCACTGGTGCTGGAGAATATGCCCCCATACCGCCAGTATTCAAACCGGTATCACCTTCACCGACCCGTTTGTGATCCTGACTAGTTGCCATTGGTTCAACATTTTTACCATCGACCATCACAATAAAACTAGCTTCTTCACCGTCAAGGTACTCTTCAATTACCACACGACTTCCCGCTTCACCAAACGCATTGCCAGAAAGCATATCTTTCACTGCAGCTTCCGCTTCAGCTAATGTCATAGCAACAATTACGCCTTTACCAGCTGCTAAACCATCTGCTTTAATCACGATTGGTGCACCTTTTTTTTGCAAATAAGCTAATGCAGGTTCAACTTGAGTAAAAGTTTGATATTCTGCTGTCGGAATGTGGTGTCTGGCTAAAAAGTCTTTGGTAAATGCTTTTGAGCCTTCCAACTGTGCTGCTGCTTTAGTTGGCCCAAAAATTTTCAACCCTTCGGCACGGAACGCATCAACCACGCCCAAAACCAATGGTGCTTCAGGTCCAACAATGGTTAAATCCACTGCATTTTCTTTAGCAAAATTGACTAATGCCGGAATATCCGTTGCAGAAATATTCACATTTTCCGCTTTAGCTTCTTGTGCCGTACCAACATTTCCAGGGGCAACATAAACCTTATCCACTAATGGTGATTGTGCCACTTTCCACGTTAATGCGTGTTCGCGACCGCCATTACCAATAATTAAAACTTTCATTTGCTCCCTCCGAATTAGTGTCTGAAATGACGCATACCGGTTAACACCATCACCATATTGTGTTCATCCGCTGCATCAATGACTTCCTGATCACGGATTGAACCGCCCGGATGAATAACACAAGTCACACCTACTTTCGCTGCCGCATCGATGCCATCACGGAATGGGAAGAACGCATCAGAAGCCATTACTGTGCCTTTCACTTCCAACCCTTCATCTTCGGCTTTAATACCGGCAATTTTCGCTGAATAGACACGGCTCATCTGACCGGCACCAATCCCGATTGTTTGATTATTCTTCGCATAAACAATCGCATTTGATTTCACATATTTAGCTACTTTCCAGCAGAATAAGAGATCTTGCAATTCTTGTGGTGTTGGTTGACGTTTACTTACAACTTTCAAATCAGCTAACTCAACCATACCCAGATCAGCTTCTTGAACTAATAAACCACCATTTACACGTTTAAAATCTAAACGTGGCTGACGTTGCTGCCATTCCCCACATTCTAAAACACGAACATTTTTCTTCGATTTAAGCACTTCTTTTGCTGTAGCAGAAATAATCGGCGCAATAATAACTTCTACAAATTGACGATCAATAATCGCTTTCGCAGTTTCTGCATCTAACTCGCGATTAAATGCAATAATGCCTCCAAAAGCAGAAGTTGGATCGGTTTGATACGCACGATTATAGGCTTCTAATAAATCTTTGCCTAAAGCCACGCCACATGGATTAGCGTGTTTTACAATAACACAGGCTGGTTCTGAAAACTCTTTTACACATTCCAATGCCGCATCAGTATCTGCAATATTATTATAAGAAAGCGCTTTTCCTTGTAATTGCGTTGCTGTCGAAACACTTGCCTCTTTCAACTCTTTTTCCACATAAAAAGCGGCGTTTTGATGCGAGTTTTCGCCGTAGCGCATTGTTTGCTTACGAATAAAGTTAAGATTTAATGTGCGAGGGAACTGCCCACAAGGTTCTGCTAATTCCTGTTCATCTGCAGCTTGGTAAGGTTTGACTAAACGACCAAAATAATTTGCAATCATCGCATCATATTGTGCGGTATGTTCAAATGCTTTAATCGCTAAATCAAAACGAGTTTCAAACGTTAAACTATTTTGATTTTGATCCATTTCCGCCAAAATTGCAGAAAAATCTTGATTATTCACAACAATCGCCACATCTTTATGATTTTTCGCAGCAGAACGCACCATTGTCGGCCCACCAATATCAATATTTTCTACTGCTAATTCTAAAGTGCATTCCGCTCTGGCGACAGTTTGAGCAAACGGATATAAATTAACCACCACCATATCAATCGGATCAATTTGATGTTGCGACATTACTTCATCATCAATGCCGCGACGCCCTAAAATACCGCCGTGAACCTTTGGATGTAACGTTTTAACACGTCCATCCATCATTTCAGGAAACTGTGTATAATCAGAAACTTCCGTCACTGTCAAACCGTTTTTTTCTAATAATTTTGCTGTACCGCCTGTTGATAAAATTTGTACGCCACGATCAATCAAACCTTTAGCAAATTCGACAATACCGGTTTTATCCGAAACACTAATTAACGCACGTTGAATAGGACGTTGTAATTGCATCATTTTTTCCTTTGTTAGTGATTAAAAAGATGAGAAATTTTGAGGGCATAAGTATAAAGCAAACGTTTGCTTTTATAAATTAAAAGTTTAGGTTTTCCTTAAAAAAAGCAAACCTAAACTTTAAAATGACTAAAGCAAAAATTTAACTTTCTTGCTTAAAAAGACCAGATGAACCTTCAGAGTAATCTTTCGGTTGTTGCTTGATATTGAGCGTTTTTGCTGAAGAATCGTCTTCAATCGCTGTAAATACTGCCTTATCTAAATTTGGCAATAAAGTGGTAGAAGTCGAAGCAAAATGTTGATACAACTTGTGGTAGTCTTGAGCTAAAGTTTTCATTAAATCAGATGCTTCAGTGAAATGCTGCTCAAGTTGCTGTTTTTGTTCAGAAATTGTTTCTTTAGCTTGTTGCAGCTGTTGCTCAACTTGTTTTTGTTTTCGTACACTACCGTTAGTAAAACGAGCCACTAAATAGCCAATAAAAAAGCCGGCAATCAAACCAATCAACAAAATATGCCACATTTCTTCACTCCAATTTTGCATACAAACTCCTTAATAGCAGCAATGATTAACAATTCCCTAATCATAATGTCTTCGACATAATTTGTCTTGTAGCAATCTTCAATTATTTGTTGTAGTTCACAAAATTTTGTTAAAAAAGAAGAATTGCTTAATTTTTAATCCCTCCTCGCTTAGGATAAACATACTCTGAACGACCATCCGCATTAATATTTAAATACCCCACATCCCCAGTGATAAAGTTTCCGGTCACTGTGCCATAAGAACAACCGGCTATCGGCATATCATATCCCATCAAATCTATCAATAAGGTAGCTAACTGTTGATGGAAAGCAATTTCACATTTTTGGAAAACTGTTTTTACCTTTTGTTGTATCTCTCTATTTGGAGAATAAATCACCAATGGAACAACATAATTATCTGTCGCTTGTGTTCCTTGATTTTGTATTTTTGATGTAACATTTTGTCCATGATCGGAAGTATAAATTAATATCCAATCATCTTTTTCACGTTGACTTAAATAATGATATGTTTGTTGAATAATTTTATCAGTATTAAAAATTGTATTATCATACTCATCTAACTGAGTTTTTCCCTTAAATATTTTTTCATCTTCTGTTAATGCTTCACCGTATACACTGTGAGAACCTCGCTGGTGTAATACTACAAAATTATTACCTTTATCTAAATTTAAGGAAAATAAATGAGGTAATAAATTTTTATCAGGCATTAATTCAGAGATTTTATAACCTTCATCTGTAGGGAAACGTAATATATCAATCCATTTTCTGCCAATTAAATTCATAATCATCATCTGATTCTCAGGCTGACTAGAATAAAAATAAGTTTGATAATTTTGTTGTTTGGCTAAATTAAATAAATTGGTATCTCCTCTCATAATTTGATTCATTCCGTTTGGATGAGGAATTGCATTAAATAATATTGGCAATGAAACTGCTGTCATAAATGCAGCTGAATAAGTTTTCATAATAACCGCATCTGGATGTTGTTTTGACAACTCTTTCAAAAATGGCGTGGTATCCCTATCATAACCAAAATAAGAGAGGTGAGAAGCGGCTTCACTTTCTCCCATAATAAAAACAATATTTTTAATTTTAGGTTCTGTGCTAATAGGTGGTTGTGGGTAAATATATTCCGGAATATCTGATAATTTAAGAACATTATACGGTAATACCCTACCTATAAAATAGCCAAATGAAAAGTAATTTGCTTTAATCCTTGAATAATTAGAGCTTGGAGAAATCCCCAGTTCCTGACTAGTATAGAAAGAACGAATAAAAATATAAATCATCGATAACAAAAATAAAATATCGGTAATTGCATATTTACTCTTATTCTTTCTAAAATAGGAAATTGAGATAAATATAGAAACATCAACCACTCCCCAGATCATACTTCCAAACCATTTCTCATACATCCCCATACCTGCATGAGTGACTTCAGAAAGTTCTTTTAGCATTAAAAAATAATTAGTTCCATTGATCCAACTTTGATATATTTGAAAATGGACATTATTAACAACAACACATAAAAAATAGAAAAAAGCGATTAAGAACTTTGTTATTCTATATTTAGAAAAGAAAAATAGAGATACTAAAATAAATATAATAATATAACTTTCAAAATAGCGTGTTAATGAGGGAATAGAAAATATCTTTCTATATAAAATTTCGCTAAAAAGTAAAATAACACTATATATTCCAATTAATAAAAAATTTTTTAAATTGTTCTTAACAGATAAGTTCATATTAGCCCGGCTCATTCTAAGCTTTATTATAAATTGCCGAAGTGTATCAGAAACGACTGTTAATAGAAACAAAAAAAGCTTCGCCAAATTGACGAAGCCTGTTCCGAATCTTCAATCTATCTCACTACATTAACGCCACGCTTTGTATTGATTAATTAAGCCGTTGGTTGAACTGTCGTGAGAAGTAACTTTTTCATCTCCCACCAATTCCGGAAGAATACGGTTTGCCAACTGTTTACCTAATTCCACACCCCATTGGTCAAAAGTGAAGATATTGAAGATAACACCTTGCACAAAGATTTTATGTTCATACATCGCAATCAATGCACCTAATGTAAATGGTGTAATTTCACTCACCAAAATAGAGTTTGTCGGTTTGTTGCCGGTAAAGACTTTAAACGGCACAATGTGCTGCACATCAGCAAGGTTTTTACCAGCTTTAACAAATTCCGCTTCCACTTCTTCTTTTGTTTTACCAAAAGCCAATGCTTCGGTTTGTGCAAAGAAGTTAGAAAGCAGTTTAAGGTGATGATCGCCTAACGGATTATGTGTTTTTGCCGGTGCAATAAAATCACAAGGAATCAAGGTTGTTCCTTGATGAATTAATTGATAAAACGCGTGTTGTCCGTTGGTACCCGGTTCACCCCAAATAATTGGACCGGTTTGATAATCAACCGGATTTCCGTTGCGATCGACATATTTACCGTTGGATTCCATATTACCTTGTTGGAAATAAGCAGCAAAACGGTGCATATATTGATCATATGGCAAAATTGCCTCTGTCTGCGCCCCTAAGAAATTAGTATTCCATAAACCGATTAATGCCAATGTCATCGGGATATTTTTTTCTACTGCTGTATTTCTGAAATGTTTATCCATTTCGTGTGCGCCACTTAATAATGCTTCAAAATTATCAAAGCCAATAGAAAGTGCGATGGATAAACCAATTGCAGACCAAAGAGAATAACGTCCGCCGACCCAGTCCCAAAACTCAAACATATTTTCAATATCAATACCAAATTCCGCTACCGCTTTTGCATTGGTCGATAATGCTGCGAAATGTTTTGCGATATGCGCTTCATCTTTCGCTTTTGCCAAAAACCATTCACGCGCCGAATGTGCGTTGGTCATTGTTTCCTGTGTGGTAAAGGTTTTTGATGCCACCAACACTAGCGTGGTTTCCGGATCAACTTTCTTCAATGTTTCAGCAATATGAGTGCCGTCAACATTGGAAACAAAGTGCATTGTAAGGTGATTTTTATATGGTCTTAACGCTTCAGTAACCATATAAGGCCCTAAATCTGAGCCGCCGATCCCGATATTAATCACATCAGTGATCGCTTTACCGCTATAACCTCTCCATTCTCCGGAAATAACACGTTCACAGAAAGATTTCATTTTTGCCAATACCGCATTCACCTCCGGCATCACATCTTTGCCATCCACGTAAACCGGGGTATTGCTACGGTTACGCAATGCAGTATGCAACACCGCACGATTTTCAGTACGGTTGATCTTTTCACCGCTGAACATACTTTCAATCGCCTCTTTAACAGCAGTTTCATCAATAAGTTGGCGCAATAAAGTTAAAGTTTCATCAGTGAAACGGTTCTTAGAAAAATCGACTAAAATATCATCATTGAATTTTAATGAATAACGATCAAAACGATCCGGTTGCTGTGCAAACAATTGTTGAATAGTGACATCTTTTTGTGCTTTTTGATGTTGCAACAATGCTTGCCACGCTTTTGTTGAAGTTGGATTAATATTTTTCATACATAATTTCCCTTAATTAAAAATTAATCAATATATTCTACTAATACTCGCGGAGTAAGTTTCGTTACTAATTCATAACTGATTACGCCAATAATTTCAGCTATTTCTTCTATCGGCAATTCTTTACCCCATAAAATCACTTCATCTCCGACCTTGTCCTGTGCGTCCGCACCGAGATCAACCGTTAACATATCCATTGAAACTTTGCCAACGATAGGCACGCGTCTGCCGTTAATATAAACAGGTGTTCCTGTTGGCACATCACGTGGGTAACCGTCACCATAACCGATTGCCACCACGCCGATTTTAGTATCTTTTTCGCTTACCCAACGACCGCCATAGCCGACCGGCTCGCCTTTTTTATGATTACGCACTGCAATCAATGATGAGGTTAACGTCATCACCGGAATTAAATCATAAGCACTGCTCGGTGTGTTATTGGCGGAAATGCCGTACATAATAATGCCCGGACGAATCCAATCCAGATGGGAATCTTTCCAGAACAAGATACCACCTGACGCGGCAATACTTTTTTCTCCCACTTTACCGGCGCAAGCGGTTAGGAAACGATCCAGCTGTTTTAAGGTGTAATCGCTGTCCAACTCATCGGCACGACTGAAATGGCTGATAAAGCGGATTTGATTAACATTTTGCGAAGCGGATAACGCTTGATAATAACGATCGACTTCATCCAACTGCACCCCTAAACGATGCATTCCGGTATCAATTTTAATCCAAACATTGATCGGATTCGGTAATTTAGCCGCTAATAATGCTTCCAACTGCTCATCACAATGTACCACTGTTTCCAAATTATTAACCGACAAAATCGGCAAATCGGAGGCGGAAAAAAAGCCTTCTAATAACAAGATAGGCTTGGTAATTCCATTGGAGCGCAAACGCAACGCTTCACCTAAGCGAGCGACACCGAAACAATCTACATTGTCTTGTACAGTCTGAGAAACAAACTCAACACCGTGTCCGTAAGCATTCGCTTTCACCACCGCAATAATTTTACTGTTCGGCGCAAGCGAATGAATTTTTTCTATATTATGTTTAAGGGCAAGAGAGCTAATCTTTGCCGTTGCTGCTTTCATATAACTGCCTTATTAATAATGATCTTCATATCCTGAATCATATTGAAGATTGGTAAATTTAGAGAAATTACCTTGGAAAGCCAAACGAACACTACCAATCGGCCCATTACGCTGTTTACCGATAATAATCTCTGCCGTACCTTTAAATTCAGAATTAGGATTATAAACCTCATCTCGATAAATAAACATAATCAAGTCCGCATCCTGCTCAATCGCACCTGATTCACGCAAATCCGAATTGACCGGACGTTTATCGGCACGTTGTTCCAAACTTCGGTTTAGCTGTGACAGTGCGATCACTGGCACTTTCAACTCTTTAGCCAATGCCTTTAATGAACGTGAAATTTCTGCAATTTCTAATGTTCTGTTTTCAGCATAACCTGGCACTCGCATTAACTGCAAATAATCGACCATAATTAATGCCAAACCGTTCGGACTTTCTCGATGAATACGTCTGGCACGCGAACGTAATTCTGTCGGGGTCAAACCGGAAGTATCATCAATATAAATATTCTGTTTTTGTTTAAGCATCCCGATACAGCTTGCCAACGCATCACCTTCCGCACCATCAAATTCGATCTGACCAGTACGCAATTTGGTTTGATCCACTCTTGCCAATGAAGCCAACATCCTCATCATTAATTGTTCCGCCGGCATTTCTAAGCTAAAAATCAACACCGCTTTATCCTGATCTGCTGGTAATGCTGCATTTTCACACAAATTCATTGCAAAGGTAGTTTTCCCCATTGAAGGTCGTGCAGCCACAATAATCAAATCACCTGGTTGCAAACCTGCCGTTTTTTTATCCAAATCGGTAAAGCCAGTGGAAATTCCGGTCACACCGCCATTCGGATTTTGTGCCAACAGCTCAATTTTATTGACCGTATCTTTAAGAATTTTATTCACATTTTGCGGTCCACTTTCTGTGCCTACCATTCGTTGTTCAGAAATCTGCAAAATTTTACTTTCAGCAGTGTCTAAAATATCTTTCACAGCCTGCCCATTAGTGGAATAACAGTTTTCAGATATGGTATTGCTAGCAGCAATTAACTCACGCAAAATCGCTTTTTCTCGAATAATATTGGCATATGCTAAGGCATTAGCGCTATTCGGAGTCTTCTGCGATAACTCAACCAAATAGGAAAAACCACCGACTGAATCACTTAAATCTTTACTATTTAATGACTGCTCTAAAGTAATTAAATCTGCTGGTTTGCCGTAACTTAATAAGGCTTCAATCTCTTGGAAAATAATACGATGAGCATAAGTGTAAAAATCTTGTGCTATCACGGCTTCAGCAACACTGTCCCATAAAGAGTTATCCAACAATAGTGCTCCTAACACTGACTGTTCCGCTTCCAATGAGTGTGGTGGCGTAAATTGTTCTAAATCTTTGTTATTTTTTGCCAATGTTGTCGTTGAGTTTTTAAGCTGAGATGTTCGAGTCGGAGTCCACGCCATACTATTCACCATTTAACTGTACTAAGCGCAGAAGTATAGCAAAAATAACGATAAAACGTGGATCAAAAATAGCGCAAAAGCGTGATTAAAGAAATAAATCGCTAAAAACCTTAACGATTTTTAGCGATTGGTAGGGATTAAAAAATTACTCTTTTTTACCTAATTGAGGAAATGCAGAATTGTTCAATAACAAACCTGTTTCGGTGTAAATGCCTAGCTTGTCACGAGTATCGGTAATATCCAAATTACGCATTGTTAATTGCCCAATACGGTCTTTCGGATCAAACGGTGCATTTTCAATTTTTTCCATACTTAAGCGTTCCGGCTGATAAGTTAAATTTGGTGATTCAGTGTTAAGGATTGAATAATCATTACCGCGACGTAATTCAAGTGTTACCTCACCGGTAATAGCACGGGCCACCCAACGCTGTGCAGTTTCTCGCAACATTAATGCTTGCGGATCGAACCAACGACCTTGATAAAGCAAGCGACCTAAACGTAAACCATTGATACGATATTGTTCAATAGTATCTTCATTATGGATTCCTGTGACCAAACGTTCATAAGCGATATGCAACAATGCCATTCCCGGTGCTTCATAAATACCGCGACTTTTCGCTTCGATAATACGGTTTTCAATTTGATCCGACATTCCTAAGCCGTGGCGTCCACCGATACGATTCGCTTCTAAGAAAAGATCAACTGCATTAGCAAAAGTTTTGCCGTTTAACGCTACCGGAATCCCCTCTTCAAAACGAATAGTAACTTCTTCCGCTTTAATTGCCACGTCATCTTTCCAGAAAGCAACACCCATAATAGGATTTACGATACGAATTCCACTGTTTAAAAACTCCAGATCTTTTGCTTCGTGAGTTGCCCCAAGCATATTTGAATCAGTAGAGTAAGCTTTTTCTACCGACATTTTATAATTAAAGCCATTTGCAATTAAGAATTCGGACATCTCGTGACGACCGCCAAGTTCATTAATAAATTGTTGATCTAACCACGGTTTATAAATTTTCAATTTTGGATTAGTCAATAAACCATAACGGTAGAAACGTTCAATGTCATTGCCTTTAAAGGTACTGCCGTCACCCCAAATATTGACATCATCCTCTTTCATTGCAGTAACTAACATTGTACCTGTTACCGCACGTCCAAGCGGAGTAGTATTGAAATAGGTCACGCCACCGGTACTGATATGGAATGCGCCGCACTGAATTGCCGCAATACCTTCATTTGCCAATTGGCTACGACAGTCAATTAAACGGGCATTTTCTGCACCATATTCTTTCGCTTTACGCGGAATAGCATCGTAGTCATCTTCATCAGGTTGTCCTAAATTTGCGGTATAAGCATAAGGAACCGCACCTTTTTGACGCATCCAAAGCAATGCTGCGCTAGTATCTAATCCGCCAGAGAAAGCAATACCAACCTTTTGACCTACTGGAAGTGATTCGAGAATTGTTGTTGACATATTAATTCCTATTAATGAGATGTGTTTGATAGTGTGATAAAACGAACATTTACCGAGTCGGTATTATTCCCTAAAATCAGACAACTGTCTATAAAATTTAAAAATAAAAATGCAGTAAATATGCATAAAAATTCATTTATTTGCATAAAAATATCTTTTTAAACGAAAGCCGTGCGATTCAAGAAAAACATTATAGAGAAGATGATCCGGCTATGCTAAAATCCGAACGAAAAAAATGCCACTTAAAAGATTAAGTGGCATATAAACTAAATAGAGTTTATAAAAATATACAGGAAGTGAAATGAGTAACTTCTCAGTTACTCAGTCTAGAAAATCTAGACTAATATGCAAACACAACATCATACTTAAGAATCTGAAACTCATTAACTAGTAAGGAATGACCAATCATTAAGTATGACGCCATTCTAGGGGTCAACCTAACAATAGACAAACAATTTTTTTTTATCTTTAGCATAAAAAAAACTAATAACAAATAAAATAAATACTAACGAAAAATTTTTATAATGGATTGGAAATTATGGTTAAACGTTTGCCTCCCTTAAATGCCCTGAAAGCCTTTGATGCCGCTGCTAGACATTTAAGTTTCACCAAAGCTGCAGAAGAGCTATTTGTTACTCAAGCCGCCATTAGTCACCAAATAAAAATTTTAGAAGATTTTTTAGGTACTGCTCTTTTTTTGCGCAAAAATCGCACACTTGAACTTACAGAAGCAGGCAAAATTTATTTTTTTGATGTTGCTAATATATTAAAAAAATTAATGGATGCAACCGAACGCCTTACAAGAAATAAAGAGCAAAACGTGATTTCGATCAATATTCCTCAAACATTTGGTATGCAATGGTTGGTTCCTAGACTTAGCAAATTTAATCAACTTTATCCCGATATTGATGTACGCATTAATGGCGTTGATCAAGATGAGGGCTTATTGACTCAAGAAATTGATATTGCTGTTTATTATGGTAAAGGTGATTGGCACAGTTTAATCGTTAAACGATTGAAAGAGGCTAGATTACTGATTCTCGCCTCGCCAGATCTGCTCCATTCTCATCCGATTAATCAGGCTGAAGATCTGCGACAACACACTTTATTACACGTACATAACCGAGATAATTGGCAGATGGCATTGAAAACATTGAAATTAGAAAATATTGAATTGCAGCATAATCCGGTGTTCAGCCACACATTTATGGCGTTACAGGCCGCCATTCACGGACAGGGTATTGTTTTAGCTAATGAATTATTAGCAGAACAGGGAATTCAGCAGGGCAACCTGCATGAAGTATTGCAGCTACAACTCCAAGATCCGAAATCATTTTATGTTGTTTATCACCCGGATCGTGAAAATGATGATAAAGTAAAGGCATTCCGTGATTGGTTGATTTCAGTAATGGAGCAAGAAAAATAATGTTTAAACGTTTTTTAATCTTCACCGCACTAAATGGCTTTTTTTGTGTTGCCTTTGGTGCATTTTCGTCTCACATACTAAGTACACAACTCTCCGAACAAGCATTACTGTGGGTAGAAATAGGATGGGATTACCAAGTTTTTCATACACTCGCTTTATTCGGTGTTACCATATTCTCATTACTACCTCTTAATGATAAAAAATTAACCAAAAAAATTGCTTTTAGCGGTTATTGTTGGCTTTGTGGTATTGTATTATTCTGTTTTAGCTTATATTGTTTAGCTATTACTGGTAATAAAAGTTTAGCGCATCTTACGCCATTCGGCGGTCTCTGCTTTTTATTGGGATGGGGTAATTTAATCTATACTGGGATACGTTATCCTTTTAGTAAATAACATCGTTCTAACTTACAGGAAAGTGCTATGAATCAAATCATACTCTATTGTCGTGCCGGTTTTGAAAAAGAATTGGCTGCGGAAATCACTGATAAAGCGGCTAATTTGGGTATTTATGGATTTGCTAAAACAGAAGATAAAAGTGCCTTTGTTATCTTTGAGTGTAATAACAAAGAAGATGCACAAACATTAATAAGAGAAATTCCATTCCATTCTATGATTTTCTGTCGTCAATGGTTTGCTGCTATTCAAAAATTGAATTTCACAGAAAATTCAGATCGAATCACACCGATTATCAAAACATTGAAAGAATCTTCGTTGAAATTGGAACAATTTACTGATCTTTGGGTGGAAACAGCGGACACCAATAAAGCAAAAGAATTGCTCACATTCTGCCGCAAATTTACCGTACCGCTACGACAAAAAATGAAAACACTAGGCTATTTCAATATCGACACCACCAAACGTTGGGAAAATATTACGCTTCATCTCTTCTTTACGGATTCAGAAAATTGTTATCTCGGTTACTCTTATAACAACAACCACTCTCCTGATTTTATGGGTATTAAACGCTTACGCTTCCCACATTCTGCACCTAGTCGTTCTACCTTAAAATTGGAAGAAGCAATTAAGACATTCCTCTCTCCGAAGGAGCAATCGGAACGTCTAACAGATCATCACTATGCAGTCGATTTGGGTGCTTGTCCGGGTGGATGGACCTATCAGCTTGTGCGCCGTGGACTCTTTGTCTATGCAGTTGATCACGGTAAGATTGATGAACATTTAATGGAAAGTGGTCGTGTTGAGCATTGCTCAGAAGATGGATTCAAATTTGAACCTCCTGCTGATCATCATATTAATTGGTTAGTTTGCGATATGGTTGAACAACCGATTCGTATTGCGGATCTTATCGCTAAATGGTTAATTAAAGGCTGGTGCAGTGAAACCATTTTTAATCTCAAATTGCCGATGAAAAAACGCTATGAAGAGGTGCAGAAATGTATCTTCCTAATTGAACAAAAATTGCTAGATGAAGGACTGGATTACAAACTTCAAGCAAAACACCTATATCACGATCGTGAAGAGATCTCAGTACATATCTATTTAACAAATAATTAATTGAGGAATTTATGAATTTAAGAATTGCCGTTGTTGGCGCCGGCGGTCGAATGGGTCGCCAATTAATTCAAGCAATAGCCAAAGCAGATGGAGTGCAACTTACTGCTGCATTTGAAAGAAAAGATTCAAGCTTGGTTGGCAGTGATGCTGGAGAGCTTGCTGGCATTGGTCATAACGGTATTACCATTTCCGATAATTTGGCACAACAAGCAGATACTTTTGATCTTTTAATTGATTTTACTCGTCCGGAAGGAACATTGGCGCATTTAGAATTCTGTAGTGCCAATAATAAAAAAATGGTCATTGGTACTACTGGTTTTGATGAACAGGGAAAACAGGCAATTAAACACGCTGCCGAAAAAATCGGCATTGTCTTTGCTTCAAATTACAGTGTCGGCGTAAACCTTGTGTTCAAACTGTTGGAAAAAGCAGCTAAAGTGATGGGCGATTATTGTGATATTGAAATTATTGAAGCCCACCACCGCCATAAAGTGGATGCACCTTCCGGTACAGCGTTATCTATGGGTGAACACATTGCCAAAGCAATGGGAAAAAACTTAAAAGATCATGCTGTTTATGCTCGTGAAGGAATTACCGACGAACGTAAACAGGATCAAATCGGTTTTGCCACTATTCGTGCTGGCGATGTTGTGGGGGAACATACTGTTTGGTTTGCCGATGAAGGTGAACGTGTCGAAATTGCACATAAAGCTTCCAGTCGGATGACTTTTGCTAACGGTGCGGTACGTGCTGCAAAATGGTTGGCTAATCACGATAAAGGTCTATTCGATATGACCGATGTACTTGATTTGAATAACCTTTAATCTACGAAACCCAAATCTTGAAATAAAAAATGGTGAAAAGCAAACGCTATTCACCATTCTTATTTTGCTCCAATTTGCTTTTAACTTACTCAACCGTTACCGCTTTCGCTAAATTTCTAGGTTGGTCAACATCCGTACCTTTAATAATCGCCACATAATAGGAGAGCAACTGCATCGGCACGGTGTAATAAATCGGCGCGGTGATTTCATTCACTTTCGGCATTGTAATAATTTTCATATTATCGCTGTCTTGGAAACCGGCTTCCGCATCAGCAAACACATATAATTGACCGCCTCTGGCGCGCACTTCTTCGATATTGGATTTCACTTTTTCCAATAAATCGTTGTTCGGTGCAACCACAATCACCGGCATATCGGCATCAATCAATGCCAACGGGCCGTGTTTTAACTCCCCTGCAGCATAAGCTTCAGCGTGAATATAAGAAATTTCTTTTAATTTCAACGCTGCTTCCATTGCAATTGGATAAAATTCACCACGCCCTAAAAACAACGCATTATGTTTTTCAGCAAAATCCTCTGCCAATTTTTCAATCTGTTTATCAAATACTAACGCTTTTTCAATATCAGTAGGCACAGTATGCAAAGCTTGAACAATCTCTTTCTCTTTTTCAGGAGAAATACTGCCATTCAATTTACCGATAGCTACTACTAGCATCAACATTGATACCAATTGTGTAGTAAAAGCTTTGGTTGAAGCAACTCCAATTTCTACACCAGCACGCGTCATAAAGGCTAAATCTGATTCACGCACCAAAGAAGAGCCGGCAACATTACAAATGGTCATTGCTGCCATATAACCTTTTTCTTTCGCTAAACGTAATGCAGCCAAAGTATCAGCGGTTTCACCGGATTGAGAAAGCGTTAATAACAGGCTGTTCGGACGAGTAACAAATTTGCGATAACGAAATTCTGAAGCGATTTCTACATCACAACTTACGCCTGCTAATGCCTCAAACCAGTAACGCGCCACCATCCCTGAATTGTAAGAAGTTCCACACGCCACAATTTGAACGTGTTTTACATTTTCCAAAATAGATTTTGCTTTGTTACCGATACTTTCGATAATCACGCTGTCGTGCGCAATACGACCTTCCAACGTATTAATAATCGCGGTCGGTTGTTCAAAAATCTCTTTCTGCATAAAGTGGCGGAATTGCCCTTTATCAGCGGCATCCTGTTCTAAATTTGATTCTGAAATCGGACGCTCCACTTTTTCACCTAAACGATTATAAATGGTCACACTACGGCGCGTAATTTCCGCCACATCCCCCTCTTCCAAGAAACTGAAACGGCGAGTCACGTTCAATAACGCTAACTGGTCAGAAGCGAGAAAGTTTTCTCCAACACCATAACCGATAACCAATGGGCTGCCAGAACGCGCTGCAATTAAATGTTCCGGTTGTTGACGATGCATCACAACCATCCCATAAGCTCCTGTTAATTGTGTCACCGCTTGTTGCACTGCCTTTAATAAGTCGTGACAATGTTCAAACTCCCAATGCACCAAATGAGAAATCACTTCAGTATCAGTTTGAGAAACAAATTGATAACCGCGTTGTTGTAACTCTGCTTTAAGCTCCTGATAATTTTCAATAATGCCGTTATGAACTACCGCAATATCACCCGACATATGCGGATGTGCATTGGTTTCTGACGGTTCACCGTGCGTTGCCCAACGTGTGTGTGCAATTCCTGTACCTCCGATTAACGGCTGTTTTTCTACCGCTTCATCTAATGCTTTCACTTTACCGACACGACGAACACGCTGTAAGTTATGATTACTGTCTACTACAGCAACACCTGCTGAGTCATAACCACGATATTCTAAACGATGTAAACCCTGAATTAATATTTCAGCAACATCACGTTGTGCTACAGCACCAACAATTCCACACATAATTTTTTCCTTTTTAAATCAATTAATTTGTAGAGGCAATAAGCACATCTACACCGATATTTTCAATCTGTTGTTTAACCGCCGGATCAATATGATCATCGGTGATTAAACAGTTAATCTGTTGCCAAGTCAGTTCAAGATTTGGCATTTTGCGTCCGATTTTTTGCGATTCCACCATCACAATCACTTCACGTGAAACCTCTGCCATTACACGGCTCAAACCGACCAATTCATTAAAGGTTGTCGTACCACGCTGCAAATCAATGCCATCTGCCCCGATAAATAATTGGTCGAAATCATAGGAACGAAGCACCTGCTCCGCCACTTTGCCTTGAAACGAATCAGAAGATGCATCCCAAGTACCACCGGTCATTAATAAAGTGGGTTCATTTTCCAACTGCCTCAATTCAGCGGCTACACTTAACGAATTGGTCATCACCACCAATCCCTGTTTTTTATTAAGCTGGCTGATTAATGCGGAAGTAGTACTACCCGTATCAATAATAATACGATTATGATCACGAATTTGTGCAGCAGCAATTTTAGCAATAGCGACTTTCTGTGGAGAAAGCGCTTCAATTTCCTCTTCTGCCAACACTTCGGCAGGCATTAATACTGCACCGCCGTAACGACGCAGTAATAACCCGTTTTGTTCCAATGCAGATAAATCCTTACGAATCGTAACTTCTGATGTTTCAAATTGATTAACAAGCTGTTCAACCGTTACTTCACCTTGTTCTTCTAGACGTTTTAGAATAGCGTGACGACGTTGTTTAGTATTTCTTTTAGCCATTATATTTTGAACTGCTCCCTATAAATTTCGAAGCGAAATATAGCAAAATAAAAAAATGATGACAAATGCTATTTCTTTTTAGCAAAAAATTTCCTTCACTTTTTGCAATAAGCCAAATGTAAATTTAAGGAAAATTTGTGATTTGGTTAACAGATCTTTAATTAAAAATTTAACAAGAAAGCGGTGTAGTTTTATGATGTCAAATGAAGTGTCTATTTATTAAATTCATTGGAAATAAGGAGTTCAAAATGAAATTAAATCAAGTTGCCGCTTATTATCGTAAACGTTCGCAATTTATTGCTTTAACTGGAATTCTCTTGGGGGGGGGGGTATTAGTCTTTTACCGTTAACAGCAAATGCGGCTGTAGATCAGGCAGCGGTCATAAAAAAAATAGCTGCCGGAGAGGCTCTGACAGATGAAGAACAAACGTGGTTCATTGATACATTCAGCAAATTCAGGTATGACAGTAATGTAAACGCTATGGCTCTTATTCCCGGAGGCGCTAATGGAGACGATAATTTAGTAGTGGGTGGTAACGATAATTATCGTTATGCGAAGACCAAAAATTCTGTTGTTATCGGGAATAATAATAGAGCCGTAGGATATTTTGGCACTGCTGTTGGTGAAGCAAATAAAGTTATGGGACGCAATGGTGTTGCGATTGGGGCACGTAATACAGCGGGAAATTTTAGAAATCCTGTCTTTTCTAATGCCGTTGCTATCGGTTGGGATAATTTTGTAAATGGAACAAGTATCGGGATTGGGCTAAAAACAGTGTCTACAGGAGATGACGCAATTGCTATTGGTAGCCAGGCGGTGGCAGGAACGGACAGGGCATGGGATTTCTTTTTTAATGAGATAGATTATGATCAACAGCCTTACTATCAACAGTTGCAGACGCAGTACCCGGATCTTTTCGGCGCGTATGATGGTACGGAAGAAGGTCTGAATAAAGTACGACAAAATATTTTCGATAAATATGTCGGGTTATTTTATACCTACGGAATTAACAGTTTGGATGACTTAGCAAGAGATAGTGCTGCATCCCATGATAGTATTTTAACTGCATTAGGATGGCAGTATGCATTAACAAGAGATAATGTATCTGCGCCAGTTGCTATCGGGAGATGGTCAAAGGCTTTATCTGATAACAGCGTTGCCTTAGGTGCCTATTCCGCTGTTACAAAAGACGATATGGATGAAACTACAGGGACCTTGAGTAAACCGGCACTGTTCTCCGGTATTACCCTTAGACAGAGCGGTAACTTAGGTAGCGATGGTAACGCAAATGGAGAATATCTAACCGGTGCTATTTCTATCGGCGGTCCTCGCTATGTAGACAAACTTATAAATTTGAGGCTAGAGGTGGTACGAGAAGGCAATTACGTTCGTCAGATTAAACATCTTGCCGATGGGACCGATGAAACGGATGCGGTGAATCTGCGTCAGTTGCGAGGTGTACTCTTTAACGGCATTAAGGCCGGTGATGGTGTAACGATTACAAAACAGGATGATCCGACAAAACCCGACTATGGTACGATAACCGTGGCAGCTGCCAATACGAATACAGGTAATGGAACCTCTACCATTCAATATGAAGCCGGTGATAATGTTTCTATCAAGAAAAAAGAGGGAGCAGATAACACCTATGTTATCTCTGCAACCAATAACGGTGGCGGCACTGATTTTAAAGTGAAAGGTGATATCGGTGAAGCTGCTCAAGTGAAAAGCGGTGATACTTTAAACATTAATGGCGGTGCAACCGGTTTATCTCACAATGCCAATATCGGTGTGGAAACAGAGAAGGACGGTTTGAAGTTAAGATTAGCCAAAGATATTACCACCGAAAGTGTAACTTTAAGCAAAGGTAAGAACGGCAAATCCACCAAAATGGACTCCGAAAGTGTGACTATTAATAACGGCAAACAATCTACTAAAGTCAGCGCTGAAAGTGTTAACGTCAACAACGGCAGCCAACATACCACTGTCAATGCCAGTGGAGTAACCGTAAACAGCAACAACCAAGCTCCAGTCTCTTTAACTTCTCGTGGCTTAGATAACGGCGGCAATCGTATTAGCAATGTGGCTGATGGTGTACAACCAACCGATGCGGTTAATGTTAGCCAACTTAACCGTGTGAAGAAAAAAATGGAAAAACATTCCGATGCCGGTACAGCAGCAGCGATTGCAGTCGGTAATTTACCGCACGCAATGCACAGCGGTAAATCAATGATTGCGATTGCGGGTGGCAGCTACGGCGGTGAATCTGCGGTGGCAATCGGGGTATCTCATACAAACGAAAAAGGCAACGTGATTTTGAAACTTTCCGGAACCAGTGACTCCAACGGTAAATATGGTGTCGGTGCCGGTGTGGGTTACGAATTCTAATTCAGCCGATATTGCAATAATTTAAAACAATGGGGTGTAGATCAAACGCCCCATTTTTATGCACTTTTTATGCGATAAATTTTTACACGAAATAAAGAGGAATTTTTGCTGAAAGCGACAATCCGCTATAAATCCAACACAATATCCTGTTCCAACTGACAACAACAGAGCAGAATTTCATCCGGTTGCAAAAAAGCCAATGGCAATTGGCGATAACGCACCGAACCTTGTAATATCTTTGCCCGACAAGCGCCGCAATAACCGGAACGGCATTGATATTCGTGCGCAATCTGATGCTGTTCCAAATTTTCCAATAAAGAGATTTGATTATCGTGCAACAATGTCTGTTGTCTTTGTTTTAAATGCACCTGATAAACTTTCATTGTCTATTTTTATCCTTTTGATAATACAAGAAAAATTTAAACAGTTTCATTAAGGCGATTAAGTCTGTTCTTGCGATTGGTGTAAACGGCAATAACAAATAATAAAGCCAACGGTATTTCTGCACCAAACAACAAGTATATTGCCACTGCTGCTCACCGCCGTTTTGGCGATAAACCGCAATGCTTTGCTCAATTTCCTGATCGGAAATCTCTTCACTGACATAAAGGCTATGAATATAAAACAGCAAATCACGCGCCTGTTGTTTATTTAAATTATGGCTGAACACTTTTGATTCAAAATCAATAAAACGTACACCGTCTTCCAACCAGCCCATATCACGAATCGCCGGTCTGCCGTGATAGAGTTTTTTTTGATGTAAATTTGCCAACGCCAACGCGGCATCGTGCAATAAACGTTGTTTAAATTCAGGTGAGATATTTCGATCGTATATATAACGTTTGACTGACTGCCCCACATCTTCGATCACAAAATAACGCTCACTGACTAACACTAGTTTGGCAACTGCTGCCTGTTTGTGGTTAAGATACTGTAATGTTTTAATCTCTCGTTGCAACGCTGCTTGTGGATTAGGCTTCAACAATCGCATTGCACCGCTGGTGCGTTCTACCTGTTTTACCCAATATTTTTTGCCCTCAAATTGAAAAGGGAAAACCCGTTCTTCTGGGTTTTCCGCTACCAACTTTTCCACATAATCAGAAAAATACATACTTCACCAAATTACTACTGTTCGATTTTAGGTTGATTTTTCTGTGCATTATACTGAATATCGTCCAAACACCAATCTACTAATAATTTTCCGTTTTCAAAAACGGTTTGCATCATTGAATTTTCAGCATATTGATTTAACGGTAGATGATCAATGTTGATCGTTTGATATTTTTCACCATTCCAAATCAAATCTAAACGACCTTTTTTACTTACCTTGCCCTTATCAGTTATCGGTGCTTTATATACATCCACTAATTTACCTTCGGTAATTACGCAACTACATTTCATCGCAAAACGGTGTGTATCACGATTGATACTGGTGGTTAAATTACCCTGCAACAAAGAGCCGCCACAACCCAAAATCACATTTTCCACTGAATATTGGTTATCTTTTAATGCTTTCAACAAATCCCACGTAGTATTTTCATTAATGCCGTCACCCTGTAAAACTTTGACATTATTCAATACCTTATAACCTTTGCTATTAACAGTAACGCCAAAAGTGTTTCCCAAACGTTCACAAGCAAAAAGCACATTACTAATCGCATCACCACTGTCAGGTCTAAGCACGAGTGGAAATTTACGCTGTTTCACTTTTTCTGCTAATTTGCCACAGAAAACGTCTTCAATCGTTTTGTAATAATCGTAACTGTCAACCACAATAGAAATTACAGAATTTTGATAAGTATCCAATAAATGTTCATATGCTTGCGCTTCTCGCTCTTTTGACCACGAAGTGATGGTGCTGTGTTCCGCCGCTGGTACACTGAATCCTGCCATTTCTGCATGATAATACTGACGCAACATCATTAATGCCCCAACATTATCCGTACCTTTAAAATTCAATAGATGTGCTGCACCACCAAGCTGCGCACTCTCTTCACTCGATACTCCACGATAACCAAAATCGTGCAACATAAACGGCAATGCATCCAAGCTATCAGCAGTTTCCTGTAAGAATTTACGACAAATGCGGTGATAAGAGTTAGATAAAGTAGCAACCGTACACGGATACCAAATTTTTAACAGCAAAGTTTCAAAAAAACTCACTAACCAAGCACAACAGGGATCAGTATTTTCAACCGTCACTAAAACATTGTGGTTATTCACCAAACTACCTTCCGGTACTGCTCTAATTTTTAATGGCAAATAGCCTTGATGTTGTTGCAAAATATATTGCCAATTTTCACGATCAAACGGCAAACCGTGCAAACGCATAATTTGTTCCGCTTCATCAATCATTGCTTGTGTAATCGGCTGGCAAAGATATTTTTTCAGATAATACTGTAAACCAAAAAATTGGGTATAACCGTAACGTCCGCCACGACTTTCAATGTAGTGATGCATATAAGTCATTTGTGGTGGATATTGGCGTGAATGAGAGTATTTGTATGAATCACTCATCAAAATAATATTTTTATCCATTACGATTCAGCCTCTATTTATTTGCGATCAAGCTTAATTTTGCCACTCTATCTCCTGATAAAATACAATCCATTTGATAGAACTGATTGCCGTTCAGGCGCATTTTCGCAGTTAAACGACTGGTGCTGCCAGCACTGTTACCGGAAGTACGCAATACACGCTTAGTGCCGGCAACTTGTTGTACTTTAGCAATACAGAGATAATTGAGCTTTGCCTCTTCTCCGGTGCGAACTGCGCCAATATTTCTATCTGCTGAGTTATAGCTCAATTTTTTCACCCAAGATTCTGCATTTCTTTTCACTTGTAATACGTCCGCATCTGAAGTGGCAACATTAAAATCATACAATTTTGTATTATTGGCAACAGCAATAACTTGACCATTTTTCAAGTAAATTTTCTCTACCTTATTACCGCTCACATCAATATAAACAATGTTTTTACCACTAAAATAAGCTGTATAAGTTTGATTATCGGTTTGATAAATAAAACTTGGCAATGTTTTTATACTATCACTGATTGCTTTTAATTCTGCATTTTCTACCCTCTTTTCCACTACCGGAACAGATTTCGCCTTGCCGGGAGTCAACTGACTACACGCCGACAATACAAATGCAAATGCCACGCTTAATAATAGTGATATATTTTTTGCTTTCATCATTATGATTTCTCCACAGTTTAATAATTAACCTCAACTTAAAAATAATGCCGCTGCACCACGCACACCACCGGAATCACCGTATTTTGCTTTTCGGATTGCTGGCACAACTGCACTACGCATTAAATGTTCCGGCAGACGTTTTGGCAAAGCTTCATAGATATAATCAAAGTTGGATAAGCCGCCACCTAAGAAAATGGCATCCGGATCAAGCACTGTAATCAAATTACCAATGCTGATCGCCATTAATTCAATGAATTTCTCGACAAATTCTACTGTTTTTACATCATTTTGATAAAAACGCCGGATAATCTCTTTTGCTGACAATTTTTCGTGTAATAAATCATTATGTAACAGTTCAAATCCGCGCCCAGATAAATAGGTATCCAAACAGGCGACATTACCGCAACCGCAACGGTAAATCGGGGCATTATCCCAACCAAGCAGTTTTAAAGCGTGATAATTTAATTGGATATGACCAACTTCGCCTGCCATTCCCACTTTACCGGAATGCACTTTACCATTAAAAACCAGACCACCACCAAAGCCAGTACCGATGATCAACCCCAATACGGTTGAATACTGTTTACTCTCCTCATCCCACGCTTCGGAAAGAGCAAAACAATTTGCATCATTTTCTATACGGACTTCACGTTGTAAACATTGCTCCAAATCACGTACAATCGGTTGATTATCAGCAACGCGGATATTGGTAATTTCGGCTATACCGGTATCACGGCGAACGAAGCCCGGCACACCTATACCAACAGTACCTTTACTACCAAATTTTTGATCGGCTTTTTCTACTAACCGTACAATCGAATTTAACCAATCTTCATAGCTAGTTTGTGGTGTATCAATTCGCTCACTATACAACCTCTCTAACTGTTGATTAAATGCTGCCAATTCTATTTTTGTACCACCAATATCGATCCCATATAACATATTTATACCTACGTAAGTTGAAAAAATTACTGGAATTATAGCCTATTTTGTAATAAACCTGCTACATTCATAAAAACAACTACAACAATAATTAAAAACCGCAACAAAAATGGTTGATAATGTATATAATGATTTCCTTTTATTTTTTGAGTTATACAAATAAATACTCTATGTAAGAAAGCAAAAAACATTAGAATAGCGAGGAACATATGGCAAAAATTGAGCTTGTCGCAAAAGCAAACCTACCTACTGAATTTGGTATTTTTCAAATTATAGGTTTTGAACATCCACAAACACACAAAGAACATGTCGCATTAGTAATGGGCGACATTGCCAACGGAGAACCTACTCTTGCCAGAATTCATTCAGAATGTCTAACCGGCGATGCATTGCATAGTTTGAAATGTGATTGCGGTTTTCAATTACAAGCGGCGCTGAAACAAATTAGTAAAGAAGGTAAAGGCATATTAATTTATCATCGTGCTGAAGGGCGAGGTATCGGTTTGATTAACAAGATTCGAGCTTATGCTTTGCAAGATCAAGGAATGGATACTATTGAAGCCAATCTTGCATTAGGATTTAAAGAAGATGAGCGTGATTTCAGCGTTTGTGCGGAAATTTTTGAATTATTAGGCGTAAAAGAGATTCGCTTATTAACCAATAATCCGCAAAAAATCGAAACAATGAAACGTGCCGGTATTAATGTGGTGGAACGTGTGCCGTTAAATGTCGGTGAAAATCGTTACAATACGGACTATTTAACCGTTAAAGAGCAAAAAATGGGACATATGATCGTGCATTCTCACGACTGTCAGTGTGATAAAGAACATTAATTTTTTCACCTTTCTCAAATAATTAAAGGTCGCTATCGTGCGACCTTTAATTCAAAATTAAATTAACATTAATTCATTTCTTTTAGTCAATTAATCCTTTTTCCAACAAATAATCCAGTACCAAACAGCCAGCTTGTGAACAAATAGCTCGATCTTTACTGGTAATCCAGCGAATTTCTTCGATTTCTGCACTTGCGATTAATTCACCTTGATATTGCGCCTGATAACAACGCATAATCACCATTACCCCTTCAGCTTTACCGTGTGCTTGTGCTTGAAATGTTTCCACTGGCTGTAAACTATTCGGAATTAAATCGACATTTAGCTCTTCCTTAATTTCACGAATTAATGCCTGCTGATCATTTTCCCCAACTTCACGTTTACCTCCAGGCAAATAATATTGCTCTTTTCCGTATGAGCGTGTCATTAATAGTTGACGATCTTTAATTAAAATCCACGCCAATTTATCGATATGTTGCATATTTGCTACTCCTCTAATTTTATTTGCGTCTTTTCTTGCATCCCTACCGTTTGCTAGTATAGTGAGTTTTCTAAAAATCGTAACCTTTTTATTTAATAGGAAAATTATGTTGACTGTTTATGGAATAAAAAATTGTGATACCGTCAAGAAAACCCTTGTCTGGTTGGCACAACATCAACTTGAAGCAAAATTGCACGATTATCGTCAGCAAGGCATTGATGCCGCCTTTTTACAACAGATTGAAGCATTGTTCGGTTGGGAAGCGTTAATCAATAAACGCAGCACCACTTGGCGTAATTTGGAGCAGACAGTTAAAGATCAACTTAATCAGGATAATGCACTTTCTTTATTGCTTGAACAGCCAACGCTTATCAAACGACCAATCGTATTAGGCGATAATGTGCAGCTTATCGGCTTTAATGCTAAACAATATGCGCAGGCTTTTGGAGTAGCGGAATGAAACAAGAAGTCATTGCCCTCGCACAAGATTTAATTCATCGCCCCTCTATCAGTCCAAAAGATGAGGGTTGTCAACAAGTGATAGCTGATCGTTTGAGTAAATTAGGTTTTAACATTGAATGGATGCCGTTCGGTGACACTTTAAATTTATGGGCTACCCACGGTAATTCTACTCCAACTATTGTTTTCGCTGGACATACTGATGTTGTACCACCTGGCGATGAAACACAATGGCAACATTCGCCCTTTTCAGCCGAAATTGTCGGTGATTTACTTTATGGTCGTGGTGCAGCAGATATGAAAGGTTCGTTGGCATCAATGGTAGTAGCAGCAGAACAGTTTGTATCACAACATCCACAGCATAAAGGACGAATTGCGTTCTTGATTACCTCCGATGAAGAAGCAGCCGCTAAAGATGGCACTGTCAGGGTAGTGGAAGCATTAATGGCTCGTGGTGAACAGGTAGATTATTGTTTAGTCGGCGAACCCTCCAGTACCGAAAAACTAGGAGATATTGTAAAAAACGGTCGCCGTGGCTCTATTACTGCAAATCTCTATATTCAAGGTGTACAAGGCCACGTTGCGTATCCTCATCTTGCGGACAATCCGATTCATAAAGCTGCCGGATTTATTCACGATTTGGTTAATATCCAGTGGGATAACGGCAATGAATTCTTTCCTCCGACAAGCCTACAAATTGCCAATATTCAAGCTGGCACAGGTTCAAATAATGTTATTCCTGGTGAACTTTATATTCAATTTAACTTACGTTTTAATACCGAGACCAGCGATGAAAAGATTAAACAACGTGTTACAGAATTACTGGCACGCCATCAACTGAATTATCGGATTGAATGGTGGCTATCAGGACAACCATTTTTAACCGCTAAAGGCAAATTGGTCGATGCGGTTGTACGCGCATTACAAAAAGTAGCGGCAATTACGCCAACATTGGAAACCAGTGGCGGTACATCCGATGGTCGCTTTATCGCTTTAATGGGAGCGGAAGTGGTGGAACTCGGGCCTTTAAATAAATCCATACACCGTATTGATGAATGTGTAAGCTGTGAAGATTTAGCAAAATTGGCGGTTACTCATTTAGAAATATTAAATACATTATTAGGAGAGTAAATTATGTTGCCGCTTGTATTTGATTGCTTAACAGGAAAATCTCGCCAACACTTGGCATTATTACCGCTTCCCCATTCCACTGCTCATTTCTTACAACCACAGGCTGTGAAAGCCTTCCAAAGTTTGCAACAGGCTGCGAAAAAAGCAGGTTTTAATTTACAACCAGCAAGTACTTTCCGTGATTTCACACGCCAAAAATGGATTTGGGACAACAAATTCAACGGTATCAGGAAAGTACACAATGATCAGGGAGAAAACATTAATCTTTCTCTGCTTAGTGAATGGCAAAAATGTTTAGCTATTCTGCGCTGGTCGGCATTACCCGGTGCCAGTCGCCATCACTGGGGTACGGAAATTGATATTTTTGATCCGGATCTACTTCCTAAAGGACAATCTCTACAATTAGCACCTCAAGAATATCAACAGAACGGTTACTTTGCTCCGCTAGTTGAATTTCTACAACAACATCTAGCTGATTTCGATTTTTATCTTCCTTTTCTTGAACTACCGGAAGATAAAAAAATTGGCATTGAGCCTTGGCATATCAGCTATCGCCCAATCGCAGAAAAGTTACAGCCGTTACTTACCCCCGAGGTTTTGTTAGAAGCGTGGAAAAATGAAACTATCGCCGGTAAAAAGATCCTTACTAAACATCTTAAAGAAATTTTCGATCAATTTATTCTTTAATCAAAAGCTAGTTCGACCCACATTGGATTGTGATCGGACGCTTTTGTTTTTTTCGTTGTCGCAGAAATAGCCTTCAATCCTTTGACAAAAATATGATCCAATGGAAAATCATTGAAACGTAAGCGATTATCTGGAAAAAATGGGATTTCGTGCAGACCAAATTGCGCCATTTTCTGTTGTAATATCTCTACTCTTTCCTGATTCCAAGCATTAAAGTCGCCAGCTATAATCACGGCATCAACCCGTTGTTGTAGCTGTTGCATAATTTGTTCTAATTGCTGGCGATACGCTGTCGGTGTCCACTCAAAATTGATCATATGAACATTGATTATCAATAAAAATTTACCGTTATCCAACGGATATACTGAAGATACGCTAGTTTTAGGAACACCTAACCAAGGTTCATCAACTGCAGCACTACAATAATATTGTGGTGAAAACAACGAAAGTGTCGCTACGCCAGATTGCATATCTCGATAAGAAAAGCCACTGGCAAACAATTGATTTGGCATACGTTGTAATAATTGTGGTAATTTCTGCAAAGAAGTTGCTTCTTGTAATAACATAAAATCCGTTTTTTCTTCATAATTTAGCAATAACGACTGCCATCCTTTATCTTCTCCTTTATGCACATTCCAAACCAATAATTTTAATGGTTGCGTAGTTGAAATTGTTTCAGCATCCAACATTGGGCGATAACAACTTAATTTGCTGTCTATTTCGACAAAAGGTTCAAAACTTTGCTTTTCATTCATTGAAATAAACTGGGTCAAAGGTGGCTGATAAAGGGTTAGAGATTGATATAAAAACAAGATAACTGCTAATATCAACATCAGCAAAAAAACACTGATTAATTTAATTATTTTTTTCATAAATATTGCTCACTTTTTTCAATATACCTCGATTGCACACTTTACATATTACTCACTAATTGATTTAATAGCGCGCGTTAATGACTTTTCAACAAGGCTTATTATATGGGCATTTACACATATATTTGTTTTTTATCTGCAATTTCTATTTTACTCGGTTTTATCACCAGTAAAATCAGCGATAAAATTCAATCTACTATCGCAATTACCGCCGCTGCGATGATTGGTTCATTGCTACTTTTGACTTTAGGTTATCTTGGTTGGTTTCAAATTGACAGTATTGCAACAGAAGTAATGCAAGAAATCGACTTTAAAAGTTTTCTACTTAATGGGATTTTAGGCTTCTTACTGTTTGCCGGCGCATTAGGTATTAAAATTCCCGTGTTGCGTGATCAAAAATGGGAAATCACAATCTTTGCGTTATTTTCAACACTAGCTTCCACATTCATTATTGGCACACTAATTTATTTAGTCGCTAATCTTATCAGCTTACCAATTGGCTTTATTTACTGTTTGCTTTTCGGTGCTTTAATTTCACCTACTGACCCAATCGCCGTATTGGCAATCATTAAAAATTTACGTGCGCCGAAACGTTTATCAATGCAAGTTGAAGGTGAATCTCTATTTAATGACGGTGTCGGCTTGGTAATTTTTGTTACTATTTTTACCGTTGCCTTCAGCGGTGAACAGATGTCCGCCAGTGAAATTTTACATCTGTTCCTACACGAGGCAATCGGTGGAATTATCTTTGGTTTTGTGCTTGGCTTGGTCGCTCACCTCTTAATTTCAGCCACTGATGATGGTAGCTTAGAAATCTTATTAACTTTAACTATTCCAACTGCTGGTTTTATGTTGGCAAATCTATTAGAAGTTTCCGGTGCATTAGCGATGGTGGTTTCTGGTATTATGGTAGGAAATTGGACTCGTCATCGCGGTTTCTCTGAGCAAAGCCAACGCTATCTTGATCATTTTTGGGAAATGATCGACCACTTCCTGAACTCTCTACTATTCTTTCTAATCGGTTTTGCACTATTATTGATCGATTTTACCTTCCAAGGCTTTTTGATGATGTTGTTAGCAATTCCAGTCTGTTTAGCAGCACGCTATATCAGCTTATGGATACCATACTCAATATTGCGTTTTTTCCGCACCTATAACCCTTACACTTTAAAAATTATGACGTGGGGTGGACTACGTGGCGGTTTGGCATTGGCTATGGCACTTTCCATTCCGGCAAAAGCGGTATTTGTTAATGGCACAGATGTAAAAGATATTATCTTGATTATGACTTATGCCATTGTTGTATTCTCAATTTTGGTGCAAGGCGTAACCATTGAAAAAATGATTAAAAAATCAAAATTGGTTGATCCGAACCGTGAGGAATATCTCACTCCAAGTTCACATTTTGAACACCACTCTTCCGCACAAGAGTAAGTTTCAACTTTGCTGTAGTAAGAATTACGAGTATAATTAACCACAATTTCGCCGCACGTTATGTGCGGCATATTTTTATCAAGAAACAGAAGACAATTATGACAACTACAATTATTACTGTTGACGGCACGAGCGGCGTTGGCAAAGGTACTTTATGCCAAGCATTGACTCAACATTTCGGTTTTCATTTATTGGACTCCGGTGCTATTTATCGTGTTTTCGGTTTAGCTGCAGCAAAACATAATATTGATTTTTCTAATGAAAAGGCTTTAAGCGCTTTTGCCAAAACGATCAATATCTCCTTTTCAAGCGACAAAAATGGCGTAAAAACTTTTCTAAATCAAGAAGACGTAAGCGATATTATTCGTACACAACAGGTTGCAGATTATGCTTCCAGAACAGCGATATATCCATTAGTACGTGCTGCTTTATTGCAAAAACAGAGAGATTTTGCTCAAGCGCCCGGATTAGTGGCAGATGGTCGTGATATGGGTACAGTTGTTTTCCCAGAAGCTCAAATTAAGTTTTTTTTGGATGCTTCAGCACAAGAACGTGCAAAAAGACGTTTAAAACAGTTGCAGGAAAAGGGAATTAATGGTAATTTTGCCCAGATTTTATCCGAAATTCAGGAACGCGATTACCGAGATAGAAATCGTGCGGTTGCTCCATTAAAACCTGCCGATGATGCAATTCTGTTAGATTCATCTTCCCTTTCTATTAATGACGTTTTCACGTTGGCATTGCAACATATTCATCAGCGTTGCCCTTATTTGGGATAGAGTCATATTGTGTTTATTCAAGGAAGAATAGACGTTTATTATCAGCCCCGTTTAATAAGGAATTTAAGCGGTCGTTATTAACTTATTGAAGATTAATTTATATGTCAGAATCTTTTGCTCAACTATTTGAAGAATCACTAAAAGAACTTGAAACTCGTCAAGGTTCAATCGTTACTGGTACTGTTGTTGCTATCAACAAAGGTTTCGTTTTCGTTGATGCAGGTTTGAAATCTGAAGCTGCAATCCCTGCTGAAGAATTCCAAAATGCACAAGGTGAAATCACTGTTCAAGTTGGTGATCAAGTTCAAGTTGCGTTAGACGCTGTTGAAGATGGTTTCGGCGAAACCAAACTTTCTCGTGAAAAAGCAGTTCGTCACGAATCTTGGATTTCCTTAGAAAAAGCATACGAAGATCAAGAAACTGTTGTTGGTTTAATTAACGGTAAAGTGAAAGGTGGTTTCACTGTTGAGTTGAATGGTGTTCGTGCATTCTTACCTGGTTCATTAGTGGATACTCGCCCTGTACGCGATACTCTTCACTTAGAAGGTAAAGAATTAGAATTTAAAGTTATCAAACTAGACCAAAAACGTAACAATGTTGTTGTTTCTCGTCGTGCAGTTATCGAATCTGAAAACAGCCAAGAACGTGATCAATTACTTGAAGCCTTACAAGAAGGTGCCGAAGTTAAAGGTATCGTTAAGAATTTAACTGACTACGGTGCATTCGTTGATTTAGGTGGTGTTGATGGTTTATTACACATTACTGATATGGCTTGGAAACGTGTTAAACATCCAGGTGAAATCGTAAATGTCGGTGATGAAGTGACTGTTAAAGTATTGAAATTTGACCGTGATCGTACTCGTGTTTCACTAGGCTTAAAACAATTAGGTCAAGATCCTTGGGCTGCTATCGCTGAAAATTATCCAGTAAACAGCAAATTAACAGGTAAAGTAACCAACTTAACCGATTACGGTTGCTTCGTTGAAATTTTAGACGGTATCGAAGGTCTTGTTCACGTTTCAGAAATGGATTGGACCAATAAAAATATCCATCCATCTAAAGTAGTTAGCGTAGGTGATGAAGTTGAAGTTATGGTATTAGAAATCGATGAAGAACGTCGTCGTATTTCTTTAGGTTTAAAACAATGCAAACCAAATCCATGGCAACAATTTGCAGATACTCACAACAAAGGTGACAAAGTATCAGGTAAAATCAAATCAATCACTGACTTCGGTATCTTCATCGGTTTAGAAGGCGGTATTGACGGTTTAGTTCACTTATCAGATATTTCTTGGAATGTTCCTGGAGAAGAAGCTGTTCGTAACTACAAGAAAGGAGATGAAGTTGAAGCTATCGTATTACAAGTTGATGCAGCTAAAGAGCGTATCTCTTTAGGTATCAAACAACTTGAAGAAGATCCATTCAATAACTTCGTTTCTATCAATAAAAAAGGCAGTGTAGTAAGTGCTAAAGTTGTTGATGTTGATGCTAAAGGCGCTAAAGTTGAGCTGGATAATGGTGTTGAAGGCTACATCCGTACCGCTGATCTTAACGGTGAAGTAAATGTTGGCGATGTTGTTGAAGCAAAATACACCGGAGTAGATCGTAAAGCTCGTATTGTTCACTTATCAATCCGTGCAAAAGATGAAGCTGAAGAAGCAGCAGCATTAGCAAGCGTAAATAACAAACAAGAAGAAGTTGTTATTCCTAACGCAATGGCTGAAGCATTCAAAGCAGCAAAAGGTGAATAATCTTCCTTATCGTTTTGCTTAATTGCAATAAATCCGATATGTTTCGGCATATCGGATTTTCTACCTAAAACAGAAGGATACTCATATGACAAAATCAGAATTGATTGAAAAGTTGATAAATCGTCATCCTACTATGTCGATTAAACATATTGAATTTTCTGTTAAAGAAATTATTGAACATCTCTCTCTTACCTTAGAAAAGGGTGATCGTATTGAAATCCGCCGTTTCGGTAGTTTTGCATTACGCTATCGTCAACCTCGTACTGGTCGAAACCCAAAAACCGGTACACAAGTCAGTCTTGAAGCAAAATCAGTTCCGCATTTCAAAGCAGGGAAAGAATTGCGTGAACGTGTTGATAACATTTAATTAACTAATATGATCATACCAATTTAACGTTGCTGATCTATTCTCGTTTTATTAGCAACGTTACTTTTCTCCTATTATCATTTTATGAGCTGCCCTAAACATAGTTTGACTAGACCACCTTGGTCATCACATTCTCTCTGGAAACCAACTCCTTCTGCCCTTGCTGTATTAGTTATTTCACTACTAACTTTTGGTATTGGAGATGGTTTTTTAGTTTTATCTCAACTCGGTTCTACACCTTGGACTGTATTAGCACAAGGTCTTTCTATTAAAACAGGGAACAATATAGGCATTATTAGTTTTATCATCAGCATCATTGTAATGTTGACTTGGATACCTTTCCGGCAAAAGCCCGGTTTAGGTACATTGCTTAATATCACTTTAATCGCACTTTCTCTTGGCCTAACCGTTACTTTTATTCCTGCACCTCAAACCTTTATCGGACAATTTCTATTTATGCTCATCGGCGTTATTATCGGTGGCATTACCTCCGCATTCTATCTTACCTGCCATATGGGCGCAGGCCCTCGTGACGGTTTAATGGTCGGTCTT
Source organism: Gallibacterium genomosp. 1 (assembly GCF_000771875.1). Classification (GTDB taxonomy): domain Bacteria; phylum Pseudomonadota; class Gammaproteobacteria; order Enterobacterales; family Pasteurellaceae; genus Gallibacterium. The sequence goes on along the minus strand of NZ_JPXX01000008.1, from coordinate 37,801 downwards.
TATCAAACGACAGGTTTCAAAATCGGGACGATCAGAACCTTAATCGAAAGTAGTGTCTGTTTTGTCGGCTGGCTATTGGGAGGTGTTGTCGGTCTAGGCACATTGGTTTTTGCCTTATCTATCGGGTGGGTATTACAAACCACGCTCGGATTTATTATCAAAAAATTTAATACCCAATAAATAACAGCTAAGTCTCCGCCATTTTTCCTTTTCGATTCGGAATTTTGCTATTATAGTTGCTCTATTTTTGGCATAATGGGCATCATTTTATTTTCTACTAGGGGGCAATGTGAAATTAAAATACATTCTAACTTTCGTTATTGTTATTGCATTAATCATCGTCGGCATTACTGTCGGTGCCAATAACGATCAAGTTATTTCCGTAAACTATATTGTCGCAAAAAGCGATATCCAACTCTCTAGCTTAGTTGCACTTTTATTCGGCTTCGGCTTCTTACTCGGTTGGTTAGTAACCGGGATTTTTTACATCAAGCTTAAAGTAAAAAATATGGCGTTAACACGCCAAACTAAAAAGCAGTTACAACAAATCAATGAATTAATGACCGCAAGAGATAAAAACGCATAATGCTGGAACTGCTTTTTTTGCTGTTACCTATCGCCGCTGCCTATGGCTGGTATATGGGACATCGTAGCGCTAAAAAAGATCAGGAGGAGATCAGCAATAAATTATCCCGTGATTATATGACCGGGGTAAATTTTCTTTTATCCAACCAACAAGAAAAGGCGGTTGATCTTTTCTTAAAAATGCTGGAAAAACAGGAGTCGGAAAACGCTATCGACAACGACTCCCAATTTGAGGCGGAATTGACTTTAGGTAATTTATTCCGTTCTCGCGGTGAGGTGGATCGTGCGTTGCGTATCCACCAAAATATCGACAACAATCCGAATTACAGTTATGAACAAAAATTGCTCACCCGCCAGCAATTAGCCAAAGATTTTATGTTTGTAGGGTTCTTGGATAGAGCCGAAAAACTCTACCAGAAATTAAGTGAAGAGCCAGACTACGCAGAAAATGCCTTACACGAACTGGCAAATATTTATCAACGTACTAAAGAGTGGGATAAAGCTATCGAGGTGGGAGAGCGTTATCGCAAATTGACGCAGCACAATGAAAATATCGCATTGGCACATTACTATTGCGAATTTGCCTTAGAATCCAATCAGCAACAACAGATTATAGATGCTCTTACAAAAGCTTTAATCGTTTCACCAACTTGCGTTAGAGCAACGCTTATTCTTTCCGAACAATATGCAAAACAAGGCAATTATCCAAAAGCCATCAAGACATTACAACAAATTACCGAGCAAAATCTTGCCTATATCAGTGAAGCCTTACCACCACTTATCGAATATTATCAACATTTGCCGAATAGCCACGATTTGGAACTGTTTCTTATCAAATTACAACAACATAAAGCTAATAGCTCCGTAGTTATTGCCTTAACAGATTATATTGAACGGAAATCAGGTGCTGAAGTTGCAAAAAATCATCTCTATCGTCAGCTTGAGAAACGTCCGACAATGCGAATATTTCATCGATTCATTCAATATCAAATTAATGAGCTTGATGAAGGAAACGGCAAAGAGAGTCTAAAACTACTCTATAATATCGTTGACGAACGTTTGAAAAAAAGCTTTGAATATCGCTGTAATCATTGCGGTTTTCAGAGCCATAAACTGATTTGGCAATGTCCATCCTGTCGGCGATGGGAAACGGTTACACCAATAGAAAATTAATTTGCAAACAAAGAGGGAACATCATGGAAAATAAAGTTATTGTCGCCTTAGACTATGAAACGAAAAAAGAAGCAATGCAACTGGTTGATCAGCTTGATCCCAGTTTATGTCGCCTTAAAGTGGGTAAAGAGATGTTTACTACTCTAGGTACAGAATTTGTCAAAGAATTGCAAAGACGTAATTTTGATGTGTTCTTAGATCTAAAATTCCACGATATTCCGAATACTGTTGCCCGTGCGGTACGTTCCGCCGCCGATTTAGGTGTTTGGATGGTCGATATGCACGCCAGTGGTGGTTTAAGAATGATGGAAGCAGCGAAAAAAATTCTGGAACCTTATGGCAAAGATGCGCCGATTTTAATTGCTATCACTGTTCTAACCAGTATGGAAGAAGCAGATTTATTGCAAATCGGCGTTAATACTTCTCCAGAAGAACACGTTATTCGTTTAGCGCGTTTAAGCCAACGTGCCGGATTGGATGGCGTAGTCTGTTCACCACAAGAAGTGGAAATCTTACGTCAGCGCTGTGGAAACGAATTTAAATTAATCACCCCTGGAATTCGTCCTGAAGGTACTCAACTAGGTGATCAACGTCGCGTAATGACACCAAGAGAGGCGATTAATGCCGGCTCAGACTATCTAGTTATCGGTCGTCCAATTACACAAGCCGCAGATCCTGTTGCTGTATTAAAACAGATCAATGCATCAATTCAAGGATAATCAATGTCTGATAGTCAACTTGTTTACTCAACTGAAAACGGACGTATCAAACCTCAAAAGCAAGTACAGCAACGTCCACAAGGTGATGGTATTGTTCGTATTCAACGCCAAACATCAGGACGTAAAGGAAAAGGTGTTTGTGTTATCAGCGGTTTACTCTTAGAGGAAAAAGCTCTCTCTGATCTTGCTTCATTACTGAAAAAGCGTTGTGGCTGTGGTGGCTCAGTTAAAAACGGTACAATTGAAATTCAAGGAGAAAATCGTGATCTATTAAAACAGCTGCTGGAAGAAAAAGGCTTTAAAGTTAAGCTGTCAGGTGGTTAAGCATTGAACATTCGTTAAAAACTCTCGTATTCAACAATTCACATACGAGAGTTTTTTCTTTTACGCAAAAAATTTCTCTTTTTAAAAAATTTTTCTGCATTAATCACTTCAATAAGCATATTCTTTTGTGATAAATCACTCATTTTTAAATAAATCTGCAATAAAAATTTTGATACACTTCTCATTTTAGAAAATTTATACTTTATAAACGCTCATTTTTTCTTTTAAATACAAAACATAAGTTCGATTAAGAACATTATTTATACTTTCTTTTCTACTTTCATTTTACAAATAAGGAGTCTTTATGGCACTCGATCATTCATTAAAAGGACAATGTATTGCCGAATTTCTCGGAACGGCATTAGTGATCTTTTTTGGTTGCGGTTGTGTAGCTGCAGCCCGTGTTGCAGGTGCTTCATTCGGTTTATGGGAAATCAGTATCGTTTGGGGAATGGGGGTTGCATTAGCAGTTTATCTTACCGCCGGTGTTTCCGGAGCTCATCTTAATCCTGCTGTCACTATCGCTCTTTGGAAATTCGCCTGCTTCGATGGCAAAAAAGTAGTACCTTTCATTATCGCTCAAATGTTAGGAGGTTTTTTCGGAGCCGCAGTTGTTTACCTGCTATATCGAGGAATCATCATTGATTACGAAACAACTCAACATATTGTAAGAGGTTCTGCCGAAAGCCTATTTACTGCTGGTATTTTCTCTACCTATGCAAATCCTCATATTGATTTACTCACTGCTGGAACAGTTGAATTTATTCTTACTGCCACTTTAGTCGGTGTTATTTTAGCTTTGACTGATGATGGTAACGGCGTACCGCGTGGTGCTTTAGCGCCTTTACTTATCGGTATTCTCATTGCGGTATTGGGTGGTGCAATGGGGCCGTTAACCGGCTTTGCAATGAATCCTGCACGTGACTTCGGCCCTAAATTATTCGCTGCACTTTCCGGCTGGGGTGAAATTGCAATGACCGGCGGACACGTTATTCCTTATGCACTAGTTCCAATTATTGCGCCAATTCTTGGCGGATTATTCGGTGCGTGGGGTTATCGTCGCTTTATTGGCAGAAATCTTCCGTGCAATAGCTGTAAAATTGATAACTAAATTTCTTAAAAAGGTAACTTATTATGACAGATAAAAAATATATCATTGCTTTAGACCAGGGTACAACCAGTTCTCGCGCTGTTTTGCTTGACCACGATGCCAATATTGTCGGCATTGCACAACGCGAATTCACACAAATTTATCCAAAAACTGGTTGGGTTGAACACGATCCTATGGAAATCTGGGCAACACAAAGTTCTACTTTAAATGAAGTTGTGGCAAAAACTGGTATTACTTCCGATCAAATTGCCGCTATTGGGATCACCAATCAACGTGAAACTACTATCGTTTGGAACAAAAATACCGGTAAACCAATTTACAATGCAATTGTTTGGCAATGTCGCCGTACTGCTGAATTTTGTGATCAATTAAAAGCAAAAGGTTATACCGATTATATCCGTAATACTACCGGTTTAGTGGTCGACCCCTATTTCTCCGGAACAAAAGTGAAATGGATTTTAGATAACGTTGAAGGCGCAAGAGAACAGGCGGAAAAAGGTGAATTGTTATTTGGTACGGTTGATACTTGGTTGATTTGGAAACTTACTCAAGGCCGTGTGCACGTTACCGATTACACTAATGCCTCTCGTACAATGATGTTTAATATTCATAGCAAACAGTGGGATGACAAGATGTTAGAAATTTTGGATATTCCTCGTAGTATGTTGCCGGAAGTGAAAAATTCTTCCGAAATTTATGGTCAAACCAATATCGGTGGTAAAGGCGGCGTGCGTATTCCAATCGCCGGTATTGCCGGTGACCAACAGGCTGCTCTTTATGGACACCTTTGTGTTAATGCCGGACAAGCGAAAAACACCTACGGTACAGGTTGCTTTATGTTAATGAATACCGGCGATAAAGCAATTACTTCACAAAATGGACTATTAACCACTATCTGTTGTAATGCCAAAGGTGAACCTGCCTACGCTTTAGAAGGTTCCGTCTTTATTGCCGGCGCTTCAATCCAATGGTTGCGCGATGAATTAAAAATTGTACATGACAGTGCCGATACCGAATATTTCGCTCAAAAAGTGCCGGATTGTAACGGCGTCTATGTGGTTCCGGCATTTACCGGTTTAGGCGCACCTTATTGGGATCCTTATGCACGTGGTGCTATTGTTGGTCTTTCTCGAGGGGCTAACCGCAATCATATTGTCAGAGCAACGCTTGAATCTATCGCATACCAAACTAAGGACGTTTTGGAAGCGATGTTGTCCGACTCAGGTGAAAAATTGCAATCATTGCGTGTTGATGGCGGCGCCACCGCGAATAATTTCTTAATGCAGTTCCAAGCTGATATTCTTAACACTCAAGTGGAACGCCCGACTGTCAAAGAAGTCACCGCACTCGGTGCCGCTTATCTTGCCGGCTTGGCGACCGGATTCTGGAAAGATCTCGAAGAGTTGCGTGACAAAGCTTCTATCGAAAGAACATTCTTGCCGGATCAAAACGAAGCTAAACAGCAACGCCGTTATAAAGGTTGGAAAAAAGCCGTTAAACGTGCCTTAGAATGGGCAAAAGAGGACGATGAAGAATAACTTAATTTAACCGTTTCTTAATTGTAATCAAAACCTGCAATAGCTTTAAATTGCAGGTTTTCTTTTTTCTTGCAAAAAGATTTTTCAATACAGTAGCGTTTCAACTATTCTGGATATTCCAAAATGTTTAATAAAAACTTAATGGAAATAAGAGAAAAAGGATTATATAAGAAAATTTTTTAAGGAAATAAATGGCGGTGAGAGAGGGATTCGAACCCTCGATAGAGTTTCCCCTATACACACTTTCCAGGCGTGCTCCTTCAACCACTCGGACATCTCACCGTTTTGAGGATTTCATTCAGAAATTAGGTGCGAAATATATTCACTTTCCGGCAAATCGTCAAGCATTTTCGGCAAAAATGACAACAACTGCTTAAAAAAGGGGCTGATTTTACTCAGCCCAAATGCTCTACTTATCTTTACTAGCAAAAAATCGAATAATTACAAACTCTTTTGCGAATTGAAATGATCAACCGCAACATCAAACCGTTCCGCAACATCTTTCGCCACCGGAGAAAATAATGATGAAGTAACGGTAACAACTGAGCAGGCTAAAAAGCCCGGAATAATTTCATAAAGATTTGCAATATCTGTCCAATTTAAAGTCTGCATTAATGGTTTCCACGCCACTACGGTTACTGCTCCAGCAATCATTCCCCATAATGCTGCGTTAGAAGTGATATTGCGATTAAATAAAGACATAATTACCAATGGCCCAAACGATGCACCAAACCCAGCCCACGCATAGGAAACCAAGCCCATTACGCGTGAATTCGGATCTTGTGCAATTGCAATTGCAATTACTGCAATAATTAACACCATAATACGCCCAACCCAAACTAACTCCTTACTGGAAGCATTTTTTCGTAAAAAGCCGTGATAAAAGTCTTCTGTTAATGCTGCTGAACACATTAAAAATTGAGCTGATAAAGTACTCATAATAGCTGCCAAAATAGCTGATAATACAATTCCCACTATCCACGGATTAAAAATAGCTTTGGAAATTTCAATGAATACTGATTCTGCCGAATCTAACATAACACCTTTCACTTCAAAATAGGCCAAACCGAAATAACCCACTGCACAAGCACCGCCTAAACAAAGTAGCATCCACGTAATACCTATTACTCTTGCTTTTTCTAAGGCTTGTACAGAATTTGCAGCCATAAAACGCGCTAAAATATGTGGTTGTCCAAAATACCCTAATCCCCAAGAAAGTGCTGAAATTACACCAATACCAGAAACATTATACAACCAATTTGAATAAGGAATGCCTGTCTGCTCTGATTTTAATGTTAACGCTGCCGAAATTTCATTCCAACTGATATTCAGCAAAACGATAACTGGAGCCAGTAACAATGCAAAGATCATTAATGAAGCTTGAATTGTATCACTCCAAGAGATGGCTAAATATCCTCCGATAAAAGTATATGCAATAGTAGCTATAGCCCCAAAAATTAATGCCGTACCATAATCAATACCAAGCAGACTTTGGAACAATTTTGCACCCGCTACCACCCCCGAAGCGCAATAAATAGTAAAGAAAAAAAGAATAACAGATGAAGAGATGATTTTTAATGATTTAGCACGATAAGGAAAACGTGCTGCAAAAAACTCAGGCAACGTTAACGCATTACCATAATGTTCAGTGAAAACACGCAACCGTCCTGCGACAATACGATAGTTAAAATAAGCCCCTACCGTTAAACCAACAGCAATCCACGCTTCCGACAAACCAGTAATGAAAATAGCGCCGGGTAATCCGAGCAACAGCCAACCAGACATATCAGATGCACCAGCGGACATTGCTGTTACAAAACTTCCCATTTTGCGTCCACCCAAAATATAATCATTAAAATTTTTTGTCGAGTAATAAGCGTAAATGCCAATACCTAAAATTACAAACAGATATAAACCAAAAGCTGTGTAGATTTGATAATTCTGCATACTTTCCCCCTACTAATAGTGGTTATTGTTCTTCAATAGCCATCAGTGTCGCATTTCCACCTGCGGCTGCAATATTCTCACTATGTGAAAATTCGTGATATAACAACGTGATATCTTGATGTTGTGTCCAGTCATATAGACAGAAAATAAATGGATTATGCTCTGCTAATGCCACTCGTTTTTCTAGACTAATCGGCGAAACAAACACACCTTTTTGATAATATTCGTTCGGTTTACGTGCAGTTAAATCTGGTAAACTATATGTTAACAATAGATTATCTTCTTCCACTACCACTTTAAAACCGGAGCGTTGTAAATACTGATATGCCGACATCAAACGTGCGACATCGTCACCCAACAACAACACTGATGTTGTTTTATAATTAATTATATTCAATTCACCGGTAATGCTTGGCAATGTTTTCGGTACTTCAGCCAACGAAGAATAATATTGTGCGGTTCGAGTCAAACGCTGAACATATAATTCACCACCAGCTTTCGGCCCAGTTCCAGATAAACCGTGTCCACCAAATGGCTGCACACCAACTACCGCACCAACGATATTACGATTGATATAGAAATTACCGCATTGTAGATTGTCTTCGACCATTTTTATTGATTGCTGGATACGGCTATGGCAACCGCCGGTCAGCGCATAACCTTTCGCATTAATCTCTTGTAACAAAGCGGCAAGATCCTGCGGTTTATAACGTACAAAATGCAAAATCGGCCCGAAAACTTCGTGTGTAATCTGTTGCAATGAGCCAATCTCATAAATTGACGGCGCCACAAAATAGCCAGATGTCGGTGCAAACAATTCAAAATGGCGACGTGCGATTTTACGCACACTTGCTTGATAATCAAGTAGTTTTTGTTGAGCTTCTTGATCTATCACTGGTCCAATATCAGTATTAAGATATCTTGGATCGCCTATTACCAGTTCTTGCATTGCTTCTGTAAGCATTTGATATAAACGGTCGGCAATATCTTCTTGCACCAACAAAATACGCAAAGCGGAACAACGTTGCCCTGCTGAATCAAATGCTGAACTAAGTACATCTGTAATCACCTGTTCTAATAATGCAGAAGAATCTACTACCATCGTATTTAATCCACCAGTTTCTGCGATAAATACCGGATGATTTTCACGGGTAATCAACTGTTTATTAATTAAATGTGCTACCTCTGTTGAGCCGGTGAACATTACCCCGTTAAACGGCTGTGCAACCAATGCCGCACCTAAATCACCATTGCCCAATGTTAATTGTAATGCATCACGAGGAACGCCCGCTTGATGCAACAATCTCACCGCATAATAGGCAATAATTGAGGTTTGTTCAGCCGGCTTAGCCACTACACTATTTCCAGCAGCTAACGCTGCCGCGATTTGTCCTGTAAAAATTGCTAATGGGAAATTCCAAGGTGAAATACATAAAATAGTACCCAATGGCGGAGCTAACATCTTATTTTCTGATAATAATCGAATTTGCTCTGCATAGTAACGCAAGAAATCTATCGCCTCTCTTAACTCTCCTATCGCATTCGGCAACGTTTTACCGGCTTCCTCAATTGCTAATTTAATCAATAATCCGAAATTCTGTTGATAAAGATCAGCTGCTTTTTCTAAAATTTCAGCTCTTTCTTGTGCTGTTTTTTCGTTCCATTTACTCTGTTGTGCTGCACAGAAAACCTCTGTAGCGGATGAAGTGGACATAAAATCAGCTGTTGCTAATCTATCCGCTAATAGTGCTGGGTTAGTAACTTTATAGCTCTGTGAAACATCCGTATCTATTGCACAAAGAGAATGAACATCATCATATTCAGCTTTATTTAACGCCTGTTCCAATAACATCAAATCTATTTCATCATTTAAATTGAAACCTTGAGAATTTTTTCGTTTTGGGAATAATTCTGCTGGTAATTTAATCGCTTTATTCGGCAAACCATTAAATTTCTTTACCTTTTTCCAAGGCGCCTCAATTAACTCATCAATAGAAATATTGTCATCAATTAATTGATGTACAAAAGAAGAATTAGCTCCGTTTTCCAATAAACGACGCACTAAATAGGCTAGTAATGTTTGATGAGTCCCCACCGGCGCATAAACGCGAACACGACGGTTAAATTGTTGCGGACCAACAATGTTGTCATATAACGTTTCCCCCATTCCATGTAAACATTGAAACTCAAATTCTTTATTTTTTCCCAACTCATAAATAGTTGATAGTGTCTGCACATTATGTGTCGCAAATTGTGGATAAATCACATCCTGAGCCGCTAACAATTTTTTTGCACAGCTGATATAAGAAATATCACTATGTACTTTCCTAGTATATAAAGGAAAACCGGAAACACCTTCTGCTTGCGCCCATTTGATTTCACTATCCCAATAAGCGCCTTTTACTAGCCGTATCATCATTTTACGCTGATAACGATGATTCATTTCAATAATGTAATCCAACACAAACGGACAACGCTTAGAATAAGCCTGAACTACAAAACCAATACCATCAAATCCGGTAAGGTCAGGATCTTGTAATAATTTTTCCAGCAAATCTAAAGATATCTCTAAACGAGAAGCTTCTTCAGCATCAATATTTAATCCAATATTGTACTGCTTCGCTAATACAAACAATTTCTTTAATCGAGGATAAAGCTCATCCATTACTCGTTGTTGCTGAGAACGACTATAACGGGGATGAATTGCTGAAAGTTTTACGGATACACCATTGGAATCATAAAGAGAACGGTCAGCTGATTGACGCCCAACTGCATTAATTGCATCTACATAATCTTGCATATATCTGTCAGCATCTGCCATTGTCATTGCTGCTTCGCCCAACATATCGAAAGAAAAACGATAGCCTATTTTTTCCCTAGGAATAATATTTTTTAACGCTTCCTCCATTGTTTCACCGGTAACAAATTGATTTCCCAAAATACCCATTGCCTTTTCTATCGCTAACTTCATTATCGGTGCAGACAAACGGGAAAAACTTTTCATTAATGCTGAAGAGAGTTTTTCTTCACTCAAAGAAGCACTAATTTTACTCCCTAAAATCAAGCCATAACTAGCTGCATTTGTGAACAATGAACCTGATTTTTTAATATGAGAACGCCAATTACCAAGCTGTAATTTATCATTAATCAATGCATATCTCGTTTCCGCATCAGGAATACGTAACAAAGCTTCCGCCAAACACATCAACGCAATCCCTTCATCACACCCTAAAGAGAATTCGTGCATCAAGGCATCAACGCCGTAATGTTTCTGTTTTTTAGAACGAACTTTGGTAATCAACTCACGCGCTACATTATTGATCGTATTTTCTTGTTGTTCATTAAAAGACAATGTAGTCAACAAACGCTGTACTGCTTCCTGTTCAGGAGACGCATAATGTTGGCTAATTAATTGGCGTAATTCAGATTTTTGGCTAAGGTCATTAGCATATTGATAACTCATTTTTACTCCGTAAGTAATTTATTGTTAAATAACTGTTACAAATTTAAAGTAATCATCACAAATAATAAAGTTTATTTGTTTAAATTTGTGACATATTTCAAATAAATTTTTAACTCTACAGAAATATTTATTGTTATTATGATTTTTCTGTACCTGTTTAATGTTAATGATCGCTTTTCACTCATTTCTTTAAACTTAATTAAATATCTCTTGACAAATTAAGTTTTTTGTTCACTAAATAAAGAAGTTTTTTAATAAAAACGATGGCAAACACACATACAACTTGGAGAAATTATGAAAAAATTAACTAAGCTATCACTGAGCGTGCTGGCACTATCTCTCTCTACTGTTGCACTCGCTGCACCAAAAACACTAGTTTATTGTTTAGAGGCCTCTCCTTCAGCATTCAATCCACAATTAGTGACAGACGGTGCATCCATTGATGCTAGCGGACAAACAATTTATAACCGTTTAACAACTTTTGAACGAGGTAAAACCAATGTTATTCCATCATTGGCAGAAAGTTGGGATATTTCAGACGATGGTAAAGTGTACACATTCCATCTCCGTAAAGGTGTAAAATTCCAATCAAATAAGCTGTTTAAGCCTACTCGTGATTTTAATGCCGATGATGTGTTGTTCTCATTTAATCGCCAATTGGATAAAAATAATCCATATTACAAAATTTCCGGCGGAACTTATGAATATTTTATCGGTATGGATATGCCGAATATCATTGATAAAATTGAAAAAATTGATGATTACACCGTTCGCTTTACTCTAAAAGCGCCTAATGCACCGTTCCTTGCTAATGTCGCGATGGACTTTGCGTCTATTCTTTCAAAAGAGTATGCCGATAAAATGTTGGCTTTAGGCAAACCGGATGCAGTCGATACTCAACCAATTGGTACTGGCCCGTTTGAATTTGTTTCTTATCAAAAAGATGCTTTAATTCGTTATAAAGCTTTCACTAATTACTGGGAAGGTAAAGCAAAAATAGATCGTTTAGTATTTTCTATTACACCGGATCCTTCCGTTCGTTATGCTAAACTAAAAAAAGGTGAATGCCATGTAATTCCTTATCCTAATCCGGCTGATATTGCCGATATGAAGAAAAATCCCGAAATTATCGTCAACGAAAAAGCGGGGCTTAACATTGGCTACTTAAGTTTTAACGTCACAAAACCACCATTTGATAATATTAAAGTTCGTCAAGCATTAAGTTATGCTGTCAACAAAAAAGCCATTATGGAGGCAGTGTATCAAGGAACTGGTCAAATTGCGAAAAACCCGATTCCACCAACAATGTGGTCTTACAACGATGATATTAAAGATTATGATTACGACCCTGAAAAAGCAAAACAACTTCTAAAAGAAGCTGGTTTTGAAAAAGGTTTCAGTACCGAACTTTGGGCAATGCCGGTTTCTCGACCATATAATCCGAATGCACGTCGTATGGCAGAAATGATTCAGGCTGACTGGAAAAAAGTCGGAGTTGATGCCAAAATCATCAGCTATGAATGGGGTGAATATTTGCAACGTATGCGTAAAGGTGAAGATCCAAGCGGTATGATGGGTTGGAACGGTGATAACGGTGATCCTGACAACTTCTTAGGAACATTATTAAGCTGCGCTGCGAAAGAGCAAGGTTCAAACTATGCTAAATTCTGCTATGAACCATTTGATAAATTAATTCGTGAAGCGGTGCAATCAACCGATTTAGCTAAACGTACTGAACTTTATAAGCAGGCACAAGTGATTTTCAAAGAACAGGCTCCTTGGATCACCATTGCACACTCAACCGTTTATGAGCCGACTCGTAAAGAAGTGAAGAATTACGTTATTAACCCATTCTCACTTCACCCGTTCTACGGCGTTGACTTAGAATAATTACAATCGCTATATTATCACTTTTATAATGATAACAACCTTTCTTGCCATCACTTGATGGCAAGAATCTTTTAATTGTTTAATGAGAATTTTATGTTTCGATTTATTTTCAAACGGGTAGCGATGGTGATTCCAACATTTATTGGCATCACTTTACTCACTTTCGCTCTTATTCATCTCATTCCCGGTGATCCAATCGAAATTCGTATGGGAGAACGTGGTTTAAGTCCGGAAGTTCATCAACAAATGATGCATCAATTAGGGCTTGATAAATCCTTACCTGAACAATATTTCGATTATTTAAAAGGCATTGCCCACGGTGATTTCGGCACTTCCTTTAAAAACAATGTGCCGGTTTTGGATGAATTTCTGTCACTCTTCCCTGCCACCATCGAACTTGCCGTTTTCGCCATTTTATTTGCCGTCATTATCGGCATTCCAATCGGTATTTTGGCAGCGATTAAACGAGGGTCGATATTTGATCACTCAGTAATGGCAATTTCACTGACTGGCTATTCTATGCCGATTTTCTGGTGGGGATTATTATTGATGTTGTTGGTATCGGTACAATGGAATTTAACTCCTGTTTCCGGTCGTATTGATGCAGAATATTGGGTCGATTCTGTAACCGGCTTTATGTTGATTGACAGCTGGTTATCTGGAGAACCTGGTGCATTTAAATCAGCGGTGATGCATTTAATTCTCCCTTCTATTGTGCTTGGCACTATCCCGTTAGCGGTAATTTCAAGAATGACTCGTTCTTCTATGTTAGAAGTACTTGGTGAAGATTATATCCGCACGGCTCGTGCCAAAGGACTTTCTTCAATGCGTATTATTGTTGTTCACGCATTGCGTAATGCATTAATACCGGTCGTTACCGTAATTGGATTGATTGTTGGACAATTATTGTCCGGTGCTATCCTTACTGAGACAATTTTTTCTTGGCCGGGGATCGGCAAATGGGTTATCGAAGCAATTCGTGCCAGAGATTATCCAGTAGTACAAAGTGCCGTATTGATTATTGCCACTATCATTATCATCGTCAATTTATTGGTTGATCTGTTATATGGTGTGGTCAATCCTCGTATTAGATACCGCAAATAAGGATTTAATTTATGTCTACCCTTGAGCTTGCCGCACCGGCGCCTCGTTCACCGTTACAAGAGTTTTGGTTCAATTTCAGCCGAAACAAAGGCGCTGTGGTCGGTTTAGGATACATTGTCATTATTTTTGTGATCAGCGTGTTTGCTGATGTAATTGCACCGCACGATCCGATTATGCAGGTTCGCGATGCCTTCCTGCTACCTCCAGCTTGGATTGATGGTGGAAATTGGAGCCATATCTTAGGTACGGATGATGTCGGCAGAGATATTCTTTCCCGTCTGATCTATGGTGCACGCCTATCCCTTTTCATCGGGCTGTTGGTGGTTTCACTCTCTTTTATTTTGGGCGTTACTTTAGGTTTAATTGCCAGTTATTTCGGTGGTTTAGTCGATATGATCATTATGCGAATTATCGATATTATGTTGGCGCTGCCGAGCCTGTTGCTCGCCATTGCGATTGTCGCTATTTTAGGACCATCATTGCTCAATGCTTCATTTGCAATCGCCTTTGTCTCATTACCGAGTTACGTCCGTTTAACGCGTGCTTCGGTTTTAAATGAGATCAATCGTGATTACGTTACCTCTTCTCGTGTCGCCGGTGCCGGTATTTTACGTTTAATGTTTATTACCATTTTGCCAAACTGCCTCGCGCCATTAATCGTACAGACCTCAATGGGCTTTTCCAATGCGATTTTGGATATGGCAGCACTCGGTTTCCTTGGTATCGGTGCGCAACCACCGACACCGGAATGGGGCGCAATGTTGGCAGAAGCGTTACAGTTCGTGCAACGTGCTTGGTGGGTAGTTACTTTCCCGGGCTTGTCCATTCTCTTCACTGTGCTTGCCTTTAACCTGATGGGTGACGGCTTGCGCGATGCACTTGATCCAAAATTGAAACAGTAGGAGTAGCAATGTCGTTATTAACCGTCAACAATTTATCTGTTCATTTTGGCGATAAAGATAAGCCGTTCAAAGCGGTTGATCGCATCAGTTATCAAGTTGAACAGGGTGAAGTTTTAGGTATTGTCGGCGAGTCCGGTTCGGGAAAATCGGTAAGTTCCTTAGCCATTATGGGCTTAATTGATTTTCCGGGACGTGTCAGTGCCGACCAATTGCAGTTTGATGGGCAAGATCTATTAAAACTGGATGAAAAACAGAAGCAAAAATTGGTCGGTGCCGATGTAGCAATGATCTTCCAAGATCCAATGACCAGTTTAAACCCTTGTTATACCGTTGGTTTCCAAATTATGGAAGCACTTAAGGTACACCAAGGCGGAAGTCACCGTGCACGCCGTGAACGTACCCTTGAATTGTTAAAACTGGTTGGCATTCCTGACCCAAAATCTCGCCTTGATGTTTATCCACATCAATTATCCGGCGGAATGAGTCAACGAGTGATGATCGCAATGGCAATCGCTTGCAAACCGAAATTATTAATTGCTGATGAACCAACTACTGCATTAGACGTAACAATTCAGGCACAAATTATTGATTTACTTTTAGAATTACAGCAAAAAGAGAATATGGCGTTGATTCTAATCACGCACGATTTAGCATTAGTTGCAGAAGCTGCGCATCGCATTATCGTAATGTATGCCGGTCAAGTAGTTGAAGAGGGTTTATCTGAAGATATTTTCCGTGAACCTAAGCACCCTTATACACAGGCACTACTACGCTCCTTGCCGGAATTTGCTACCGGTAAATCTCGTTTGCAGTCATTGCCCGGCGTTGTTCCCGGAAAATACGATCGTCCACAAGGCTGTCTGCTTAACCCTCGTTGTCCATATGCTACGGATGAATGTCGTAAAAATGAACCACTACTACACAAACTAGGCAACCGTTTGGTGAAATGTCATACACCTCTTGATGCACAAGGAAATCCTCAAAATGTCTGATAAACAAATGATTACAAAAACAACGGCGAGTACGCCTTTATTGGAAGCGATTAATCTAAAAAAATATTATCCAGTAAAAAAAGGGCTTTTCACGCCTGTTCAATATGTAAAAGCACTTGACGGCATTTCATTCACATTACAGCAAGGAAAAACATTAGCGGTTGTTGGAGAATCCGGTTGTGGTAAATCAACATTGGGAAGATTACTAACAATGATTGAAAGTCCGACAGAAGGTGAACTCTATTATCAAGGGAAAAATTTTTTGGTTAAAGATAACGAAACCGTTAAATTACGCCGCCAAAAAATTCAAATTGTGTTTCAAAACCCTTATGCATCTCTTAATCCACGTAAAAAAATTGGTACGATTCTAGATGAACCGTTAAAAATTAATACTAATCTAACAAAAGATCAGCGTAAAGCAGCGGTCTTATCAATTATGGATAAAGTGGGATTACGTCCGGAATTTTATGATCGTTATCCTCATATGTTTTCTGGGGGGCAACGTCAACGTATTGCCATTGCTCGTGGTTTAATGTTGAATCCCGATATTGTCGTGGCGGATGAACCTGTTTCTGCGCTGGATGTTTCTGTTCGAGCGCAAGTACTAAATTTGATGATGGAATTACAGGAAAACTTAGGTTTATCCTATGTTTTCATTTCTCACGATCTCTCTGTGGTAGAACACATTTCTGATGAAGTAATAGTGATGTATTTAGGTCGTTGTGTCGAACAAGGCACAACCGAACAAATTTTCGGCAACCCACGTCACCCATATACTAAAGCTTTACTCTCAGCGACACCGAGATTATCACCCGAATTAAGACGAGAACGAATCAAACTTTCCGGCGAATTACCTAGCCCATTAAATCCACCAAAAGGTTGTGCTTTCAATGCTCGCTGCCAGTTTGCCACAGAACAGTGTCGTCAACAACAACCGGAATTAAAAACCTATTCTGACGGAGTAAAAATTGCTTGCTTTATGGTTGATAACAATTAGGCGTTTACGCAAAAAATAAAAGGTCTATAATACGCGCATTCTAATTTATGTGTGTTTAAAAATGATCTCAAAACTTGTTTCTAAAGGGTTTATCTTTGGTTGTATCGGTGCCAGCTTTTATGGATTAAACCCTTTATTTACACTGCCTTTATATGAATTAGGGTTATCTCCCGACTCCGTATTATTCTATCGTTTTAGTGTTGCCAGCTTGATCCTTGCATTTATTATGCGGCAACAAAAAATATCTTTTTCACTCACTAAAGTAGAATTGGTTTCTGTTATTTTCGTTGGTGTAATGTTTGCCATTTCATCACTTGCTCTCTTTATGAGTTATCAATTGATTGAAGCCGGTATTGCATCAACTATTTTATTTATCTATCCATTATTAGTGGCAGTGATGATGATTATGTTCTTCAAAGAACGTATCAATTTAATCACGATGCTCGCCATTACTTTGGTCATTTTTGGCGTTTCTATGTTATACCAAGGCGATGACGGCACCAGTCTTAACCCGTTTGGCGTTTTACTTGTCTTTATTTCAGCCTTAACTTATGCCATTTACATTATTGCTGTTGAAAAATCACCTTTGCATAATCTGCCAATCATTAAATTAACTTTTTACGGCCTGCTTTTCAGTGCATTGGTGTTTTTCCTCCGCTTGGATTTCGGTACACATTTGCAAGTGAATAATTCGTCACAATTTTTTATTAATATCATTGGTTTAGCGATTGTTCCGACCGTGCTTTCTTTGGTGTTGATGAATCAGTCTATTCAAATGATCGGTTCAACCACCGCTTCCATTATCGGCGCATTGGAACCGATTACGGCGCTACTAGTCGGCGTTTTAGTATTCCACGAACAGATGACTGTGCGGATTTTATTCGGCATCATCGCGATCCTTTCTGCGATTGTCTTAACCGTTTCAGGGAAAGAAATTTTACGTTTCTTCGGCGGTCGCCATCACCATTTTAGACATTAAAAAAAAGAGAGGTTGGTATCGCTACCAACCTCCTCAATGTTTACGTCCTTGCGACTTACATATCATTGAAAATGGTCGCCCCCTCTTCCGCCGAGCTGATGTTTTGTCTGAACAGTTTAAACAACTCCCGTCCGGAATATTGGTATTCTTCACTGAGATCAACCGTCACGGTTTGGCGTTCACTTAAATCGCTTAAACAGTTTAAAATGCCCTGTTCCGCATCAATTTCCAATAAATCGCCATTTTGCACATAGGCTAACGGCCCACCTTTCACGGATTCCGGCGTTAAATGAATGATCGAAGGTACTTTCCCGGAAGCGCCGGATAAACGCCCATCCGTCACCAATGCGACTTTTAACCCTTGCTCCATTAAATTGCCTAAAATCGGCATCAACTGGTGCAATTCCGGCATTCCTCTTGCCGCCGGCCCGCTGTTACGCACCACAATCACTGCATCTTGCGTCAATTTCCCTTGTTGATAAGCGTTCACCACATCCTGTTGTGACTCAAACACCATTGCCGGTGCGGTTAATCGGCGTTTTTCCGGTTGCACTGCACTGATTTTAATCACACCTCGTCCCAGATTACCGGCAACCACTTTTAATCCGCCGTGTGCACTGAATGCTTTGCCTTGCTCCGCAATCACATTCTTATCTAAAGTCTGATCCACCGCCTGATAAACCAGTTTTCCTTGTTGTAAGGTCGGCATAGTAAAATAATCCTGCATTGAACCATAAATCGGTGTAGCATCTAAATGTAATAATCCCTGTTCTGCCAGAAGTTTCAGCAATAACGGCACACCACCTGCTTGATGGAATTGGTTTACATCTGCTGGTCCATTTGGGTAAATCTTCGCCAATAATGGTACAGCATTAGACAAATCAGAAAAATCATCCCAATTCAGAATAAAACCTGCCGCCTTCGCTACAGCAATCATATGCATTGTATGATTTGTACTTCCGCCCGAAGCCAATAATGCCACTAAACCATTGACCAAACTTTTCTCATCTAAAACTTTCGCTAATGGTCTAAAATCCGTACCGTTTTGGCTAATCTTCACCATATGACGGCTAGCCATTTCTGTTAACAATGGACGAATCGGACTATTCACTGGCACAAATGCAGCCCCCGGCAACATTAATCCCATCGCTTCAAACACAAGCTGATTAGTATTTGCCGTACCGTAAAACGTACAAGTTCCGTTGCTATGATAAGCTGCATTTTCCATCTGTTGTAACGCTTCTTTACCTAACTTTCCAGCTGCATACTGCTGACGAATAGCAACTTTTTCCTTATTTGATATTCCAGTTGTCATTGGGCCAGTCGGCACAAATGCTGTCGGCAAATGACCATAAGACAATGCCCCCATTAATTGTCCCGGTGCAATTTTATCGCAAATACCTAATAACAATGTGGCATCGAAAGTATTATGACTTAAACCTATCACTGTACTTTGAGCAATTAGATCTCGAGAAAACAATGAAAGATCCATTCCCTCCTGTCCTTGCGTAATACCGTCACACATTGCTGGCACACCTGCTGCTACCTGAGCAGAATGTCCCATTTGTTCTAATATCTGTTTGATTTGTGTTGGATACTCAAGATAAGGCGAATGCGCACTCAACATATCATTATAAGCAGAAACAATTCCCACATTGATTTTTGTAAAATCCAAAATTGTCTGTTTCTGTGCTGGACAGCAGGTTGCTACTGTATGTGCTAAATTACCACAACTAAGATGGGAGCGACTTTTTCCTCGTTGCAACTGATGTTCAATACGGGCTAAATAACGTTCTCGTGTGTGTCGACTGCGTTCCACAATTCGTTTAGTTACTTGAGCAATAACAGAATTCATACTGCACCACCTATTCAGCTAAAAATGGCTTAATAGCAGTAACACAACGATCTACTACCTGTTCAAAAGGTGCATTAATATCAATGTGAATCACATCCGTTTCATCGGCTTGTGGCGTTTCTAACGTAGCAAATTGGCTCTTCAACATATCGACTTTCATATAATGCCCTTGCCGTTGTTTCATTCTGGACAGCACTAAATCAAAATCACCCTCCAGAAAAATAAATTTCACATCTTCATTGCCCTGTCGGATTTGATCGCGATATTTCTTCTTCAAAGCTGAACAGATAATAATGCCTCGTTCAGATTTTTGTTCCAGACTGAATGCAGCATCTCGAATACGCTCCAACCAAGGAGCGCGATCTTCATCATTCAAAGGGTGTCCATCGCGCATTTTGATGATATTGGCACGTGGATGTAGATCATCTCCATCAATTAATTTCAGTCCTAATTGCTGACTAATTGCCGTACCAATACTTGTTTTTCCTGTACTCGAAACCCCCATTAAGATAAAACTTTTTCCTTTTTGTGCTGTCATTTTCATTCCCCTAGAAACAATCAATTCTTACTAAAATCCATCTACGATAACCACTTACCCCAAATACACTATAAAATTTAGAATTAAATGTTATCGGTAACAATTAAAGATTAAATCTATATTACCTATTTCGTCAATAACTGAAATTATTTTTCTTTGATTTAAGTCATTTTTTATTAAAAACCATTTATATTGATTATTTTATATTCTAAAAAACGAAATTATGCCAAAAAATGAGATCTAGATCTCATTTTAGGAAAAATTGTTTTTACAATTTTATTGTTATCGGTAACATATAAAATAATTAAAATGTTTAATCTTTTTTTTAGGGAGAATTCTATGGCTCACGATGCAACTACGCTGCTTTTAATTGCACTTGGTGCAATTATTGCTTTATTAGTTTTAATTATACGTTTTAAAGTTCACGCTTTTGTGTCCTTAACATTGGTCAGTCTCTTAACTGCACTTGTTACCGGTACGCCTTATACCAAAATCGTTCCGACAATGCTGAGTGGTTTCGGTAACACCTTAGCCTCTGTCGCTCTATTGGTAGGTTTAGGTGCAATGATTGGTCGTTTATTAGAAATCACCGGTGGTGCAAAAGTACTAGCAGATACCTTAATCAAAATTTTCGGCGAAAAACGCGCACCATTAGCGCTAGGCGTAACATCACTGCTTTTCGGTTTTCCAATCTTTTTCGATGCCGGATTAGTTGTAATGTTGCCAATTATTTTTAGTGTGGCAAAACGCTTTGGTGATTCTACTTTAAAATATGCTTTTCCTGCAGCCGGCGCTTTTGCTGTAATGCACGCTTTTCTACCACCACATCCAGGTCCGGTAGCTTCCGGTGAGTTACTTGGTGTAAATATGGGGCTATTAGTGATTATTGGTTTGCTTACTGCTATCCCAACTTGGTATATCGGTGCTTATCTCTATTCCCAATTTATCGGTAAACGTATTCACGTTGCATTACCAACCACCTTTTTAAGTAAAAATGTGGTTGCTGAAACTGTAAATTCTGAAGTACCAAGCTTTAGAAAAGTTTTATTTATCTTGCTATTACCGCTCTGTTTAATTTTCTTAGATACAGGGTTAAATACTTTAAGTACCATCAAAGTAATTGATGGCTCACAAACTTGGGTTGAAATTCTCAGAATGTTAGGGAAAACTCCTGTTGCTTTATTAATCACATTATTGGTTGCTATTATGTTATTAAAAGGTCAACGTACTAAGGAGCAAATTGAAAAACTTTGCGACAGTGCATTAGGGCCAATCTGCTCAATAGTATTGGTAACAGGTGCTGGTGGTATGTTCGGTGGCGTATTGCGTGCCAGCGGTATCGGCGATGTGTTAGCATCTACTTTATCCAATACCGGTTTGCCTGTTATTGTAGCCGCATTTGTAATTTCAGCCTGTTTACGCGTTGCTCAAGGTTCTGCAACCGTAGCATTAACCACTACCGCTGCTCTTATGGCACCAACTATTGCCGCAACCCCCGGATTAAGCCAATTTGATCTTTGTTTTATCGTGATCTCTATCGCTTCGGGTGCAACTGTGTTATCTCACGTTAATGACTCCGGTTTCTGGTTAATCAGCCGTTTCTTAGAAATGGACACCAAAACCACCTTTAAAACTTGGACTGTTTTGGAAACCTTGTTGGGCGTTATCGGTTTTACTATTGTCGCTATCGCCAGCATTTTCCTCTAACTGATCACACCTTTACGGTTGGGCATATGCCCAACCTTTTTTCTTAACGCCCACTTTTCTGTCAGCAAAAAAAGCGTAAAATGCATCGCTTATTCCCATATTCAATTTCACAGGTCTAAGATGTTTGCGTACATTTTCCCATTATTGCTGTTAGTGATTTCCAACTGTTTTATGACATTGGCGTGGTACAGCCATTTGAAATTCCTGCATAATGCACCGATTTGGCAAGCTATAATTTTCGGTTGGTTTATCGCATTACTGGAATACAGTTTTATGATTCCGGCAACACGTTATCTCGCGGCACAAGGTTTCTCTTTCGGACAAATGAAAATTACACAAGAAGTGATTACATTGCTCGTTTTTGTACCGTTTCTGGTTTGGTTCTTTAAACAACCATTTAAATTGGATTATATCTGGGCTGGGCTTTGTCTGTTAGGTTGCGTCTATTTTGTATTCAGAAGTTAAAAACAGCCGTTTAATGGCTGTTTTTTATAAAATAATTTATTTTATTTAGTTTGCTTCTTGTTGTAGAGCTAATAACGGAATCACCAAATCTTCTTCATCCGCAAGATGACGATACAGCAATTCACCACTCTGTTTAATATTATCAATTAACTGCTCAACCCATTTCTGTTGAGAAGGCTGTAATTGCGTCTGCCGTAAACGAAGCAAATCCCTATCAACCTCACTTAACCGTTCGGCAATCTGATGATGATCATTTTCTAACAGATCAAATCCTGAAGCTAATTTCGGTTGTTGCAAACGCATTTTAGGAAAATGTTCATCATCTTCTAAACGATGATGCCCATCCAGATGCCCATAATGCAGATAGGCTTCGTGCAATAACCGTTGCCGGAACGTTTCCCAATCTAATTTTTGTTCCAAATATTGTCGCCCTAAATGATCCAACATTCCTTGCCCGAAGCGTAAGCTATCGTGCATTCCTAACCAACCGGCAGCACCGCTGAAACTCGGCAACATCCGCCATTTGTCTTGCGGAAAGCGTTGCAATAAAAAAAGTTGATCATCCTGCAATAAACTGTGTGGATGGGATGGTTTATAAAGCATCATATTTTCTCCTTATTCAGGGCGGATGCCTTAGCAACCACCCATTTTATCAATTTTCAATTTGACCGAATTTACCGGCATTAAAATCGTTCACTGCTTGGCGAATCTCTTCAAAAGAGTTCATTACAAACGGACCATAACCTACAACAGGTTCTTCAATCGGTTCCCCTGCTAACAGCAGAATTTTCACCTCTTCATCTGCGGCGGTAATGGTTACTTTGCCGGCACTTCTCTCAAAATTGACTAACTGTCCGGCACTCGCCTGCTCATTATGATTAAAGATCGCTTTACCACGCAAAACCACCATAGAGAGAGATTGGCTTTCCGGTATTTCAATCTCAACTTCACGTCCGGCATTAATCACCATATCCCATACATTCATCTTAGTATAGGTTTTAGCCGCTCCTTGTATGCCTGCAAAATTTCCAGCAATAATCCGTGCATAACCTGCATTATCTGCAAACGCCACTACCGGAATATTCTCTTTAGCAAGATGTTGATAATGCGCCGGTACATTTTTATCCTTTCGTGGCAGATTTACCCAAAGCTGTACCATTTCAAACATTCCGCCTTGACGACTAAATGCTTCAGAATGGAATTCTTGATGGATAATACCGGCTCCGGCCGTCATCCATTGCACATCGCCGGCTTTAATCACGCCGCCGCCACCGCTGGAATCACGATGTTCCACTTCTCCTTGATAAGCAATAGTTACTGTTTCAAAGCCTTTATGTGGGTGCTGTCCGACTCCTCGTGGAGTACGTTTATTTGGTTCATAATATTGTGGTGCGGCATAATCCAACATTAAAAATGGATTTGTTCCACGATCATCTCCCATATGACTAAATAATGGTTGAACCAAAAATCCATCACCAACCCAATGTGCTTGATTTTCTTGATAAATATTTTTAACTTTTCTCATTTTGCTATCCTTTATTCTTTCATTCTCTGTTTAAATCATCATTCCGTTGCGTTGCGCTAAACGTAATTTCTGTGGCGTAATATCATTACCTTCGCTATCTACTACCGTTACTGTTGCCAAAATATTAGTTAGCTGTCCACGGATTTTCTCTAAATAACGTTGGCGTAACATTTCTCTTTCTGAAATTTCATCCGCTGTTAAACCTTCATTCTTTGCTTTATGTGCCAACTGATTAATTCTATCCAATTCTGAAATTTGCATTATTACCCTCCTTTATCATTTCATCCCTTGAATTTATGCGGTGCATTATACAAACTTAATTTATTTTTCGTAAGTACGCACATTTTTTATACCTTTAAATTAAAATAATTTATTAATTTTCATATAGTTACAAAAACAAAACTGTTATTTTTAAAATTAATATGAAAAATAAATGGACT
The DNA here is from genome assembly GCF_000771875.1 of Gallibacterium genomosp. 1. Lineage (GTDB taxonomy): Bacteria > Pseudomonadota > Gammaproteobacteria > Enterobacterales > Pasteurellaceae > Gallibacterium. Next base: position 13,547 of record NZ_JPXX01000008.1, on the reverse strand, counting down.
TTTTTTATAAAATTTTTTCGCTATAATAACGCCGTTTTTTTCAGACAAGCAGAGGAAACAATGCAAGCGACAGACAAAAATATTACCGAACATCAACAATGCCCGGTAAATACCACATTAGATATTATCGGTGGCAAATGGAAAGTGATTATTCTGTATCACCTTTTCCAAGGGACGCAACGTTTCAATGAATTGCGCCGATTGATTCCGAATATCACGCAGCGAATGCTGACATTGCAACTGAGAGAAATGGAAAATGACGGCATTTTGCATCGTGAGGTTTATCCGGAAATTCCGCCGAAAGTGGAATATTCACTGACAGAATTTGGGCAAACCCTACTGCCGGTGATTAAAGCAATGCACAAATGGGGAAACAAATATGAAAAAACCTGTCAACAACTTCATCAACAGGAAAATTAATTTATGATAAAACGTTATCTTGCTATAAAACCAATGGTGGCTCGTGATCATCAACAACATCACCGTGTTGCCACACCTTTAGAACTATACTTTGATCTTGTGTTTGTTATCGCTATTGCAGCAACAGCAAGTGGTTTACATCACGCCCTTGCTGCACATCATCTATTAGAAGGGATAGCAACCTTCTCTTTTTGTTTCTTCACAGTTTGGTGGGCGTGGATGAATTTTACTTGGTTCGCATCTGCCTATGATACTGATGATAGCGCCTATCGCATCGTAACAATGGTACAAATGTTCGGGGCGTTAATTTTAGCTGTCAGTATTAATGAAGTATTTCATAACGGCTCATTAAAAAATATGTTGTGGGGTTTCGTTATTATGCGTCTAGCTCAAGCCTATCAATGGTTCAGAGCAGCCAAAAATGACAAAACGAGAAAAATTACCTGCCTGCGTTACGGCTACGGTTTAATTATCACGCAAATTTTATGGGGAATTATTGTTTTTGCATTAACTGATTATGCCTATTATCTTATTCCTATAATGATACTAATTGAACTCTCTGTACCTTTATGGGCTGAACGAAAAGAAGCAACAAGCTGGCATCCTCACCACATTGCCGAACGCTATGGATTGCTAACCATTATTCTGCTTGGCGAAGGATTACTCGGCATTACTAACGCAATCACACCATTATTGCGTAGCGAAATTTCACTACTTACCGAAGCGCTGCCACTGGGATTGGGTATTTCTGCAATAATGTTCTCACTTTGGTGGCTCTATTTTAAAATGCCATTTGCACAGCTATTAGAACGACAACGCCTATTTAAGACCGTATTTTTATTCGGTTATGGCCATTATTTTGTTTTTATCTCCTTAGCTGCTGTTGGTTCAGCATTAGAATTGATTGCCGATACAGTAACACAGCTAAACAGCTCAAGCGTAAGTGAACATCACGTGTCACCACTATTTGCAATGGCTACATTAACATCAGCTATTGCTATTTATTTAACTTCTCTTACCTTTATCCGCCGTCGTTTAAGTGGGCAAAGACATTACCACCTGTTTGGATACTGGCTAGGTATTATTGCTACTTTCTTAGCATTAGGGGCTGTTTATTTAGAACTGGATCTTATTTGGGCAATCTGGCTTGCTGTTATTGCTCCAGTCATAATGATCTTTATCCACCAACAAGGTGATCAATAATCCCAATGCCAAACCAAGTTATCAATAATGCGTGAGTTTGCTTCACGCATTATTTCTAGTCTTTAAGGCAATTTCGCGATAATGGCATAACCACTGCTTAGCCCTGAGATGCTATAAGCGGTGTTTGCGTCAATAAAAGCAGATTGCCCTTGCGTTAAGGTAAGTTGTTGCTGCGCATTGTGTAAGCTGATTTCGCCTTGCATTACCAACAAAATTTCTGCACTTTCCGACTTCAAGTTGCATTGATAATCGGCAGCAAAGTTAATATTGCTTAACGCAAAATCTCGGCTTGGCGTTTGATAAGTGCTGTAACCATTCTCTTTGCTTGCCGCTGCAATCACCTTTGGCACAATTTCTGTGCAATCGACAATTTTTAACAGTTCCGGAATATCAACATATTTCGGCGTTAAACCACCTCTAATCACATTATCGGAACTTGCCATTAGTTCGATATTTTGCCCGCGTAAATAGGCATGTGGAATACCGGCATCTTGAAAAATACCTTCACCTTTTTTCAGATGAACAATATTGAATAAGTAGAAACTCAATAATCCCACATCAAGTTTATCTACCGAAATTTCTATCGCTTTCAATGCATATAACAACCAATAATCTGGATTATCCAAAGTTAATTCATTATTTCGATATGCCACTTGATTATGCTGAATAATCGGCAATAACCATTGTGCTAATTGCGTTTGTGAGGACTGCATTACATCTGCATAAAAATCTTTTAAAGATTGTTGTTCCAATTTTTCCGCTAAAACCACCAAAGACGGTCGTGCATACAGGGTCTTTAAAATCGCACTTTTGCTTTTGAAGCCGTGTAATAACCAAAAATCAGATAACGCAATCATCATTTCCGGTTTATGGTTGTCATCTTTATAACTGCGTTTCGGATCTTTGAGATCAATGCCTTGTGCATTTTCTCGAGCAAAACCCTGCTCTGCCTCTGTTTTGGTTGGGTGCAGCTGAATAGACAAAGGTTTGACCACATCCAATATCTTCAATAGATAAGGCAATCTATCACCGAATTGCTGTTGCGATTTTTCACCTAACACCGCCGGATGCGCAGCAATATAATGATCAAGCCCTTGTTGCTGTCCGTTCACTTCGATACTGGAAACGGCACTTGGATGCGTACCGAGCCACCATTCTGCATAAATTTGTTGATCCGGCTGTTGTTGTAATAATTGCGGAATAAAGGTTTTTCCACCCCAAATATAGTGTTGTGCCTTTCCGTTTAGGCGATAAAACATAATTTATTTTCCTCCAATCGGCTGGGTAATTCTGCCGCTTTGCGCTAAAAACTGTAAAACAGCGGCAATATCATCAACATTCTCAATGTAAACCGGTAAGGCCTTATCATTTTTTAAGACTATTTGTAAAAAGCCGTTTTCACTGATATTTATCGTATTAATATGTTGATAGGGAATATAAATATTATTTAAAAAAAAGCCATCTTGTTTTAGTAAAAATACTGGATAACGCACAAAAAAGTGATAAATCAATAAAATTGACACCATCACTAACAGGTAAATTGTCATTTGTTCAAGCCCTTGTGGCACTGCTTGATAAACAGCTAACCAAATCAGCCCCAACATGACCACCCCTTCGATTTTCTGTTTGCGCAGAAGCCGTATTTTTAGTGCCGTTTTGCCGTAACGTTTCTCCATTAAGAATTGATCATAAATGGCAAACAGAAAGTAGAGAATAATCAAAGTGAATAATATGGCGTTAATCAACATAGCTATTTCTATCCGTTCTAACAGAAATTTATTATTTATCTAAACAGAAAGTGGGCAAAGCCCACTTCCGCCGAATAGTGATAAGGTGGACGACTGCCCACCTTTATCGATTAGCCTAAAATTCCGGTTGCTGCCCCGATAATACCGATAATGAAAATACCAATAATGATCCAAAGTGCATTGACACGGTTACGCAATAGCCACATACAGGCAAAGGTAAACAGCAACGGTAATAATCCCGGCATTAAGCTGTCGAGAATGGATTGCACGGTGGTAACTTCAACCGTGCCATCCTGTTTAGTAATGGTGGAAACGACAAGCGGCACATTGATAGTTGTCCATTTCTGTACCAACGCTCCCATAATAAACAGACCAAGAATAGAAGCTCCTTCGGTTAATTTTTGCAATAAACCGCCACTCATATCTTTAACCACATCCAAACCTTTTTTATAGCCATACGTTACACCATAGTAACGAGTTGCCAAACGAACTAGGTTAAATAATACGAAAAAGAGTAATGGCCCTAAAATACTACCGCTTAATGCTAAACCAGCACCTAATGCCGCAAATACCGGACGTGCAGTTCCCCAATAAATCGGATCACCCACACCAGCCAATGGCCCCATTAAACCAACCTTAATCCCGTTGATTGCTGAATCTTCAATCGGCTTACCATTAGCACGTTCTTCTTCCATCGCAATAGTTACACCTAATACCGGTGCTGCTACGAAAGGTTGTGTATTGAAGAATTCCAAATGACGTTTAATCGCATCTTTACGCTCTTGAGAATTCGGATCAGGATATAAACGTTTAATCACCGGCACCATTGAAAATGCAAAACCTAACGCTTGCATACGCTCAAAGTTCCAAGATCCTTGGAAAAGATTTGAGCGGAGTACGACTTTATTTAAATCGCTTTGGGTTACTTTTTTAGTTTCTGTTGTCATCTCTGCTTCCCCCATTAATCTAATCTGTTGTCAAGATCGTTATTACCGCTTGATACTACTTGCACCACTTGCTTACTTTGATTGTATTTAGGGTGAAGTTGGATATAAAGAATTGCCATAATTGTACCAAGTACACCTAATGCCACTAAATTGAAATCAGTAAATGCCGCCACAACGAAACCAGCATAGAAGAATGGCATTAAATGACCTGCACGCATCATATTGATAACCATTGCATAACCGACAACGGCAATAATACCGCCGGCGATTTTCAATCCAGTTGTAACCACTGGAGGAATCGCATTCAATAAAGATTGAACAGTATCTGTACCTGCTGTCAATGCTACGATCAATGCAGGGATAGCAATACGCATCGCTTGAAGAAGTAATGCACTACAGTGAACCCAGTCTAAACGATTTAAGTTACCATCTTTCACAGATTTATCCGCAAGATGTTGGAAACCTACTGTAATCGCACGCACCACATAGGTTAATACCTGACCGGCAGCTGCAAGCGGAATCGCAATCGCAATCCCAGTGGTAATTTCTTGTCCACCAACAATAACTAAAATGGTAGATACAACGGAGGCTAAAGCGGCATCCGGTGCAAGTGCTGCACCGATATTCATCCAACCTAATGCCAATAATTCCAACGAACCACCAACGATAATCCCTGTTTTAATGTCACCTAAAACTAGACCGATTAAGGTACAAGCGATTAACGGACGGTGAGTCTGAAACTCATCCAAGATCGATCCCATTCCTGAAATACAGGAGATGATGAAGATCAAAATAATTTGAATACTAGAAAGTTCCATAATATTTTCCTTCAGTTAAGTATTAAATAAGGTTGCTTTTTTTCAATAAATCGATCATATCTTCTTTACGATCATTCGATACTTTACGCACATCAAGTTCAACATTTAAATCAGCCAACTTTTTAAATGCGGCAATATCTTTCTCATCGACCGAAACGGCACTGGTAATCTGTTTTTTACCTTCACGATAAGCCATACCACCAATGTTGACCGATTTAATATCCAACCCTGACTCAACTAAAAAGAGAGCATCGGTCGGATTAGTAAACAACAACATTACACGATCATCGTTATATTCAGGATTATTGTAAACACGCACCATTTTCGCTACATTGACAACGTGCGCACTAACTCCCGGAGGTGCCGCCTGTTTCAACATTGTTTTACGAACATCGTCTTTATCAACTTCATCATTCACCACGATAATACGATTAACTTTGCTCTCTTTTGTCCAACGAGTCGCTACTTGACCGTGAATTAAGCGGTCATCAATACGTGCAAGACCGATTGCCATATGTTTACCGGCTGTTGCAACTTGTGGTTGAGCTGGTTCAACAGGCTGAGATTGCGCCGGAGTAGCAACTACTGGAGCTGGCTCAGGTTTGGTTTCTCGTTGTGGTTTTTGTTCCAATTTCAATGCACGGACACCGCCACGACCAGTTTCCAAAGCAATTTCTGCCAACTCTTCCAAAGAAGGATCATCATCACGAGCCATAAAGGTTTCCACCAACATCGGCACGTTAACCCCTGTTACCACTTCCATATTGTCTTTGCCGTCTGCAACACGGTTAGCTGCATTAAACGGGCTGCCACCCCAAGTATCAACGAGGAATAACACTCGATCACAACCAGAAAGTTCATTCGCCAATTTATCCTGATATTTACCAATGATCGTTTCTTGGTTCTCACCCGGAACAAATTCAATAAAAGCGACATTTTCTTGCTCTCCGATCAACATCTCTGTTGTACGAAGTAATTGCTCGGCTGCGACACCATGCGTTGCTATGATAATAGCAATACTCATAGGAGCTCCTTATTTAATTTAATGAATAGATAAAATTTCAAATAGAGTAAAAACGTCGGCAATTTTAAAGAAATTTTGCTAAAAGAGATATAACACAGATCACAAAATTGAGAAAAAGATTAGAATTTATTGCCTTATTTTATAGACTTTTGTTCAATATCATTTTTTTACCCGAAGATGTAAAAAGGATGTTTCTCCTTTGTGAATTAAATTTATTTAAAATGGTAAAATAAATATCAAAAAGAGTTTTTTTAAAGCCATAAAAAAATCTCCTGCCCTTCCGGAACAGGAGATTTTTTACTAAAAGCCGATTATAGTGAAATCACTGCAAAAATAGTCAATACAGAATAAAGTACTGCTAATCCGTAGAAAATCACTCCGCCTGCAGGAATATGCACTTTAAAATCGTGCAACCCTAAATGGATACGGTGAATACCGCACCAAGTTGGAAAAATTAACAATACTAAAATTGCCAATTTACCAATCCAAGTATGTGCAAATGCAACAATATTGTCCGGTGAAACTAATCCAAATGGGAGTAGAAAACCTAAAATGAGGACTAATACAGGAAAAAATACCGCACTAATTGCACCACCTGCACCGAACAGTAACCAAACGACAGGTTCGTTTGAACGTTTTGGAGTTTCTTTGTTCATTTTCTGTTCCCTATACTAAAATTAAAGCAATAATGCTTACTACTAAGGTAATTGCCCAGAAAACTCTGGTAACCATTTTCACATTAATACGTTCATTATTCACAATGATATTCATCATTTGCGGAGCCATATTAAAGAATGTGAATGTGTTAAGTAACACTGCACCAAGAGTTATAATATTCAGAATAACTACCACCGGATTTTGTAAGAAGTTTACAAAATTACTATCAAAAGTACCGTTACCTAAACAAGTCAAACCGTAGAATAATTCTAAACAGAACCAAATGGTTGGTACTGATGTACTTTCACGCAAGACATAGAATTTGTAAAAGTCTAACTTTTTCCACCAAGTCGCTTTGACTTCACGCACATACTTTTTGCGTTTACTTGTTGCTACTGTTGTCATTCTACTTTCTCCTTATTTTTGCATTTTTAACATTGCAAAAACGTAGTCTTTCGCACTTTCAATTTTACCTTGGTTAACCGCCGAAGCAGGACCAACGTGTTTTGGACACACTTCTGAGCAATAACCAACGAAAGTACAACTCCAAACCCCATTTTTACCATTAAGGATCTTCATACGTTCTTCTTTACCGTGGTCACGGTTATCTAAGTTATAACGGTGAGCCAATGTAATCGCACCCGGACCAACGAATTCAGGGTTCAAGCCAAATTGCGGACACGCTGCATAGCATAAACCACAGTTAATACACATTGAGAATGTACGATATTTTTCCAATTCTGCCGGAGTTTGTTTTGTTCTTGACTTCGCCAATTCTGAAGAAGGTTGTGGAACATTCTTCAACTCCGGAGCTTTGTTGCCAATGATATATGGCTTAATTGATTCAAGGCTTTCGATGAAATGGCTCAAATCAACAACAAGATCGCGTTCAATTGGGAAATTCGCCAATGGTTCAATACGCATATGACCACTAAAATCACGCAAGAAAGTCTTACACGCCAAGCTAGGACGACCATTTACCATCATTCCACAAGAGCCACAGATCGCCATACGGCAAGACCAACGATAAGAAAGATCCGGATCAAGTTTATCTTTAATATAACCCAACGCATCAAGTAATGAGGTTTGGCTATCATATGGAACCTGATAAGATTTTAAATGCGGTTCGTTATCTACTTCCGGATTATAACGTAGAATTTCAACCGTCATTGTTTGTAATGCGTTCGCCATTATTTTGCCCCTTCTTTTGCTGCTTTTTCTGCGGCTTCTGCTTCCGCACCGTAAACACGTTTTGCTGGTTGCGATTTAGTAATCTTCACATCGCTGTATTCAATAGTCGGCACTCCACCCTCTTTATAGAATGCAAGCGTATGTTTCAAGTAATTCACATCATCACGTTCTGTATAGTCTAAACGTTGGTGAGCACCACGAGATTCTTTACGATCAAGTGCTGAACAAGCGATAGATTGTGCTACATCAAGGATATAACCTAATTCAATAGTATAAAGCACATCAGTGTTATATACGCTTGAACGGTCAGCAACACGGATACGTTTATAACGTTCTTTCAACTCTTGGATTTTATCTACAGTTTTTTGCATACTATCTTGTGTACGATAAATACCGCAACCCTCTTCCATAGAGTTACCCATTTCATCACGAATTGCAGACCAAGATTCTGTACCTTCCTGATCTAACAAGGCATCAAGACGTTTAATCACATCCTGTGCTTGCGCATCAATTACAGATTGATTTGCTGGTTTCGCTTCAACCGCACGTTGAGCAGCTTGTTCGCCAGCAACACGTCCTAATACAAGCAATTCAGCAAGTGAGTTAGAACCTAAACGGTTAGCACCGTGCAAACCAGAAGAAGCACATTCACCCACAGCAAATAAACCTTTAATACGAGTTTCACATTGAGGATCAACTTCAATACCACCCATTGTATAGTGAACAACTGGACGTACAGGAATAGGCGCTTTAACCGGATCAACACCTTCATATGCTTGTGCTAACTCACAAATAAACGGTAGACGTTCGTGTAAGTATTTTTCACCAAGATGTCTTAAATCAAGGTGAACCACATCAACGCCTTTTGCGGTCTTCAAAGTGTTACCTTTTTGCAACTCTTGCCAGAATGCTTGTGAAACTTTATCACGAGGACCAAGTTCCATATATTTATTTTGAGGTTTTCCGATTGGGGTTTCAGGACCTAGGCCATAATCCTGCAAATAACGATAGCCATCTTTATTGACCAAGATACCACCTTCACCACGGCAACCTTCAGTCATCAAAATACCGGTATTAGGTAATCCAGTAGGATGATATTGAACAAATTCCATATCACGTAACGGCACACCGTGACGATAAGCCATAGAAAGACCATCACCTGTTACAATACCGCCATTAGTATTAAAGCGGAATGCACGGCAACCACCACCAGTTGCGATAATGACTGCATTGGCATTGATTTGAACCATTGTGCCTTCCATCATATTCATTGCAACGACACCGCGTGCGTGACCATCATCAACAAGAATATCAAGCACAAAATGCTCATCAAAACGCTGAATTTGAGGGAATTGAATAGAAGTTTGGAATAAAGTGTGAAGTAAGTGGAAACCGGTTTTATCGGCTGCGAACCAAGTTCTTTCGATTTTCATACCACCGAAACGACGTACATTCACATCACCATCCGGACGACGACTCCAAGGGCATCCCCAACGTTCCAACTGTGTCATTTCAATTGGAGAATGCTCTACGAAATATTCCACTACATCCTGCTCACAAAGCCAGTCACCACCAGCAACAGTGTCATGAAAATGTTTATCATATGAGTCTTCATCTTTAATAACTGCCGCAGCACCACCTTCAGCAGCAACAGTATGACTACGCATTGGATAAACTTTTGAAATTAGAGCAATTTTAAGGTTAGGGTTTGCTTCTGCGGCTGCGATTGCTGAACGCAAGCCACCACCACCGGCACCAACAATTGCAATATCGACATTAACAGTCTGCACGATATCCTCCAAGGTTACGTTATTTAGAATAGAAGTAAAAAGTGCCATTATTGTGCCATTATTTGGTCGGTAGGTAATTATTTTTTTACAGATTTTTAATAAAAAAAGTCAGTTTCGTGATCTACCTCAAAAAAGTTATGTAGCTGGACAACAATTATGAGGTATACAAAGAAACTGTTGTTAGAACAAGATTTAAACAGAATAAAAAATAGGAAAGATTTTGTTTTCTGAAAATTTATTCAATGAACAAAACACAAAATATTAACATTTTTGAAATAAAAAACTGTTTTATAGTACGAGAAATTAACGAAGAAGGCGACAATTTTGTCGCCCGAATACTCTTTTACAGCTACATCCAAGCATTATTACGAATAATACCAACTGCAATACCCTCAATTTCTACATTTTCTTGGCTGAGATCGACTACAATTGGAGAAAGTTCGCTATTTTCCGGATGTAGATAAAGCATATTCCCCTTACGTTCAAAGCGTTTTACCGTTACATTTTCACCGATACGTGCAACAACCACTTGCCCATTTCTCACATCCTTTGTGCTGTGTACAGCTAATAAATCGCCGTCTAAAATTCCAATATCTTTCATCGACATTCCTTGCACTTTCAACAAAAAGTCTGCTTTCGGCTTAAACATATTCACATCTACCTGATACATCGCTTCAATATGCTCTTCTGCCAAAATTGGCTCTCCGGCAGCCACTCGCCCAACCAATGGCAACCCCTCCTGTTCATCGTTTGCCGATTCCACCTCACCAATTAATCTTATTCCACGTGAAGTGCCAGATACTATTTCAATAACACCTTTTCTGGCTAAAGCTTTTAAATGCTCTTCCGCCGCATTGGCAGAACGGAAACCAAGCTGCTTAGCTATTTCCGCACGAGTCGGTGGCATTCCTGTTTGTTCTAAATGCTGTTTTACAAAATCAAAAACCTGTTGTTGACGTGCTGTCAGTGCTTTATTACTTTTTATCGCCATAATCTCATTCTCTGTGCTTTTATACAGTATTACCTGTCATTATATACAGCCTCTCTCTGATTGCAAAGTAATTTATCAAGCACCGTTCTTTTATGCATTGCTTGATCTGACGCTCACTTTTAATAATAAATTTATGCTACACTTACGCCGTTTTTTATTAAAAATCAAAATAAAGGAATTCAAATGGCTTTTTTTCTTAATTTTTATCGAAAATTATTAAGCTTGCCACTATCTATTTTGGTCAAGAGTAATTCAATCCCCAATAATCCAATCGAAGAATTACATCTCAATATTAATGAACCCCTAATTTATGTTCTTCCCTACACTTCTCAAACAGACTTACTTATTTTTCAGAAAAACTGTCTTTCTTTAGGTTTGCCTGATCCATTAGAGATGAATGAAATTAATGGAAAACAATTGCCTCGCTATGTTTTTCTCGATGAGGGACGTCGTTTCTTTAAATCAAAAACAGTAAAAAAAGAAACAGAACAAATTTTTTCTCAATATCTAGAACAGCACCGCAATTTAGCAGATCTTGACGTGCAATTAATTCCAGTTTCTGTGCTATGGGGACGCTCACCCGGCTATGAAGATAAATCCGGTTTACCGAAACTGCGTTTGCTTAACGGTATCGAAAAGTTTGCAACAATTTTATGGTTTGGTCGTGATAATTTTGTTCGTTTTTCACAAGCGGTCTCTTTACGTTATATGGTGAATAATTTCGGTTCCGATCAAAAAATGGCACAAAAATTAGCGCGGGTTGCTCGTATCCATTTCTCAAAACAGCGCATTTCCGCTACCGGTCCACGTTTACTAAATCGTTCCGCTATGTTTGCTAAATTACTAAGCAATGAAAAGATTATAAAGGCAATTGCAGACGAAGCAGAAAATAAGAAAATTTCACCCGAGAAAGCTCGTCAGGAAGCTGAAAAAATTCTACAGGAAATCGCCTCCAACTTTAATTACAGCAGCTTACGCGTAGCTGATCGTTTCTTGCGTTGGTTATGGAATCGCCTTTATCAAGGAATTAATGTTGAACACGCAGATCGTGTACGAAAACTGGCTTTAGAAGGACACGAAATTGTTTATGTCCCTTGCCATCGTAGCCATATCGACTATTTATTACTCTCCTATGTACTCTATCATCAAGGTTTAGTACCACCACATATTGCTGCCGGCATTAATTTAAATTTCTGGCCTGTAGGCTCAATATTCCGTAGCTGGGGTGCATTTTTTATTCGTCGAACATTCAAAGGCAATCGTCTTTATTCCACTATTTTTAGAGAATATTTGGCAGAATTATTCCATCGTGGTTATTCCGTTGAGTTTTTTATTGAAGGTGGGCGTTCTCGTACCGGACGTTTATTAGCCCCCAAAACTGGGATGATGTCAATGACATTACAAGCATTGCAAAGCGGCCAACAAACACGACCAATCTCAATCGTACCAGTTTATATCGGTTATGAACACGTACTCGAAGTTGACACTTACGCAAAAGAGCTTCGTGGTGCTGAGAAAGAAAAAGAAAATGCCGGATTAGTGTTGCGCGTTATCAAGAAATTACGCAATCTCGGTAAAGGTTATGTGAATTTTGCCGAGCCGATTACGCTCAACAATTATTTAAACCAGTACTATCCTGATTGGCGTAGCCATAATGCAGATGATAAAAATCGTCCAGAATGGTTTAATGATGCAGTTTCTCGCGTTTCTAATCAAGTAATGGTTAATATTAATCGCGCAGCTGCAGTAAATGCGATGAATTTGACAGTTTCTATCTTACTTTCTTCACGCCAACGAGCTTTATCCAAAGAATTATTAATTGAACAAATCGATTCCTGTTTACAATTATTACGTAATACCTGTTACGATGACGATATTATTTTGCCTAATGAAACAGGTGAAACAATATTACAACACGTTTTAAATTTAGATCGTGTTGGTATTTTAATTGAAAAAGATAATTTTGGTGAAATAGTTCGACTAGAGCGCAACTCTGCTGTTTTGATGACATATTACCGTAATAATATTCAACATTTATTTGTGTTGCCTTCATTTATTGCCAGCTTAGTATTACATCACGAAGCGATAGAATTAAATCTTGTCTTAGAGGCAGTAAAAAAATTCTATCCATTCTTGGCAAATGAACTATTCTTAAATATTCCTGAAGAGAGATTGCAGAAATATTTATTATCGATTATTGATGAATTATGCCGACAAGAAATCTTAAAACGCCACGAAAATATTTTGACTATTAATAAAAAACGCGGGCGTTCATTGCAGCTTCTAGCCGCTGGTGTACGTGAAATTTTACAACGTTACTTTATTACATTAAGCCTGCTTAAAGCTGAGCCAAATAAAACTAGAACAGAATTAGAAAAAGAGAGTCAATCCATTGCTCAACGTTTATCTGTACTACACGGTATCAATGCGCCGGAATTCTTTGATAAAGCAGTATTTTCTGCTTTTATTAATGGATTAAAACAGAACGGATATTTTGATACAGAGGGTAATGTTAATAATGAGAAATTGGATCAGTTACTTTCTATTTTACACAAAATAATTTCACTAGAAATTGATATTACTATTCAAGGTGCTATCGAGAAATAGTCGTTTTTATAAATTAGATCAGCCTGCTATATAAAAGTAGGCTGATTTTTTATATTCTTATTCTGCATTTATTTCTCTAACTTAATTTTTCACCAAACTATTAACATTTAGACTCTATCACTTTTCAATTCAACAAAATAAGGCATAGTAG